>NZ_LMMW01000018.1:0-31098 GCF_001422845.1 Methylobacterium sp. Leaf100 | reverse complement strand
ACGATGGCCAAAGAGAAATTCGCTCGTACGAAGCCGCACTGCAACATTGGCACGATCGGTCACGTGGACCACGGCAAGACGTCGCTGACGGCGGCGATCACGAAGGTCCTGGCCGAGTCGGGCGGTGCGACGTTCACGGCCTACGACCAGATCGACAAGGCGCCGGAGGAGAAGGCCCGCGGCATCACCATCTCGACGGCGCACGTCGAGTACGAGACCGCCAACCGCCACTACGCCCACGTCGATTGCCCGGGCCACGCCGACTACGTGAAGAACATGATCACGGGTGCGGCGCAGATGGACGGCGCGATCCTGGTGGTGTCGGCCGCCGACGGCCCGATGCCGCAGACCCGCGAGCACATCCTGCTCGCCCGCCAGGTCGGCGTGCCGGCCCTGGTGGTGTTCCTCAACAAGGTCGACCTCGTCGACGACGAGGAGCTCCTCGAGCTCGTCGAGATGGAGGTGCGCGAGCTCCTCTCCAAGTACGACTTCCCCGGCGACGACATCCCGATCACCAAGGGTTCGGCCAAGGTGGCCCTCGACAACGGCGACAAGGCCGTCGGTCACGACGCCGTCATCGCCCTGATGAAGACCGTGGACGACTACATCCCGCAGCCGGAGCGTCCGATCGACAAGCCGTTCCTGATGCCCATCGAGGACGTGTTCTCGATCTCGGGCCGCGGCACGGTGGTGACGGGTCGCGTCGAGCGCGGCATCGTCAAGGTCGGCGAGACCGTGGAGATCGTGGGCATCCGCGACACCCAGACCACGACGGTCACGGGCGTCGAGATGTTCCGCAAGCTCCTCGACCAGGGCCAGGCCGGCGACAACGTCGGCGTGCTCCTGCGCGGCACCAAGCGCGAGGACGTCGAGCGCGGCCAGGTCGTGTGCAAGCCCGGCTCGGTCAAGCCCCACACCAAGTTCAAGGCCGAGGCCTACATCCTGACGAAGGAAGAGGGCGGCCGCCACACGCCGTTCTTCACCAACTACCGCCCGCAATTCTACTTCCGCACCACTGACGTGACCGGCGTGTGCGTTCTCCCCGAGGGCACCGAGATGGTGATGCCCGGCGACAGCGTGACCATGGACGTCACCCTCATCGTGCCGGTGGCCATGGAAGAGAAGCTGCGCTTCGCCATCCGTGAAGGCGGCCGCACCGTCGGCGCAGGCGTCGTCGCCGCCATCAACGAGTAGTCNATCGTGCCGGTGGCCATGGAAGAGAAGCTGCGCTTCGCCATCCGTGAAGGCGGCCGCACCGTCGGCGCAGGCGTCGTCGCCGCCATCAACGAGTAGTCTTCCGTCCCACGGTCACGTCTGCAGGGAACGACAGAGGGGCGGGTCCTCGCGCCCGCCCCGATATCGCCCCGCCAAGGTTTAGGTCATGAACGGTCAGAATATTCGTATCCGCCTCAAGGCGTTCGATCATCGGATCCTCGATGCATCGACCCGCGAGATCGTCTCGACGGCCAAGCGCACCGGTGCCACCATCCGTGGTCCGATCCCGCTGCCGACGCATATCGAGAAGTTCACCGTCAACCGCTCGCCGCACATCGACAAGAAGTCGCGCGAGCAGTTCGAGATGCGCACCCACAAGCGCGTCCTCGATATCGTCGATCCGACGCCGCAGACCGTGGACGCGCTCATGAAGCTCGACCTCGCCGCCGGCGTGGACGTGGAGATCAAGCTCTAAGTCCCGCGGGGATTTAGAGCTTACCGTAAATCGCGCGAGGGGAGACACCTATGCGCTCAGGCGTCATTGCACAGAAGGTCGGCATGACCCGCATCTTTACGGATGCAGGCGAACATGTTCCGGTCACAGTGCTTAAAATCGATCAATGCCAGGTGGTTGCCCACCGTACCGTCGAGAAGAACGGTTACGTCGCCCTTCAGGTCGGCGTCGGCAAGGCCAAGGTGAAGAACGTGTCGGCTGCCGAGCGCGGCCGGTTCGCGGTCGCCAAGGTCGAGCCCAAGCAGAAGCTCGCCGAGTTCCGCGTGTCGGAAGACAAGCTGATCCCGGTCGGCGCCGAGATCACCGCCGACCATTTCATCCCGGGCCAGTTCGTCGACGTGACGGGCACCACCACGGGTAAGGGTTTCGCCGGTGGTATGAAGCGTTGGAACTTCGGTGGTCTGCGCGCGACCCACGGCGTGTCCGTGTCGCACCGCTCGATCGGTTCGACCGGTGGCCGTCAGGACCCGGGCAAGACCTTCAAGAACAAGAAGATGCCCGGTCACATGGGCGTCGATCGGGTGACCACCCAAAACCTGCGCGTCGTCCGCACGGACGTCGAGCGTGGCCTGATCCTGGTCGAGGGTGCGGTTCCCGGCGTCGCTGGCGGCTGGATCCAGATTCGCGACGCGGTGAAGCGCAAGCTCCCCGCGGACGTTCCGCAGCCTGGCAAGTTCCGTGAGCTCGGCGCTTCGCCCGTCTCCGACGCCCCGGCTCCCGAGGCTCCCGCTTCCGAGGAGAACGCGTGATGAAGCTCGATATCACCACCCTCGACGGCGCCGGAGCCGGCTCCGTCGAGCTCGACGAGACCATCTTCGGTCTCGAGCCCCGCGTGGACCTGCTCCAGCGCATGGTGCGCTGGCAGCTTGCCAAGCGTCAGGCCGGCACCCATGCGGTCAAGAACCGCTCGGACGTCAACCGGACCCGCAAGAAGCTGTACAAGCAGAAGGGCACCGGTAACGCTCGCCATGGCGCCGCCTCCGCTCCGCAGTTCCGCGGCGGTGGACGCGCCTTCGGTCCGGTCGTGCGCTCCCATGCCCACGACCTGCCCAAGAAGGTCCGCGCCCTGGCCCTCAAGCATGCCCTGTCGGCGAAGGTGAAGGATTCGACCCTCATCATCATCGACGACGTGAAGCTCGAGGACGGCAAGACCAAGAACCTCGCCGCCCGCTTCGAGAAGATGGGTCTGTCGAGCGCGCTGTTCATCAGCGGGTCCGAGGTCGACGTGAACTTCGGTCGCGCCGCCCGGAACATCCCGATGATCGACGTGCTTCCGATCCAGGGCATCAACGTCTACGACATCCTGCGTCGCGACAAGCTCGTGCTGACGCGCGCAGCGATCGATGCGCTGGAGGCGCGTTTCAAATGAGTGCCGATCCGCGCCACTACGACATCATCGTCTCCCCGGTCATCACCGAGAAGGCGACGAACCTCACCGAACAGAACAAGGTCGTTTTCCGGGTTGCCCCGAAGGCGACGAAGCCGCAGATCAAGGAAGCGGTCGAGAAGCTGTTCGACGTCAAGGTGACGGGCGTGAATACGCTCGTGACCAAGGGCAAGAAGAAGATCTTCCGCGGGCTTCGCGGACAGCGTTCGGACGTGAAAAAAGCGATCGTGACCCTCGCCGAGGGTGAGACGATCGATGTCACGACCGGCCTCTGAGACAAGTCGGGTTAAGGATTACCACCGATGGCCTTGAAGACATTCAAACCGGTCACGCCGAGCCTTCGCCAGCTCGTGCTCGTCGACCGCCGTGAGCTCTACAAGGGCAAGCCGGTCAAGAAGCTCACCGAGGGCAAGTCGTCGTCCGGCGGCCGCAACAACCTCGGCCGCATCACCGTCCGCTTCCGTGGCGGCGGTCACAAGCGCACCCTGCGCAACGTCGACTTCAAGCGTCGCGTTCAGATGGGTGTGAGCGCCACCGTCGAGCGGATCGAGTACGATCCGAACCGCACGGCGTTCATCGCGCTGATCGCCTTTCCGGACGGCACGCAGAGCTACATCATCGCGCCCCAGCGTCTCTCGCCGGGTGACAAGGTGATCGCGGCCGAGCAGGTCGACATCAAGCCGGGCAATGCCGGCCCCGTCGGCAACATGCCGGTCGGCACCATCGTCCACAACGTCGAGCTGAAGATCGGCAAAGGCGGCGCGATCGCCCGCTCCGCCGGCAACTACGCTCAGATCGTCGGGCGCGACCAGGGCTACGTCACCCTGCGCCTGAACTCGGGCGAGCAGCGGCTGGTCCACGGTCAGTGCTTCGCCAGCGTCGGCGCGGTGTCGAACCCGGACCACATGAACATCTCGCTCGGCAAGGCGGGTCGTAACCGCTGGCTCGGCAGGCGCCCGCACGTTCGTGGTGTCGCCATGAACCCGGTCGATCACCCGCACGGCGGCGGTGAGGGACGCACGTCCGGCGGCCGTAACCCGGTCACGCCCTGGGGCGTTCCCACGAAGGGGAAGAAGACCCGCTCGAACAAGCGGACCGACGTCTTCATCCTGTCCAGCCGTCACAACCGCAAGAAGTAACCATCATGGCACGCTCGCTCTGGAAGGGGCCGTTCATCGACGGCTACCTCCTCAAGAAGGCTGAGACCGCGCGCGGATCCAGCCGCAACGAAGTCATCAAGATCTGGAGCCGCCGCTCCACGATCCTGCCGCAGTTCGTCGGGCTCACCTTCGGTGTGCACAACGGGCAGAAGCACATCCCGGTCTACGTGTCCGAGGAAATGGTCGGTCATAAGTTCGGTGAATTCTCGCCGACCCGTACCTTCCACGGTCACGCAGCCGACAAGAAGTCGAAGAGGCGCTGATCATGGGCAAGCCCGCCACTCCCCGCGCGCTCCCCGAGAACGAGGCTCAGGCCGTCGCGCGCATGCTGCGCGTCAGCCCCCAGAAGCTCAATCTCGTCGCGCAGCTCATTCGCGGCAAGAAGGTCGAGTCGGCCCTCGCCGATCTCGAATTCTCCCGCAAGCGGATCGCCCGCGAGGTCAAGAAGTGCCTCGAGAGCGCCATCGCCAACGCCGAGAACAACCACAATCTGGACGTCGATGATCTCATCGTCGCCCAGGCGTTCGTCGGAAAGGCCCTCGTGCTCAAGCGCTTCCACGCTCGTGCCCGCGGCCGCGGCGCCCGCATCCTGAAGCCCTTCGCGAACCTCACCATCGTGGTGCGCGAAGTCCCGACCGCCGAAGCGGCGTGAGGAGGACCTGATGGGCCAGAAAGTCAATCCGATCGGTCTGCGGCTCGGTATCAACCGGACCTGGGACTCCCGCTGGTTCGCCCAGAAGGGTGAATACGCCAAGCTCATGCACGAGGACGTCGCGATCCGCGCCGCCCTCATGAAGCAGCTGAAGCAGGCTGCCGTCTCGAAGATCGTCATCGAGCGTCCGCACCGGAAATGCCGCGTCACCATCCACTCGGGTCGTCCGGGCGTGGTGATCGGCAAGAAGGGCGCCGACATCGAGAAGCTCCGCAAGCTCGTCGGCACCCTGACCAAGGCCGACGTGACGATCAACATCGTCGAAGTGCGCAAGCCCGAGATCGACGCCACTCTGGTGGCCGACTCGATCGCCCAGCAGCTCGAGCGCCGTGTCGCCTTCCGTCGCGCCATGAAGCGCGCCGTGCAGTCGGCCATGCGTCTCGGCGCCGAGGGCATCCGGATCAATTGCTCCGGTCGTCTCGGTGGTGCCGAGATCGCCCGCCAGGAATGGTACCGCGAGGGCCGCGTGCCCCTGCATACCCTCCGGGCCGATGTCGATTACGGTGTCGCCACCGCCTTCACGACCTACGGGACGTGCGGGATCAAGGTCTGGGTGTTCAAGGGCGAGATCCTCGAGCACGACCCGATGGCACAGGATAAGAAGGCGCAGGAAGAGGGTGGCCGTTCGGGCGGCCGTCGCGAGCGCGATGGCGAGGGTGGCCGCGAGCGCGGCCGGCGCGAGCACGCCTAACGGCGTGTTCGTGACCCCGTCGCCCTAGAAAGGTGTTGAGAGGCTGCCATGTTGCAACCCAAGAAGACCAGGTTCCGTAAGCAATTCAAGGGTCGCATCCACGGTGCGGCCAAGGGCGGCTTCGACCTCAACTTCGGGACCTTCGGCCTGAAGGCCGTCGAGCCCGAGCGTATCACCGCGCGGCAGATCGAGGCGGCCCGCCGTGCGATCACCCGCGAGATGAAGCGTCAGGGCCGCGTCTGGATCCGGATCTTCCCGGACGTTCCGGTCACGGCCAAGCCCACCGAAGTCCGCATGGGCTCCGGTAAGGGTGCTCCCGAATTCTGGGCTGCCCGCGTGCATCCCGGTCGTATCATGTTCGAAGTCGACGGTGTGGCCGAGGACGTCGCGAAGGAGGCCCTGCGCCTCGGCGCGGCCAAACTCCCGATCCGCACGCGCGTCGTTCAGCGCATCGCTGACTGAGGGGAGGGGATCATGAAGTCGTCACAGAGACAGTCGGATCTCGCCGCCCTGTCGCCCGATCAGTTGAGCGATGAGCTGCTGAACCTGAAGAAGGAGCAGTTCAACCTGCGCTTCCAGGGTGCCACCGGCCAGCTCGAGAACGTCGCGCGGGTCCGCGAAGTCCGCCGCGATATCGCCCGCGTCCGTACACTTCAGCGTCAGAAGACGCTGAAGTCCGCGCAGGCTTGAGGAGTACACCATGCCGAAGCGCGTATTGCAGGGCGTCGTCGTCAGCGACAAGGGCGAGAAGACCGTCGTCGTGAAGGTGGAGCGTCGCTTCACCCATCCGGTGATGAAGAAGACCGTCCGTCGTTCGAAGAACTATCACGCCCACGACGAAGGCAACGTCGCCAAGGTCGGCCAGACCGTGTCGATCGAGGAATGCCGTCCGTTCTCGAAGACCAAGACCTGGCAGCTGATCTCCGGCGCCGCGTCCGAGGTTCCCGCCGCCGAGGCGTGACCCCGTCGTCAGGACCGACCAAAAACGGGCGCAGGTTTCTGCGCCCGTTTTTTTGTGCCCGGCGGAGAAAGGGTTCCGCACCGGGATGCTGAACGCCTGCTTCTTCCGCCCGAACCCGGGGATCCTCTCGGCCGTCCGAGACGGCGCCGGATCAGGGCGCCTCATATGGTTTCAGGCTGATCCGTTCGGTGACGCGGTGAATCGCGGGTCCTCACACCTTCGAGGAGAGGGAGCCCGTCGCGCCCGCTCGATCCAAGGTAATCGGGCGGACACCGTATCAGGCGCCGTCTTAGCGGCCGCGGCCGGCTTTTCCCGCTGCGCCACCTTCACCAATCGCTGGCCATGATGCTGCCGTAGGGCTCGACCGAATCGACGATGTCCGCGAGGCCATAGGTCGGGATCCGCGCCCGGACCGATACTGCGTCCTTGTAGGTGCCCGGTAGGCCGAACGCGGCTCGGACGCGATGCGACGAGCGAGCCGGGCGATGCGTTCGGCATCCGTGCAAACCCTCTCAGGGTCCGCGACGCAGAGTAGATCCTGTTCGGGAAGGTTGCTTCGGGTTCCTGGGCGTCCGGGTTCCGGCTACGGCATCGTGGATCGCCGGCGGGACGGTTTCTCGGGCGGTTCCTGCGACGGGCCTTGCACCGGCAAGCCGGCTGATGTATTGGGCATGCCTTCGCGACAGTTGAGAGGGGTGCTCGCACCTTTCGAACGCGGTGACCGCGCCGGTGTGAAAGCACCGATAGCGCGGTTCGTCATATGAGCCGGGGACATCAGATCCCCCTCAGGCGTCGTCCGCCGGACAATACCGTCCGCGTGCGGAAACCCGCCTGAAACAAAGAAAGGTCACTGCCCGTGATCCAGATGCAGACGAATCTGGACGTCGCCGACAACTCGGGTGCACGCCGTGTGATGTGCATCAAGGTTCTGGGCGGGTCGAAGCGTAAATACGCCGGTGTCGGCGACATCATCGTGGTCTCGGTCAAGGAAGCGATTCCTCGGGGTCGCGTGAAGAAGGGCGACGTCATGAAGGCCGTCGTCGTGCGCACCGCCAAGGAAGTGAAGCGTCCCGACGGTTCGGTGATCCGCTTCGACAAGAACGCCGCCGTTCTGATCAACAATCAGAAGGAGCCGATCGGCACCCGCATCTTCGGACCGGTGCCGCGCGAGCTTCGCGCCCGCAACCACATGAAGATCATCTCGCTCGCGCCGGAGGTGCTGTAATGGCCGCTAAGGTCAAGAAGGGCGACACGGTCGTCGTTCTCACCGGTCGCGACAAGGGTCGCTCCGGCGAGGTCACCCAGGTGCTCCCCAAGGAAGACCGCGCCTTCGTGCGTGGCATCAACCTGGTCAAGAAGCATCAGAAGCAGACGCAGAACCAGGAAGGCGGCATCGTCTCCAAGGAAGCTGCGATCCAGCTCTCGAATCTCGCGTTGCAGGACGCGAACGGCAAGCCGACTCGCGTGGGTTTCCGCATCCTCGAAGACGGCCGCAAGGTTCGCTTCGCCAAGACCACGGGGGACCAGATCGATGGCTGAGAAGAACATTGACGGGTACGTCCCGCGCCTGCGCAAGCATTACGACGAAGTCGTTCGTCAGAAGCTGATCGAAGAGTTCGGCTACGCCAACCCGATGCAGGTGCCGACGATCTCCAAGATCGTCATCAACATGGGTGTCGGCGAGTCCACCGCCGATTCGAAGAAGGCCTCCGTCGCCGCCGGCGATCTGGCCCTCATCGCCGGTCAGAAGCCGGTCATCACCAAGGCCCGCAAGGCCATCGCGACCTTCAAGGTCCGCGAGGGCATGCCCATCGGCTGCAAGGTCACCCTGCGCCGCCAGCGCATGTACGAGTTCATGGACCGCCTCGTCACCATCGCGCTTCCCCGCGTGCGTGACTTCCGCGGCCTGAACCCCCGCTCGTTCGACGGCAACGGCAACTACGCGCTCGGCCTCAAGGAGCACCTCGTGTTCCCGGAGATCTCGTACGACAAGGCCGAGGCCACCTGGGGCATGGACATCGTCATCCAGACGACGGCCCGCACCGATGCTGAGGCGCGTGCGCTCCTCACACAGTTCCGATTCCCGTTCCGGCAGTGAGACCCATCTAGGTCTCATACGCGGACACCGGAGAGAGAAATGGCAAAGAAAAGCTCCATCGAGAAGAACAAGCACCGCGAAGCGCTGGTCAAGCTCTATGCTCCCAAGCGCAAAGCCCTGCTGGCGACGGCGAACGATCAGTCCCTCGAAATGGAGGAGCGCTTCGAGGCGCGCCTCAAGCTCGCGGAACTGCCCCGCAATTCGTCGCCCACCCGCGTCCGCAACCGTTGCGGCATCACCGGCCGTCCGCGTGCCTTCTATCGCAAGATGGGCATCTCGCGCATCGCGCTGCGCGAACTCGGCAACCAGGGTCTGATCCCCGGTCTCGTCAAGTCGAGCTGGTAAGGAGCAACCACCATGGTCAACGATCCCGTGGGTGATATGCTCACCCGCATCCGCAACGGTCAGCAGCGCCGCCGCAACGTCGTCCAGACGCCCGGTTCGCGCCTGCGTGCCAGCGTGCTCGACGTCCTCAAGTCCGAGGGCTACATCCGTGACTACGCGACCACGGATTACGGCAACGGCCGCACCGAGTTCGCGATCGAGCTGAAGTACTACGACGGCCAGCCCGTCATCCGCTCGATCCAGCGCGTGTCGAAGCCCGGCCGCCGGGTCTACTCGTCGGTCGGCGAGCTGCCGCGTGTCGCCGACGGTCTCGGCGTCACCATCGTGTCCACCCCGCAGGGCGTCATGGCCGACCACGAGGCGCGCGAGCGCAACGTCGGCGGCGAAGTGCTCTGCAAGGTGTTCTGATCCTGGACTTGGAGGAATAAGGCGATGTCTCGCGTAGGCAAGAAGCCCGTTCCCGTCCCGTCCGGTGTGACGGCCACGGTGACCGGTCAGACGGTTAAGATGAAGGGCTCCAAGGGCGAGCTCCAGTACGTCGTTCCCAACGTGGTCGACGTGAAGTTCGAGGACGGCGCCGTCTCGGTGCAGCCCCGGAACCAGACCAAGGAGGCCCGCTCGCTGTGGGGCACCTCCCGTGCTCAGGTGGCGAACCTCGTCGAGGGCGTCTCCAAGGGCTTCGAGAAGAAGCTCGAGATCACCGGCGTGGGTTACCGCGCGGCGATGGCCGGCAAGGCACTCAAGCTCTCGCTCGGCTACAGCCACGACATCGAGTACGAGATCCCCGTCGGGATCACGATCGCGGTGCCGAAGCCCACCGAAATCGTCATCTCCGGCATCGACCGGCAGGTGGTCGGCCAGGTGGCAGCCGAGATCCGCGACTATCGCAGTCCCGAGCCCTACAAGGGCAAGGGCGTGAAGTACGCGGGTGAGTTCATCTTCCGCAAGGAAGGCAAGAAGAAGTAAGGGCCGGCCAACATGTCACGCAAAATCGATGCACTCGACCGCCGCAAGGCGCGTGTGCGCCGCGCGCTGCGGGCGGCGGCCAACGGACGGCCCCGGCTCTCGGTGTTCCGTTCTTCCAAGCAGATCTACGTCCAGGTCATCGACGACGCCGCGGGCAAGACCCTCGCGGCGGCGTCCAGCCTCGACAAGGATCTGCGGACCGGTCTGAAGACCGGTGCCGACGTCTCTGCCGCCCAGGCGGTGGGTAAACTCGTCGCCGAGCGCGCCAAGGCAGCCGGCGTCACCCAGGTGATCTTCGATCGCTCGGGCTACCTCTATCACGGGCGCGTCAAGGCGCTCGCCGACGCCGCCCGCGAAGGCGGTCTCGAGTTCTAAGATTGGCGGAGGGGAGCGGTTTCGGCCGTTCCCCGTCCTGACGATTCAAGCGAGCGGGTCCGCCACCCGCGCCAGTGAGATGGAAGTGTAAGAATGGCACGTGAACGTGAAGGCGGGGGCCGCGGCCGCCGCGATGAGCGCGAGGAGCGCGACAGCGAGTTCGTGGACAAGCTCGTCCACATCAACCGCGTCGCCAAGGTCGTGAAGGGCGGACGTCGCTTCGGCTTCGCTGCCCTCGTCGTCGTCGGCGATCAGAAGGGCCGCGTCGGCTTCGGCCACGGCAAGGCCCGCGAAGTCCCCGAGGCGATCCGCAAGGCGACGGAAGCCGCCAAGCGCGGCCTCGTCCGCGTGGCCCTGCGTGAGGGCCGCACCCTGCACCACGACGTCCAGGGACGTCACGGTGCCGGCAAGGTCATCCTGCGCGCCGCTCCTCAGGGTACCGGCATCATCGCCGGCGGCCCGATGCGCGCCGTCTTCGAGACGCTGGGCATGCAGGACGTGGTGGCCAAGAGCCTCGGCTCCTCGAACCCCTACAACCTCGTGCGCGCCACCTTCGACGCCCTCAAGAACGAGGACAGCCCGCGCTCCGTCGCGGCCCGTCGCGGTCTCAAGGTGTCGGCGCTCCAGGCCCGCCGTCGTGACGCCGATCCGTCCGACTTGTCCGAAGCCGCAGTGGCTTGAGGGAGGGTCAGATGGCACAGAAGACCGTCCGTATCGAGCAGATCGGCTCGCCGATCCGCCGTGAGGGCGACCAGCGCGCGACGCTGATCGGCCTCAAGCTCAACAAGCTGCACCGGGTCTCCGAGCTGGAGGATACCCCCTCCGTGCGCGGCATGATCCGCAAGGTGCAGCACCTCGTGCGTGTCCTTGGCGACGCGGCCTGAGGGAGGGCATCATGAAACTGAATGAACTCCACGACAATCCCGGCGCAACCAAGAACCGGATGCGCGTCGGCCGGGGCATCGGCTCCGGCAAGGGCAAAACCGCTGGACGCGGCGTGAAGGGTCAGAAGGCCCGCACCGGCGTGTCCATCAAGGGCTTCGAGGGCGGTCAGATGCCGCTGCATCGTCGCTTGCCCAAGCGCGGCTTCAACAACCTGTACTCGACGGACCTGAACGAGGTGAACCTCGGCCGCGTCCAGCAGGCGTTGGATGCCGGTCGTCTCGAAGCCGGTGCGGTCGTCACCGTCGAGACCCTGATCGCCGCGGGCGTGTGCGCCCGTGCCCGTGACGGCGTCAAGCTCCTCGGCGTCGGCGAGCTGACCACGAAGGTCTCCTTCGAGGTGACCCGCGCGTCGAAGTCGGCCATCGAGGCCGTTGAAAAGAACGGCGGAACCGTCACCGTGACCTTCGGCGACGGCGTGTCCACCCGTGGCAAGCCCGCCCGCGTGGTTGCGTAGACTCGAGACCGACTTTAAGTCGAACCTCTGAGCGGCGGCCCGTGCGACCTCGCGCGTGGCCGCCGTTTCAGTTTATCGGGGAGCTGTTCGCTCCCGTGCGAATCGTGACTCAGGAACCGGTGCCATGGCCTCAGCCGCCGAGCAGCTTGCCGCGAACCTCAATTTCGGGGCCATCGCCAAGGCCGACGAGCTCAAGAAGCGGATCTGGTTCACCCTGGGTGCGCTGATCGTCTTCCGGCTCGGCACCTACATTCCGATTCCCGGCATCGATCCCGAGCAGTTCGCCCGGAACTTCCAGCAGCAGGCGGGCGGCGTGCTCGGGCTGTTCAACATGTTCTCCGGCGGTGCCGTCGAGCGCATGGCGATCTTCGCCCTCAACATCATGCCGTACATCTCGGCCTCCATCATCATTCAGCTGCTGACCTCGGTCGTTCCGACCCTGGAGGCGCTGAAGAAGGAAGGTGAGTCCGGCCGCAAGGTCATCAATCAGTACACCCGCTACCTCACGGTGGTGCTGGCCCTGGTCCAGAGCTGGGGCATCGCCTTCGGCCTCCAGAGTTCGAGCGCGGCCATCGAGCCGGGGCCGTTCTTCATCCTGTCCACGGTCATCACCCTGACGGGCGGCACGTTGTTCCTCATGTGGATCGGCGAGCAGATCACCTCGCGCGGCATCGGCAACGGCTCGTCGCTTATCATTTTCGCCGGCATCGTCGCCCACCTGCCGGTCGCCATCGTGGGTGCGCTGGAGCTGAGCCGCACCGGGGCGCTCTCCTCCGCCGTCATCCTGGGCATGGGCGTCGCCGCCATCGCCCTAGTCTACTTCATCGTGTTCATGGAGCGCGCCCAGCGTCGGCTCCTGATCAACTACCCCAAGCGCCAGGTCGGCAATAAGATGTACGAGGGCCAGACCTCGTTCCTGCCGCTGAAGCTCAACACCGCCGGCGTGATTCCGCCGATCTTCGCCTCGTCGCTCCTGCTGCTGCCCGCCACCGTGGCGAGCTTCTCGGCGAACAACGGCGGCACCGGCATCCTGGCGACGATCACGACCTATATCGGCCATGGCCGGCCGCTCTACATGGTGCTGTACGCCGCCCTGATCATCTTCTTCGCGTTCTTCTATACCGCGGTGGTGTTCAACCCCGAGGAGACGGCGGACAACCTGAAGAAGCACGGCGGCTTCATTCCCGGAATCCGGCCGGGCGAGCGTACCGCGGCCTTCATCGACAAGGTCCTCACGCGCATCACCCTCATCGGCGCCCTGTATTTGACCTTCGTCTGTCTGGTGCCCGAAATCCTGGCGTCGTACTCTTCGGCCAGCATCGGGTTCGGCGGCACGTCGCTCCTCATCGTCGTCTCGGTGACGATGGATACGGTGGCGCAGATCCACGGTCACCTGATGGCCCACCAATACGAAGGCCTCGTCAAGAAGGCCAAGCTGCGGGGCGCCACGCGGCGCCGCTGAGCACCCATCGGGCGAGCCTATCAGCGACGGCGTTCCCTTTTCGAGGGCGCCGCCCTTCAAGAAGAACGGACCTGAGGAAACGACGCCATGCGGATCATTCTGCTCGGACCGCCGGGAGCTGGTAAGGGAACGCAGTCGGCGCGCATCGTCGAGCGGTTCGGCATTCCGCAGCTGTCCACCGGGGATATGCTGCGGGCGGCGGTGGCCGCCGGTACGCCCGTGGGCCTCGAGGCCAAGGCGATCATGGAAAGCGGCGGGCTCGTTCCCGACGCCGTCGTCGTCGGTATCGTCGCCGACCGGATCGAGGAAGCGGACGCGCGCAACGGCTTCATCCTCGACGGTTTCCCCCGGACGGTCGCGCAGGCCGCCGCCCTCGACCGGATGCTCGAGAAGAAGAACCTCGCCCTCGACACCGTGGTCGAGTTCGCCGTGGACGAGGACGCCTTGATCGGACGCATCGCCAAGCGCGCCTCCGAGACCGCCGCCCGCGGCGAACCCGTACGCAAGGACGACACGCCCGAGGTGTTCAAGACGCGCTTCGAAGCCTATCGCGAGCTTACCGCGCCGCTCTCCGCCTATTACGCCAGCCTCGGTATGCTGGAGACCCTCGACGGCATGAAACCGGTCGACGAGGTCACCGGGGATCTCATGGCGACCCTGGAGCGCCATGTCGAAACGACGGCGTCCTGAGTCGAAACGACGGCGTCCTGAGCGGCTGGATTTGTTACCATCGAGTTGACAGGGGGACCGGCCCGCGCTAGTGGGCCGGTCTTCGTTCACACGGATTGGGTCCGGGCCGCCTCGCCAGAGGTTGCCGCGGGCCGCTTTGTCGTTCTGGACGGTACGCAGGGGCCGGTCTCCACCGGACGCGTATCACGATAACCCGGGCCGGACCGATTGGGTCCGCTGCCCAGATGGAGAAGACCTTGGCTCGTATCGCTGGCGTTAACATCCCGACCAACAAGCGCGTCGTCATCGCGCTTCAGTACATCCACGGCATCGGTTCGAAGAAGGCGGAAGAGATCACGGAGAAGGTCGGCATCCCGGCCGAGCGCCGTGTGAACCAGCTCACCGACGCCGAGGTTCTGTCGATCCGCGAGACCATCGATCGCGATTATCTCGTCGAGGGCGACCTCCGCCGCGAAGTCTCGATGAACATCAAGCGCCTGATGGATCTGGGCTGCTACCGTGGCCTGCGCCACCGCCGCAACCTGCCCGTCCGCGGCCAGCGCACGCACACCAACGCCCGTACCCGCAAGGGCAAGTCCAAGCCCATCGCCGGCAAGAAGAAGTAAGCTTTCGCATTTCGGGAGGCCGTGGTTCGCTCGGCCTCCCGAACGTCGATCCGGGTACCCCTCACGGAGGCCCGGTGTGTTGGTACGGTCTTCCACGCCCGCGCCGCCAACTCCCAGAGAATCCCGAGCGCCTGGTATGACGGGCGCGTTTGAAGGACGAGAACCAAGATGGCCAAGGAAACAACCCGCGTTCGTCGCCGCGAACGCAAGAACATCGTCTCGGGCGTCGCGCATGTGAACGCGTCGTTCAACAACACGATGATCACCATCACCGACGCCCAGGGCAACACCATCTCGTGGTCGTCCGCTGGCGCCATGGGCTTCAAGGGCTCGCGCAAGTCGACCCCGTACGCGGCCCAGGTCGCCGCCGAGGACGCGGCCCGCAAGGCCGCCGAACACGGCATGCGCACCCTCGAAGTCGAGGTGTCCGGTCCCGGCTCCGGCCGTGAATCCGCCCTGCGCGCGCTTCAGGCCGCCGGCTTCACCGTGACCTCCATCCGCGACGTCACGTCGATCCCGCACAACGGCTGCCGCCCCCGCAAGCGTCGGCGCGTCTAAGACTGACGAAAACCGGCCGGGCCGGTCCGAAAGGACTCCGCCCCGGCCGGCATTTTAGGTGTGTGACGGAGACGTGCGTGTCGAACGGTTCGAGTCCGCTTCCCGGTGTGCTGCGGTGGACCTTGGGTGATCTCACGGTCACGGTTCTTAATGACGGCTACCTGCCCGGGTCGCTCGACCTCGTCGTCGGGATCGATACGGATGAGGCCGGCTCGCTTCAGGCGGCCGGCTTTCGCGCGCGCGATCCTCGCATCACCCTCAACGCGTTTCTCATCACCGGGCCGGGCCGGGCGCCGATCCTCATCGATACGGGCATGGGTCGATTCGGGGGCGATACCCTCGGGCGTGTCCCGGCGGCCCTGGCCGCCGCGGGTGTCCGGGCCGAGGATGTCGGCACGGTGCTGCTCACCCACCTGCACCCCGACCATGCCGGCGGTCTCGTCACCGCTGATGGCTCGGCGGCGTTCGTCAATGCAGAACTTGTCGTGCACGCCGACGAGTCGGCGCACTGGCTCGACGAGGGTGCCCTGTCCCGTGCGCCGGAAGGGGCCAAGGCCTATTTCGAGAACGCCGCCAAGGCGACATCCCCTTACGCGGGTCGGCTGCGGACCGTGACCGGGGGCGAGGTCGCGCCCGGGATCACCATGGTCCCGTTGCCCGGCCACACGCCGGGTCATTCCGGCTATCGGATCGTGTCAGGCGACCACGCACTCCTGATGTGGGCCGACATCGTCCACCTGCCGGCGATCCAGTTCAAGCGTCCGGACGCCGGGATGGTGTTCGACGTCGACGCGGACGCAGCGCGCCAGGTGCGCCGCCGCATCCTCGACGAGGTCGCCACCGACCGGACCTTCATCGCCGGCGCCCATCTCGAATTCCCGGCCCTGGGCTACGTCGCCCGGGACGGGGCCGCTTACAGCTTCGTCCCCGAACTCTGGGTCGCGGCACACTGAATCCGTTCGCTGCGAAAGCGGTGAGCGCCATCATTTTCAAGGGGTTTCGGCGCTGAGGCGCAGCACCGAAACCCGAGCGTGGACCGCCCGTGTGGGCCGCGCCGATCGTCGCGAGAGGTAGCATCGTGGTCATTCAGAAGAACTGGCAAGAGCTCATCAAGCCGAACAAGCTCCAGGTCTCGACCGGTCACGACCCCAAGCGGGTCGCCACCGTCGTGGCCGAGCCGCTCGAGCGTGGTTTCGGCACGACGCTGGGCAACTCGCTCCGCCGCGTGCTGCTGTCATCGCTTCAGGGCGCGGCCGTGACCTCGGTGCAGATCGACGGCGTGCTGCATGAGTTCTCGTCGATCCCCGGCGTGCGCGAGGATGTCACCGACATCGTCCTCAACATCAAGACCATCGCCATCCGCTCGCAGACCGAGGCTCCGAAGCGCCTGACCCTGCGCAAGACCGGCCCCGGCCTCGTCACCGCTGGCGACATCGGCACGGTCGGCGACGTCCAGATCCTCAACCCCGACCTCGTCATCTGCACCCTCGACGACGGCGCCGAGATTCGGATGGAGTTCACCGTCGCCACCGGCAAGGGCTACGTCCCGGCCGAGCGCAACCGTCCCGAGGACGCACCCATCGGGCTGATCCCCGTGGACGCCCTGTTCTCGCCCGTGACCAAGGTCAGCTACCGCATCGAGACCACCCGCGAGGGCCAGGATCTCGACAAGGACAAGCTGACGATGACCATCGAGACCAACGGCGCGGTGACGCCCGAGGACGCGCTGGCCTACGCCGCACGCATCATCCAGGACCAGCTCCAGGTGTTCGTGAACTTCGAGGAGCCCCGCAAGGAAGAGGCGCAGCCGCTCGCGCCGCAGCTCCCCTTCAACCCGGCCCTGCTCAAGAAGGTCGACGAGCTCGAGCTGTCGGTGCGTTCGGCGAACTGCCTGAAGAACGACAACATCGTCTACATCGGCGACCTGATCCAGAAGTCCGAGGGCGAGATGCTGCGCACCCCGAACTTCGGCCGCAAGTCGCTCAACGAGATCAAGGAAGTGCTCGCCGCCATGGGCCTTCACCTCGGCATGGACATCCCCGGCTGGCCGCCGGAGAACATCGAAGACCTCGCCAAGCGCTTCGAAGAGCACTATTAGCCGACACGCGCTGTCATTCCGGGGCTGCGCAGCAGAGCCCGGAATCCAGAACCGCCGACGGTGCCGACTGGATTGGCAACGGAGTGTCTGGATCCCGGGTTCGCCTTCGGCGCCCCGGGATGACACAGCGCCAGGAATCCCGCCGCGGGGTCATGCGGAATGAACAGCCCCGCTCATGGGGCGCTTGGCCGTACCGTGGCACGGCGGCCATCACATAAGGACCAGCCATCATGCGTCATGGATTTCGCGGTCGTCGCTTCAACCGCACCACCGAGCACCGCAAGGCGATGTTCGCCAACATGTCCGCCGCGCTGATCAAGCACGAGCAGATCATCACCACTTTGCCCAAGGCGAAAGATCTGCGTCCGGTCATCGAGAAGCTGATCACGCTCGGCAAGACCGACTCGCTGCACGCGCGTCGCCTCGCTATGTCGCAGATCCGCGACCACGACATGGTCCGCAAGCTCTTCGCCGTCATCGGCCCGCGCTACAACGCCCGTCCGGGCGGCTATTGCCGCATCATGAAGGCCGGCTTCCGCTACGGCGACAACGCTCCGCTCGCCGTCATCGAGTTCGTCGATCGCGACGTCGAAGCCCGCGGCAAGGATTCCGGTCCGGCCCAGGTCGTCGACGCGGCGTAAGTCGCCGGCCTTCGGGTTGGCTTGAGAGCTTTCTAAGCTGATGAAACGAGAAAAGGCGGCCTTTCGGGCCGCCTTTTTCTTTTCTCGGACGTCCCGCGCGCTACCATCACGCCTGTAACCGATCGCAACACAGGTTCCGTCATGCGCGCGTCTATCAAGATACTCTTATGTTTCACCCTGTGCATGGCCACCGGTGCACAGGCGGCGAAGTTGACCATGGACGATAAGGTCGCCCGCTGGCCGCGCGCGACGACGGACGAGAAGATCGATTTCGCCACCCGCATGGGCAAGGCGTTCACGAGCCTTTCGCCGGATCTCGACCGCAACTACTTCATCAAGTGCCTGGAGGAGACGGCGAACATCGGCAACCCGCGCGACATCAAGCTCGAAGAGGCGGTGAAGATGTGCGTCGCCGTCAACAAGCCGCCATCGGAGCCGGAGTAAGCGCCGCACGTCGCATCGTGTCCAACCCGTCGCCCCTGCCACACCGTGGCAGGGCGGCGGCGTCAGACCATCCGCAGGCGCGGGCCGCGGCGGACGAAGCCGACGATGTCCTTCACCGCGTCGAGGGTCGGGGCCGCGATGGCCTCGGCGCGCTCGGCCCCGTCGGCCAGGACCGCGTCGATCTCGGCCGGATCGGAGACCAGACGCTTCATCTCGGACCCCAGCGGCGCCAGGGTCTCCACCGCGAGTTCGACCAGCGCGCCCTTGAACTGGGAGAACTGGGCGCCGCCGTAATCGCGCAGCACATCCTCCCGCGACACGTCCTTGAGGGCGGCGAAGATGCCCACGAGGTTGTCGGCCTCGGGCCGCCCGGCGAGCCCCGCCACTTCGGAGGGGAGGGCGTCCGGGTCGGTCTTCGCCTTGCGCACCTTGGCGGCGATGGAATCGGCGTCGTCCGTGAGGTTGATGCGCGAATTGTCGGAGGCGTCCGACTTCGACATCTTCTTCGTTCCGTCGCGCAGGCTCATGACGCGGGCGGCCGGCCCGCCGATGAGCGGCTCGGTGACGGGAAAGAAGCCTTCGCCCGCATCGTGGCCATGGGCCGAGATCGACTCCGAAAAGTCGTTGTTGAACTTCTGCGCGATGTCGCGGGTGAGTTCGAGGTGCTGCTTCTGGTCCTCGCCCACGGGCACGTGGGTGGCGCGGTAGGCCAGGATGTCGGCGGCCATGAGCACAGGGTAGGCGTAGAGCCCGATCGACGCGTTCTCGCGGTCCTTGCCGGCCTTGTCCTTGAACTGGGTCATGCGGTTGAGCCAGCCGAGCCGCGCGACGCAGTTGAAGATCCACGCGAGCTCGGCGTGCTGGGGCACCTGCGACTGGTTGAAGACGATGCTCCGCTTCGGGTCGATGCCGGCGGCGAGGAACGCTGCGGTGACCTCGCGGATCTGCCCCTTCAGGGCGGCCGGGTCCTGCCACAGGGTGATCGCGTGCATGTCGACGACGCAGTAGAGGCACTGCGCGTCGCGTGCCTGCATCTCCACGAAGCGCTTGATGGCGCCGAGATAGTTGCCGAGATGCAGGTTCCCCGTGGGCTGGACGCCCGAGAACACAAGCTCCTTGAACGCGGTCATCGCGCGGGGTCCTTCACGTGCCGTCCTGTCGGAAGGGCGCCGTCGTGCGAGGACGCCAAGGGGCGGTTTCTGAACGCCGCGTCGGGGCCGGTCAAGCGGCCGTCGTCTTGCCCTGCCGTGCCTGCCCCGTGGGGCAGAGATCGAGGAGGACGCAACGCCCGCAGGCCGGACTCCGGTGGTGGCAGACCGCCTGACCGTGCAGCATCAGGATCTCGTGGTTGTCGTAGAGGTCCTGGGCGCTCCAATCGGCCGGCAGCTGCGCCCGCAGGATCGGGTGCGACGGGCCGACATCGATCGCCGCGCCGATCAGGCCCGTGCGCTGGGCGACGCGGTGATGGTGGCTGTCCACCGGGAGCGCCGGCATCCGCAGGACGCTGAACGACAGCACGGCGGCACTGGTCTTCGGGCCGATTCCAGGAATCGCTTCGAGCCAAGCGCGCGCCGCGTCGACACCCATCTCCGCCAGGAAGTCGAGGGACAGGGCACCGTGCCGCTCCTGTACGGCGCGCAGGATGGCCTGGATGCGCGGAGCCTTGAGTTCGGGCCAGGTCACGCCGGCGATGGTCGCCTCGATCTCGGACACGGGGGCCGCCAGCATCGCGGCCCAGTCGGGGTAGCGCGCCCGCAGCGCCTTGAAGGCCCGGCCCGAATCGGCGTTCCGGGTCCGATGCGACAGGAGTGACGAGACGAGCTCGCTCAGCGGGTCGAGGCTGTGGAAGTAGGGGATCGGGCACGCGTAGACCGGGCACAGGCGCCGGTGGATCTCCAAGGCCTTCTCGCCCAGGCCCGGATCGGCCGGGAGGTCCGTGGAGCGGCGTCGCGAGGGGCGGGGGCCGGCGAGGTCGTGTCCGGATGCGATGGTCATGAAGCGGGAATCGCCGAGGATTCGGACCGGTTCCAGGCTGTGACGAAAGCTCCGGGTTTGTCAGGCCCCGGCTTGCGCGGCCCGGCACGGCATGTAACCTTGCCCTCGTCAGCAATGGCGATACGGGAGAGCCCAGGTCGAAGCACTTCGTGTGCGAAGCATTTCGATCATGGCGCCGACGGAGCAACCACCCCCGGAAACTCTCAGGCACAATCACCGTATCGTTTCGACAATCTGGAGAGAGGCGCCTGACGGCGTCCACCGAAGGAGAAATCCCGCGTCGTGCCGTCCGCGCACGGGAGAAGCTCTCAGGTAACCGCGACAGATGGGGGCAACCGGACCACTCGACCGAGGGTCCGGAACCGTTCTGTCGTGGGAATCCCGATGCCGTTCGACGCCCTTCGCACGCCGCTTCACGCCCTGCATCTGCGCCACGGCGCCCGGATGGTGCCGTTCGCCGGCTATGCCATGCCGGTGCAGTACCCGGACGGCCTCCTCAAGGAACACCTGCACACGCGCGCCCACGCCGGGCTGTTCGACGTGTCGCATATGGGGCAGATCCAGCTCATCCCCCGTTCGGGCAGTCTCACGGATGTGGCCCGCGCCCTCGAAGCCCTGCTGCCCATCGACGTGCTCGGGCTGCGTCCCGGCCGCCAGCGCTACGGCCTCCTGCTCGACGAATCCGGCGGCATTCGCGACGACCTGATGGTCGCCCAGTGCGGTGACAGCCTCCTCCTCGTCGTGAACGCGGCGAACAAGGTCGCCGACGAGGCGTATCTGCGCGCCCATCTCACCGGCATCTGCGAGATCGCGGTGCTGCCCCGCGCCCTCCTCGCCCTGCAGGGACCGGGGGCGGAGGCCGCCCTGGCACGCCTCGCCCCCGAGGTCGCGGCCCTGCGGTTCATGGATGTCCGGGCCGTCGATCTCGCCGGTACGTCCGCCCTCGTCACCCGCTCGGGCTACACCGGCGAGGACGGGTTCGAACTCTCCGTGCCCGAGGACCGGGCCGAGGCCCTCGCCGAGGCCCTGCTCGCCGACGGGACCGTCCGGCCCATCGGGCTCGGCGCCCGCGATTCCCTGCGCCTCGAAGCCGGTCTGTGCCTGCACGGGGCGGACATCGACGCCGGCACCGACCCCGTCGAGGCCGGCCTCGGTTGGGCGATCCCCGCCGTGCGCCGGAGGGGCGGCGCGCGGGAGGGGGGCTTTCCCGGTGCGGCGCGCATCCTCGCGGCCCTCGCCGACGGTCCGTCGCGCAAGCGCGTCGGCCTGCGCACCGAGGGCGCCGCGCCCGTGCGGGCCGGCGCTCCCCTGTTCGCCGGAGAGGTGGCGGGCGACGCCATCGGGCACGTCACCTCCGGTGGCTTCGGGCCGAGCCTGCAGGCCCCCGTCGCCATGGGCTACCTGCCGGCCGCGCTGACCCGGCCCGGCACCCGCGTCTTCGCCGAGGTGCGCGGCCGGCGTCTGCCCATGGTGGTGAACGGCCTGCCCTTCGTTCCGGCCGGCTTCAAGCGCGCCTGACCCCCCGCGCCTGAACCCCAGACTCGTCCCGAGCCCCGACTTCCCGACCTGTCCCCAGGAGTGACCCATGCTGCGATTCACCGACGAGCACGAATGGCTGGCCCGCGAGGGCGATGTCGCCACGGTGGGCATCACCACCCATGCGGCCGAGCAGCTCGGCGACCTCGTCTTCATCGAACTGCCGAAGGTCGGCGCCCGCCTGGTGAAGGGCGAGGCGGCGGCGGTGGTGGAATCCGTCAAGGCGGCGTCCGACGTCTACGCGCCCGTCTCGGGCGAGGTCACGGAGGTCAACGAGGCGGCGGTCGCCGATCCGTCGAGCGTCGGCAGCGATCCGCAGGGAGCCGGCTGGCTCTACCGCATCCGCCTCGACGACCCCGCCGCCCTCGACGATCTGATGGACGAGGCCGCCTACGCGGCCTTCCCGAAGTAGCGGCCACTCCTTCAAACCTCCGAGGTCCCGCCATGAACAACGACCGCTACGACCCCTACGATTTCGCCAATCGCCGCCACATCGGCCCGACGACGCACGAGATCGAGGCCATGCTCGCCGTGGTGGGGGCCGAGACCCTGCACGCTCTCGTGGACGAGACCCTGCCGGCCAGCATCCGCCAGGCCGAGCGCCTCGATTTCGGGGTGTCGATGACCGAGCGCCGGGTGCTCGAGCACATGCGCGGCATCGCCGACAAGAACCGGCTCCTCGTCTCGCTCATCGGGCAGGGCTATCACGGCACGACGATGCCGCCGGTGATCCAGCGCAACATCTTCGAGAACCCGGCCTGGTACACGGCCTACTCGCCCTACCAGCCGGAGATCAGCCAGGGACGCCTCGAAGCGCTCCTGAACTTCCAGACCCTGGTCTGCGACCTCACCGGCCTCGACATCGCCAACGCCTCGCTCCTCGACGAGGCCACGGCGGCGGCCGAGGCCATGGGCATGGCCGCCCGCATCGCCACCAACGGGCAGACCGCGTTCTTCGTCGATGCCGAGTGCCTGCCCCAGACCATCGCGGTGCTGCGGACCCGCGCCGCGCCGCTGGGCTGGAGCATCGTGGTCGGCGATCCGGCGACCGACCTCGATCCGGCAGCGGTGTTCGGGGCGATCTTTCAGTATCCCGGCGTCTGCGGCGCCATCCAGGACGTTTCGGAGATCATCACGCGCCTGCACGCGGCCGGCGCCGTGGCGGTGATGGCCGCAGACCCCCTGGCGCTCACGCTCCTGAAGCCCCCCGGCGAGATGGGCGCCGACATCGCGGTGGGCTCGATGCAGCGCTACGGCGTGCCCATGGGCTATGGCGGCCCGCACGCCGCCTACCTCGCCACCCGCGACGCCCACAAGCGCACCCTGCCGGGACGCCTCGTCGGCGTCTCGGTGGATGCGCGCGGCAACCGCGCCTATCGCCTCGCCCTCCAGACCCGCGAGCAGCACATCCGCCGCGAGAAGGCGACCTCGAACATCTGCACCGCACAGGTGCTGCTCGCGGTCATCGCCGGCATGTACGCCGTGTTCCACGGCCCCCGCGGCCTGAAGGCCATCGCGGCCCGGGTCCACCGCGACGCCGTGCGGGTGGCGCAGGGGCTGGAGAGCCTGGGCTTCGCGATGGAATCCAAGACGTTCTTCGACACGGTCACCGTGCGGGTCGGCGCGTTCCAGGGCCTGATCCTGGCGAATGCGGTGGCCAACGGCATCAACCTGCGCAAGGTCGGCACCGACCGCATCGGCATCACCGTCGACGAGCGGACCCGCCCCGACATCGTCCAGGCCGTATGGCGCGCCTTCGGCGGCGACCACCTCGCCTACGACGAGGCCTGGCCCGACCCGCGCCTGCCGGACGGGTCGATCCGCACCTCCCAATACCTCACCCACCCGATCTTCCACATGAACCGGGCCGAGAGCGAGATGACGCGCTACATGCGCCGCCTCAGCGACCGGGATCTCGCCCTCGACCGGGCCATGATCCCGCTCGGCTCCTGCACCATGAAGCTCAACGCCACCGCCGAGATGCTGCCGATCTCCTGGCCGGAGTTTTCCGAGATCCACCCCTTCGTGCCGGCGGATCAGGCCGCCGGCTATCACGAACTCCTGGCCGACTTCTCGCAAAAACTCTGCGCCATCACCGGCTACGACGCGATCTCGATGCAGCCGAATTCCGGCGCGCAGGGCGAGTATGCGGGGCTGCTCGCCATCCGCGCCTATCACCTGTCGCGGGGGGACGGACACCGCACCGTATGCCTCATCCCGTCCTCGGCCCACGGCACCAACCCGGCCTCGGCGCAGATGTGCGGCATGAGCGTCGTGGTGGTGGGCGCGGACGCCAAGGGCAACATCGACGTCGAGGATTTCCGGAAGAAGGCCGAGCTGCACTCCGACAAGCTCGCGGCCTGCATGATCACCTATCCGTCGACCCACGGGGTGTTCGAGGCCAGGGTGCGCGAACTCTGCGCCATCGTGCATTTCCACGGGGGCCAGGTGTACCTCGACGGGGCCAACCTCAACGCCATGGTGGGCCTCGCGCGCCCCGGCGACATCGGCGCCGACGTCAGCCACCTCAACCTGCACAAGACCTTCTGCATCCCGCATGGCGGCGGCGGCCCCGGCATGGGCCCCATCGGCGTCAAGGCGCACCTCGTGCCGTTCCTGCCGGGGCATCCCGAGACCGGCGGGGAGGGGACGGTGTCGGCGGCCCCCTACGGCTCGGCCTCGATCCTGCCGATCTCGTGGAGCTACTGCCTGCTCATGGGCGGGCGCGGCCTGACGCAGGCCACCCGCATCGCCATCCTCAACGCGAACTACATCGCCGCCCGGCTCGGCGACGCCTACCCGGTGCTCTATTCCGGCGCGCACGGCCGCGTGGCGCACGAGTGCATCATCGATTTGCGCCCGTTCCAGAAGAGCGCCGGCGTCACCGTCGAGGACGTCGCCAAGCGCCTCATCGATTGCGGCTTCCACCCGCCGACCATGAGCTGGCCCGTGGCCGGCACCCTGATGATCGAGCCCACGGAATCCGAGACCAAGGGCGAGATCGACCGCTTCTGCGACGCCATGCTGGCGATCCGCGAGGAGATCCGCGCCATCGAGGAGGGCCGGATCGACCGGGCCGACACCCCCCTCAAGCACGCCCCCCACACGGTGCGGGACCTCATCGGCCCGTGGGAGCGGCCCTATTCCCGCGAAGCCGCGTGCTTTCCCACCGGCAGCCTCGGGATGGACAAGTACTGGCCGCCCATCAACCGGGTCGACAACGCCTATGGCGACCGCAACCTCGTGTGCTCGTGCCCACCGGTGGAGGCGTACGGCGAGGCGGCGGAGTAGGGCCGTCGTCCGTCTCGTGGGTCGCGGAGATGCGTCCCGATCGGCGCATGGTAGGCTCTGCCATGCGCCAGACAGCCTACACGATGCTCGCCAGCCCCATCGGCCCGCTTCTCCTCGGGGGAACCGATGACGGGTTGGCCTGCATCGGCTTTCCGAGCGGCAAGGGCGCCGTGACGCCGGGCGCGGACTGGCACCGGAACGACGCGGCCTTCGCCGAAGCGAGGGCGCAGCTCACGGCCTATTTCGACGGTCGGCTGACCCGGTTCGACCTCGCACTGGCGCCGCGCGGAACGCCGTTCCAGTTGACGGTCTGGCAGGCCCTCACGGAAATCCCGCCGGGCGAGACGATTTCCTACGGCGAACTCGCCCGCCGGATCGGGCGCCCGAGCGCGAGCCGCGCCGTGGGTGCGGCCAACGGCGCCAACCCGCTGCCCATCGTGGTGCCCTGCCACCGGGTGATCGGCGCCAGCGGGGCCCTGACGGGCTTCACCGGCGGTGTCGAGACCAAGCGTTTCCTCCTCGCCCTGGAGGGCGGCCCGGCCGGGCCGGCACCCGCGCAACTCGGCCTGCTGTAAGGTATTCCTTCCCCGATCGCCCCAGGCGCCTTGTCACCGCAACGCCAGGATGCAATGAGCCCGGCCCGATGCTTCCGTGGTCCGTAGATCCGGGGTCACACGCCGGTCTGCATCGACGAGTGGCCGAACAAGGCGTGGGCGGGGCACCTCTGCCTCGGCTGGTCCGAGAGGATGTCGATGGCGGAGGCGCGTGCACGTTTGGGGCGGCTCGGACAGGATGCGGTGCGGCTCCTGCGCCCCCTCTGGCCGCTCGTCGCGGTCTCCTCGGTCATCGGCGCGGCGAGCGGGCTGGCGACAGCGGCGGTCCTGGCCCAGGTCAACACGGCGATCCACGCCGAGGGCGGCCTGCCGGAGAATTTTCTGGCGATCTTCCTCGGCCTCGTCGTCCTCGGCGTCGGCGGGTCCCTCGTCTCCGGGCTCGGCAGCAGCCTGGCGGGCGGGCGCATCAACGCGACCCTGAACCGGGATCTCGCGGACCTGATCCTGACCGCGCCGCTCTCCCGCATCGAACGGCTCGGCCGCCACCGCATCCTCGCCTCCCTGAACGAGGACGCCGGCACCCTCTCGCGGGTCATCGGGCTCCTGTCGGGCCTGATCATCCAGATCGGCGTGCTGACCGGCTGCCTCGCCTACCTGCTCTATCTCTCACCGACCCTGTTCGCGATCACCCTCGTCGGCTTCGGCCTCGGCAGCTACGGCGAGGCGGTCCTGCGCCGCCGGGCGATGGTTCATTTCCGAACGCGCCGGACCCTCGTGGAGACCCAGCAGAAGCACTATCAGACCCTCACGGAGGGGTGCCGGGAGTTGCGCCTCAACAAGGTGCGCCGCCTGCGCGTGCGCAACGTGGCCCTGGCCGGCTGCATCGAGGATCTGAGGCGCAACGCCTGGGCAACGCAGACGCTGTTCGAGTTCTCCTTCCTCACGAAGAAGCTCGCCCTGTTCGCCACCATCGCGGCCATCATCGCCTACAAGGCCGCCATCGGGATCGACAGTTCCGTCCTGTCGGGCTTCGTGCTGGTGCTGCTCTACGTGGAGACGCCGGTGAGCTATATCCTCGCCTGCCTGCCCGAGATCGGCCGCGCCGAGGTCGCCTATGGACGCATCGCCGCGTTCTCGGCGGACAGCGACGCCGCCGAGCCCGATCTCCTCACGCCGGCCGTCCCGCCCGTAGCGGACGCCATTGACACCATCGAATTGCGGGGCGTCAGCCACACCTTCCCATCTGTGGACGACGGGCCGGCCTTCACCCTCGGACCCCTCGACCTGACCATCCGGCGGGGCGAGATCCTGTTCATCGTCGGCGAGAACGGCTCGGGCAAGACCACCCTGATCAAGCTGATCCTCGGCCTCTACCCGCCGCAGACCGGCACGCTCCGCCTCGATGGCGTGCCGGTGACGGCGGAGACCCGCGACGCCTACCGCCAGCACTTCTCGGCGGTGTTCTTCGACTACACCCTGTTCGACGATCTGGTGATGCCCGCCGCCATCGGCCCGGAGGCGGGCCAGGCACTTCTCGAGACCCTCGATCTGGCCCGCAAGGTCGCGATCCGCGACGGCGCCTTCTCGACCACGGACCTGTCGGCGGGGCAGCGCAAGCGCCTCGCCCTGATCCAGGCCGCCCTCGAAGGACGCCCGGTCCTCGTCCTCGACGAGTGGGCGGCCGAGCAGGACCCGACCTTCCGGCGTCTGTTCTACGCCGAATTGCTGCCCGCCCTGAAGCGCCAGGGCCGCACCCTGGTGGTGATCAGCCACGACGACCGCTACTTCGACGCAGCCGATCGGGTGATCCACCTGGACGGCGGCCGCGCGACCGAGGCGCCGCGCGGGGCGCCGGCCCCGGCGAAATCCTACGGCTTCGGCAGCGCGTAGATGTTCACGTCGAGCTTCTCGTCGGCCTTGTCGTTGAGGTCGGTGACGTATTCCTCGATGAAGCGGTCCTGCACCACCACGTCCTTGGCGTCGAGGTAGGCGGTGAGCGTCTCGTAGGTGCCGTCGATCTCGTCGTAGGAACCCCGGTGCGGGAAGCGCAGGGCCTTGCCGCTCGGGGTGGTTCCGAACCGCAGGCCGTCGGCCTCGGCGGGCTTCGGGTCCGGCATCGCCGCGATGGGGATCATCGCCTCGTACTGGAAGCCGTCGTCGTCCGTCTTGGCGAAGACCGCGATGGGCCGGCCCGTGGGCGTGATGCCGGCCTTGGCGAGATCCGCCTCGATGCGCTGGAACGCGGCCTTCAGGCTCGGCACCGCCTCCTCCCATTTGGCGCGTCCCGACAGGATCGCGGCGGGTTTGGGCGGCAGGGACACCGCATCGACGTCGTTGGCGTCGCCGGGCGTCTCCACAAGGGTCTTTCGCGGCGCGGCCGTGGGGGGCGCGGCCGGGGCGGCGCCCGCCTGGGCGGGGACAGGCACGTCGGGCGTGCCCGGGCCGGCCGGGCCGGGCGTCGTGGTGGTGGGCAGGGGGGTGGCGACGGCCGGCGGCACCGCTTCCTGAGCGTGGGCGAGGCCGGCCGCGAGGCATCCGGCAAGGAGCGTCAGGCGAAAGCGAATCACGGCGGCGCTCCGGAGGATCGGCGGCCTCCCGGGGAAGCCGGGGGCAGTGGTCGCCAACGTAGTGACGAAGCCCGCCCCCCGCGAGGCGCATCGCGTGTCCGCGCGCACGAACGTGACCGGGCGCGGCGCTTCTGCAACGCAGCCCCCCGGCGGCCCCGCGTGCGCGGCCCCGGGCTTTCGCCTATATGCGGGGCCCGGGCCCTTCCACCGAGACAATCATCCGAAGAGACATGAGCGCACTCGCCCATCGACGGTTCCTGAAGATGAACGGCGCCGGCAACGCCATCGTGGTGCTGGACCTGCGCGGGTCGGACCTCACGGTCGCGGCCGGCGACGTCCGGGCCATCGCGAGGCACCCGGCCTCCGCCTTCGACCAGCTCATGGTGATCCACGACGCGCGCACCCCCGGCACCGACGCGGCCCTGCGCATCTACAACACCGACGGATCGGAAGCGGGCGCCTGCGGCAACGGCACCCGCTGCGTCGCCTACGCCATGCTCGACGACCCCGCCATGGCGCGGCCGGCCGAGAGCGGGCGCCTCACCCTGGAGACGCGGGGCGGCCTCGTGAGCGTCAAGCGCATGGCCGAGCGCGCCTTCACCGTCGACATGGGCCGGCCCAAGCTGAAGTGGGACGAGATCCCGCTCGCCGAACCGTTCCAGGACACGCGGCGCATCGAACTCCAGGTCGGCCCCATCGACGCGCCGGTGCTGCACTCGCCGGCGGTGGTCAACATGGGCAACCCGCACGCGATCTTCTTCGTGGACCGCGACCCCGCGACCTACGACCTCGCCCGCATCGGCCCGATGCTGGAGAACCATCCCGTCTTTCCCGACCGCGCCAACATCTCGCTCGCCCGGGTGACCGGCCCCGACACCATCGTCCTGCGGGTGTGGGAGCGCGGCGCCGGCCTGACCCTGGCCTGCGGCACCGCCGCCTGCGCCACCGTGGTGGCGGCCGCGCGCCTGCGCATGATCGGCCGGGGCGCCACCGTGCACCTGCCCGGCGGCGACCTCGTCATCGAGTGGCGCGCCGACGACCACGTGCTCATGACCGGCCCCGTGGCGCTGGAATGGGACGGCACCTTCGATCCCGCCCTGTTCGCCGGGGCCGCCTAGAATGGCGGTCGAGACCCTCACCTTCGGCTGCCGGCTCAACACCGTCGAGGCGGAGGTGATGCGCGGCCATGCCGGCCCCCATGCGGCGGACGACCTCGTCATCGTCAACACCTGCGCGGTGACGCAGGAGGCCGGGCGCCAGGCGCGCAAGGCCATCCGCCGGATCGCCCGCGACCGGCCGGCGGCCCGCATCGTCGTCACCGGCTGCGGCGCGCAGGTGGAGACCGCCCTCTACGCCGCCATGCCGGAGGTCGCCCGCCTCGTCGGCAACGACGCGAAGGGCCGGATGGAGACCTGGGCGCCTTCCCGCGTCCCCCCCGACCGCAATGCGGTGGACGACATCATGGCCGTGCGCACGGTCGCGCCCACCCGGATCGCCGCCATCGCGGGGCAGACCCGCGCCTTCGTGCCCGTGCAGAACGGCTGCGACCACCGCTGCACGTTCTGCGTCATCCCGTTCGGGCGCGGCAACTCGCGCTCCGTCGCGCAGGCGGACGTGGTCGATCAGGTCCGCCGCATCGTCGACCATGGCGGGCGGGAAGTGGTGCTCACGGGCGTCGATCTCACCGCCTACGGCCGCGATCTTTCGGACACATCGAGCCTCGGACGCCTGACGCAGGCGATCCTGTCCGGCGTGCCCGACCTCGCCCGCCTGCGCCTGTCCTCCATCGATTCCATCGAGGCCGACGACGCCCTCATGGATGCCATCGCCGGCGCGGCGCGGCTGATGCCGCATCTCCACCTCTCGCTCCAGGCCGGCGACGACCTCGTCCTCAAGCGGATGAAGCGCCGCCACACCCGCGCCGACGCGATCCGCTTCTGCGCCGAGGTACGCCGCCTGCGGCCGGAGGTGGTGTTCGGGGCCGACCTCATCGCGGGGTTCCCGACCGAGACGGAGGCGCAGTTCGTCCGCTCCCTCGACCTCGTGGTCGAATGCGGTCTGACCCATCTTCACGTCTTCCCGTACTCGCCGCGCCCCGGGACCCCGGCGGCGCGGATGCCGCCGGTGCCGGGGGATGTCGTCCGCGCGCGCGCCGCGCGGTTGCGCGCGGCCGGGGAAACGGCCCTGGCGGCGCATCTCGCGGCGCAGGTCGGGCGCACCCACCGGGTGCTGAGCGAGCGCGGCGGCATGGGGCGGACGGAGGGGTTTACCCAAGTGCGGCTAGAGCCGGACACCCCGGCCGGAGAGCTTCGGGACGTCAGCATCGCCGGCCACGACGGAACGATGTTGGTCGGGGCCTAACAAACCCTCCCCCCTCTGCGGGCTACGGGATTCACACGACGGTGAAGCCGGCGATTTCGGCCGCTCGCCGAGCGGGTCCCGTGCGTCGGCGTGAAGCGCAACAGGCCCCCTCTCCTGAAAGGAGAGGGCTGGGGTGAGGTGAGAGGTCTCTCCGGAAAGGTCGTACACCTCTCCCTGTCCCTCTCCTGGAAGGTGTGGGGACCCGTGCCGCCCGCGAGAGGTGTGAATCCGGCAGCCTCCGCGGGAGAGGGCTATGTTCGGCCCGGAGCCGCTCGAGCACCGAAATTTCTTGACAATATTCCTATTTCGTGGTTCAGTCCGGGCACTCGCCTCCCACGCGGGAGGCCCCCCGGCGAACCGGGTCGGGGGGCTCGGGGGGAGGAGACGGCGCCCCGCGTCGATGGCCCGGTCTCGCCATCGCCCCGGGCCGCATCGGCGACGCAAGGTGTTCTGGACGGGGAGGAGCCGTGTTG
>NZ_LMMW01000017.1:0-35629 GCF_001422845.1 Methylobacterium sp. Leaf100 | reverse complement strand
GCCGGAGCCCGGGGTGAACTGGTAGTTGTAGCCGATCTGACCACCGCCGACGAAGCCGTCGTTGCTGCGGCCGTTGCCGAAGGCGATCGCCTGGGTGGTGCCCGGACGGACCAGGGTGCTGGCGCTGTTCACGCCGATGACGGTCGGGGCGCTGTTGCTGGAGGCGTCGAAGCCGTAACCGGCGTTGAAACCGGCGTAGAAGCCCGTCCAGGTGAACACGGGAACCGGCACGAACACCGGCGGAGCCGCGCGGCGCGGAAGGTCGGCGGCCGAGGCGACGGCGGTCAGGCCGGCGAGGACGGTCGTGGCGAGAAGCAGTCTTTTCATCGGGGTACTCGGTTCTGGATTGGCGAAAGCCGGCGCGCTTGTAGTCCCTGGACGCCGCGAGGTCTGTCGCTTTCCTGCAACATGAGCATCGGATAACCCAGCACATCTCAACGAAGGGTAAAGGTTAGCCGCAGGTCACCCCGACCCGGATCCGTCGGTGTTCCGGCGCACATTGACAGAATCCTAAGGATAGGGCCGCCCTGACGGGGGATCGAGGAATTCAAGGCCTGCACACGTCTTCTTGACCGGATCCTGTCCTTGGCATGATCTTGCCACGCAGGCCGACCCTTTTGTTTTTTAATGCTGGCTCTGCGCCGGCCCCGGGGCTGCGCCCATCCTGGACGAGCGCCCGCAGGCCTTGCGTCGCGCAAACGGGCAAGCCGGAGATGAACGGCGCCGGCCTCGGCATGAGGCTCTCTTAACCGTGTCCGGCGAGAATAGGCCTCGATCGGCCCGACCGGGCCGCCAGACCGATGATCGTCCCCGCCATGCTTCCTCCCAGCCGTTACATCGACATTCCCCGGGCCGAGGATCCCCTCGAGGAGCGGGACGAGCCCGTGGCCCGGCGGCCCGGCACGCTCCTGCCCTGGACGATCAAGGTGTGCCTGACCCTCGGCCTCGTCGCGCTGGGTACGACCCAGTACCTCTCGCGTGCCGTGGAAAGCGGGACCCTGCGCCAGCGCGAGGCACGGGCGGACGTCATGGACCCCGAGACCACGGGCTCCATCGGCGCGGTCGCGGCCCGCACCACCCTCGATCCCTGCACGGCGTCGGATCTCAGGCGCTGACACGGGATGGGCGCGGCCACGGCGCGCGGTTCAGGCGGCTTCGGCGGCGAGGCCGCCGAAACGGCGCTGCCGGCTCGCGAAGGATCGAAGCGCGACGGCAAGATCGCTTCCGTCGAAATCCGGCCAGTGCCGCTGCGTGAAGTACAGCTCGGCATACGCGCTTTCCCAGAGCAGGAAGTCCGAGAGGCGCTGCTCGCCGCTGGTGCGGATGACGAGATCGACATCCGGCACGGGGCCGCCGCTGACGCGGTGCCCGAACTCGGCGGCGGACGGCGTGCCGGCCTGGGCGGCGGCGGCCAGGATCGCGGCGCGAGCGGAGTAATCGACGGCGATGCGAAGGTGCAGGGCGGTGCCGGCCGCCGTCAGGGCCTCGGCCTGCCCGATGGCCTCGGCGATGCCGTCGGGCAGGCGGTCCCGCCGGCCGATCACGTCGAGGCGCACCCCGGCCCGGGCGAGGCGTCCCGCCTCCTCCCGGAGGTAGCGCCGCAGCAGGCCCATGAGCGCGGCGACCTCGTCCGGCGGACGACGCCAGTTGTCGCCGGAGAAGGCGTAGAGCGTCAGGGTGGCGATGCCCTGGGCCGGCGCCGCCTCCACGACACGACGGATCGCCGCGACTCCGGCCTTGTGGCCCAGGGCCCGGGGCAGGCCCCGCGCCGTGGCCCAACGGCCGTTGCCGTCCATGATGATGCCGACGTGAAGGCCGGCTTGCGGAACGCTTTGCATCGTAAAGTTTCCTGGCGCGTGAAGGAAAGCTTCCTGGCGCGTGAAGGTGGGTGTGTCCGGGATCCGGTCGGGCGGCGGCCGGGCGTCCCTCATGAGACTCCCGCCGCACCGTTGGACGCAGGGCGGGAGCCGGCAGGGACCGGGAGTCCCGTGGGGTAATCCTCGTGGGATAATCTAGGCCGGCCGGGGCCGGCCGCCGGGCGCGGCGGTTCCCTCTGCGTCCCGGGCCGCCTCGGCGGCATCGCGCACCACGCGTTCCAGGACGGCGAGGTAGTCGAGGAAGCGCCGGCGCCCGGCGGCCGTCAGGCCGCAGGTGGTCTGGGGCCGGTTGCCGTCGTAACCCTTGCGGATCTCCACGAGGCCGGCCTCCTGCAGCACCTGGAGGTGGCGGCTGAGATTGCCGTCCGTGAGGCCGCACAGCTGCTTCAGGCTGGCGAAGGCGAGCCCCTTCGGATGGGCGATGAGCGAGGTGAGGAGGCCGAGGCGGGCCTTCTCGTGGATGACCCGGTCGAGCCCGTCATAGGCGAACGGGGCGTCGGTGCCGGGGACGTCCTGGGGGGGAATTGGGGCGGGCGGGGTGTCAGATCTCGGCATCGTCGGCCTCCGAAGCGGCACGGACCACCAGCGCCATCAGGCCCTGGCCGACGGCGAAGGGCAGACCCATCGCCCAGGGTGAGAGACTGCGCTCCCAGCCCGTGACCACGAGCACCGCGAGGCCCGCGACGAGGTACCAGGCCGCCACGAGGGCGACGCCGCGCGGCATGACCCGGACCCCGGCGAAGATGCCGAGGCTGACGAGCACCTGCCACAGGCCCGGCAGCAGCCACAGGCTTTCGGGCGAAACCCGCGCGAGGACCAGGGCGAGGAGCGCCCCGGCCGCGCCCGCCGGCAGGAACTGCTCCACGGCGTCGTGGATCATCGCATCCCCGAGACCGCCCGTGTGTCGGCGGGCACGGGCCCGCATTTCCGCCCCGACGAGGCCGAGGGCGATGACGGCCGTGGCGACCCAGGCCCCGAAGAACAGCAGCGGCCGCGCATCCGGATCGTCGAGCAGAAGGGTCTGCGCCGTGGCGGTGGCGAGGGCCAGCCCGGCGGTGGCCGCGAAGGCCGCCGGGCCGTAGCCGCTGAAGGCGGTGCCGCGCACGAGCTGCGAGCGGATGGCGACGATGTCGGCCAGGGCCTTGTCGAGATCGGTCATGCCGCGCCTCTCAAACTCTATGGTGCAAAGTATACGGTCTCGCAAAGCCGACGCAAGGGCTTTCTTTGCCATGCAAAGTCCGGGTGTCAGGCGCCCCCGAGGAGCGCCGCGAGGGCCGGGGACAGGCCGGTGCTCGCGAGGGTGGGGGCGGCCCTCCCGAGCCCCCCTGCCCCGGCGGCGGCCAGCACCGCCCGGGTGCCGGCCTCCACCGAGCAGAGAACCGGTACGGGAACGGCGGGCTGGATGCGCGCGGCGAGACCGGCCAGGGCCGCGCCGCCCAGGATCACGGCCTCGGCGCCGTCCACCTCGGCGCAGGCGCGGCAGGCGGCGGCGAGCTGGCTCAGGGCCGCATCGGGATCGGCGGCGATCTCGCCGCCCGTCGGGGCGACGGTGCGGACGCAGGCCAACCGGTCGGACAGGCCGAGGGTGGCGACGAACTCCGTCAGCATCGGCCCCCACAGGACCCCACCCGTGACGATGGCGAAGCGTCCGCCGGCCCCGCAGGCCGCGCGGCAGGCGGCCTCGGCCATGCCGACCACCGGCACCCGCGAGACTTCGCGCAGGGCCATCAGCCCCGGATCGCCGAAGCAGGCGAGGTAGACCGCGTCGCACCCGTCGCCATGCGCCGCCAGGGCATCGAGGGCGGCGTGGCCGGCGATGGCGGAGGCCGCCCGGCTCGCGATGTAGCGGGCGCCGAAGCGTCCGGTCACGGCCACGATCTCGGCCGCCCCGCCGGCGATTCCCCGGACATGACCCGCCACCAGATCGGTGACCCCTTGCGTGGTGTTGGGATTGATGAGGAGGATCCGCGGGGGACGTTCGCTCGCGCGGACGATCGTCGATACGCCGTGGGACATCGCTCACCCCTCTCCGCCGCAGCATCGCCGGCCGTCGGAGCGACGGTGCTGCAGGCATCGCGCCGTTGGCAAGAGGCCGGGTTGGGCAAGAGGCCGGGCTGGGCAAGAGACCGGGTTCGATCGAGAGCCCCGGGCCGACGGCGTGGATAAATCTCCGCCGCACCGCCGGCTCGATTGACAAGCCGGCACGAGGCTCTAAGTGTCCCCGCAACGCGTGTGCGCGGCGGGTCGTGTGTCGAAACCGCCCCTTGAAGCCGTCGCCGTGTCGATGCACTCCGCGCCGGTCGGTCGATTTCCCGCGCGCAACGGTTCTCATAGAATATGTCTTTTGCCGACCTCGGATTGAGCGACAAGGTCCTTCAGGCCGTCACGGCGGCCGGGTACACCGAGCCGACGCCGATCCAGGCCCAGGCCATCCCCCATGTGCTGGCCCGGCGCGACGTGCTGGGCATCGCCCAGACCGGCACCGGCAAGACGGCGGCCTTCACGCTGCCCATGCTGACCCTGCTGGAGAACGGCCGCGCCCGCGCCCGCATGCCGCGCACCCTCATCCTGGAGCCGACGCGTGAACTCGCCGCCCAGGTGGTGGAGAATTTCGATCGCTACGGCGTCAACCACAAGCTCAACGTGGCGCTCATCATCGGCGGCGTCTCCTTCGCCGACCAGGACGCCAAGCTCATGCGCGGCACCGACGTGCTCATCGCCACGCCAGGCCGGCTCCTCGACCATTTCGAGCGCGGCAAGCTCCTGCTCACGGGCGTCGAGCTCCTCGTCATCGACGAGGCCGACCGGATGCTCGACATGGGCTTCATCCCCGACATCGAGCGCATCGTGAAGATGGTGCCGTTCACCCGGCAGACCCTGTTCTTCTCGGCCACCATGCCGCCGGAGATCGAGCGGCTGGCCGACATGTTCCTGCACACGCCCCAGCGGATCGAGGTGGCCCGGCCCGCCTCCACCGCCGAGACCATCGTGCAGAAGCTGGTCGCCACGGGCTCCGAGGGCCACGAGAAGCGCGACCTCCTGCGCCGGCTCATCCGGGGCGAGGCCGAGCTCAACAACGGCATCATCTTCTGCAACCGCAAGCGCGACGTGGCGCTCCTGCAGAAGTCGCTCGCGAGCCACGGCTTCAACGTCGCGGCGCTCCACGGCGACATGGACCAGCGCGCCCGCACCATCGCGCTGGACGGCTTCCGCTCCGGCGAGGTGCCGCTGCTGGTGGCCTCCGACGTCGCCGCCCGCGGCCTCGACATCCCGGCCGTGAGCCACGTCTTCAACTTCGACGTGCCCCACCACCCGGAGGATTACGTCCACCGCATCGGCCGCACGGGCCGCGCCGGTCGCGCCGGCCACGCCTTCACCCTGGTGACCCGCTCCGACGAGCGCTCCATCACCGCCATCGAGAGCCTGATCGGCCAGCCGATCCCCTGGGCCGAGGGCGACCTCGGTGCCCTGCCGGAACCCTCCGCCGCCGCTCCGGCGAGCGAGGACGCGCCGACCCGGACCCGTCATCGCGGCAAGTCCGGCGAGACCCTACGCCGCCGGGGCGGTGGCGAGGCCGCGCGCGATCCCGCCCGGTCCGAGCCGCGGGCGCGCAAGGGCGGTGCCCGCCGGGGCAGCCCCGAGCGCGGACCGGCCCCGACGGTCGAGGCCGTGCCCGAGGCCGTCGTCGCACCGGTGCCGAGCCGGCCCCGCGAGCCCGCTCCCCAGCGCACGGAGCCGCGGCGCGACGAGCGCCGGCCTGCGCCCCGACGCCGCGGTGACGAGGATGACGGCGAGACGCCCGTCGGCCTCGGCTCGCACGTTCCGGCCTTCCTCCTGCGCCCGGCCGTGATCAAGACGCCCAAATAACCGCCCGGCCCCGGAGGCCGACGGACAGCCGTCCTCCCGCGACCCGAGTTTGGGCCGAAGCACCCGTGAAACGGGTCGCATTACCCGCGAAACGGGAGGAGGTCCGCGGCTCTTAACGGCCTCTCCACGATCTACCGGATAGGGTGCGCCTTCGGCTCTCCCCCGGTCGGCGAGAGGCCGGGAACGATCGCGTGGTTGGACGGACAATGGGCGGCAGTCAGGGTGACCGGGATCGGACCTTTGCGCTGGCCGAACGGGCCAATGCGCTGATGCGGGAGTACGGCCCTTCGGCGACGCCGCGGGCCTACACGGTCTGGTACACCTACGTGTCCGGCCTGCAGCCCACGATGAACGAAGCCGTCAAGCGTCTCACGGCGAAGGGCGCCCTGCTCGATTCCGACATCGACACCCTCTACGAAACCTATCTCGACGGGGAGCGCCTGGCGCGCGCGGCCGAGCGCACGAGCAGCACGGTGCTCTCCGAGATCGAGGGCGTCATGGAGGTGCTCGATCTCTCGCTGGGGTCCACGGCGCAGTACGGCGAATCCCTGCGGATCCTGTCGGACGATCTCGGCGGCTCGGGACTGGACCGGGCCCGCGTCCACGAAATCGTCGGCGCCCTCGTGGCCACCACCCGCGAGGTGACGTCCAACAACCGTGCCCTCGAGGCACGCATGCGCGAGAGCCGCAAGGAGATCGAATCCCTGCGCGAGACCCTGGAGGCGACCCGCCTCGAGAGCCTCACCGACCCGCTCACGGGCCTGTCGAACCGCAAGCAGTTCGAGGAGAGCCTGCACGCCATGGTCGAGGAATCCGTGGCCGACCGGGCACCGGCGAGCCTCATCGTCATCGACGTCGACTTCTTCAAACGCTTCAACGACGTCTACGGTCACCTCACGGGTGATCAGGTCCTGCGCCTCGTCGCCCTGGTGATGCGCGAGCACATCACCGCCCGTGCCACCCTGGCGCGCTTCGGCGGCGAGGAATTCGGCATCCTTCTGCCCGGAACGGACCGGGCCGAGGCCTGTGTCCTGGCCGAGAAGGTCCGCGCCAGCGTGATGGGACGCGACCTCGTCAAGCGCTCCACGGGGGAGTCGCTCGGCAAGATCACCATCTCCTTGGGGGTTGCCGCCGCGCGTTCCACGGACACCGCCGTGTCGCTGCTGGAGCGGGCGGACCAGTGCATGTTCAGGGCAAAGCGCGACGGCCGCAACCGCACGGTGGACGACGCCGAACCGCTGCCCCTGCCCGACGTCGCCTGACAGCCGACAGGAGGGGGCCAAGCAGGCGGCGGCTCTAGCGAGACCCGCTCAGGGCCTCAGGCCGAGGCGCGTGCGGCGGCCGGGGCGACGGCCTCGGGGTTCACGGGCGTGATCGCCACGGACTCGCCGCAGCCGCAGGCCGAGGTCTGGTTCGGGTTGTTGAACACGAACTGCGAAGCGAGCTTGGTGGAGGTGAAGTCCATCTGGGTGCCGAGCAGGAACAGCAGCGCCTTCGGATCGACGAAGACCTTCACGCCACGATCCTCGACCATGTCCTCGCCGGGCTTCTGCCCGTCCGCGTATTCCATGGTGTAGGACATGCCGGCGCAGCCGCCGTTCTTCACGCCCACCCGCAGGCCGGCGATGGGACGGTCGGCATCGGCGATGATCGCCTTGATCCGCGTCGCCGCCGCGTCGGTGAGCGAGAGGACTTTGAAATTCGAAGCCATGGGGTCTCTCCGGCAGCCGGGTTCAAGGCCCGGGCGGTTGAGGATGATCGGACGCGGTTAAGATAAGGATTGCGCGGGCCGTGGTCTACCACCCCTCACGCAGGTGCCGATGCCGCGTGCTAGACTGGCCGGATCGAGGAACCACCATGGCCGATGCCGCACGCCTCAGCATGACGCCCGAGGATTTCTTCGTCCGGCAGCGCGACCAGGACGAACTCTATGAACTCGTCGACGGTCACCCGGTGCCGCGACACCGGATGATGACCGGGGCGAGCATGCAGCACGACCGGGCGACGGTGAACACCATCGTGAGTTTGGGAACGCAGCTGCGCGGGAAATCCTGCCGCCCGACGACGGCCGACATCCCGGTCCGGACCAGCATCCGGGGCCTCCGTCGGCCCGACGTGATGGTCGAGTGCGCCCCTTGGTGCCCGATACCGACGAGGCGCGCGAGCCCAGGCTCGTCGTGGAGGTGGCGTCGCCCTCGACCACGACGATCGATCAGACCCGCAAGGTCGAGGAGTACAAGCGCCACCCGACGCTGACCACCATCCTGCTCGTCGAGACCGTGACGCCGCAGGCCCTGCTCTACCGGCGCGGCGCGGACGGCTGGGAGATCGAGACCTTCGAGGGACTGGAGGCCGCTATCGACCTGCCCGACATCTACGACGGGCTCACCTTCCCGGCGCGCCGGGATCTCGCCAGCGAAGGCTGAACGCGGCTACCACATGTCCAGGGCGACGCGGGCCTCGTCGGACATGCGGCTCTGATCCCACGGCGGATCGAACACCATGGTGACGGCGCAGGCCTGGACGCCCGGCACGGCCGCGACCGCGGTCTCGACCCAGCCCGGCATCTCGCCGGCCACGGGACAGCCCGGGGCGGTCAGGGTCATGTCGATGGCGACCGTGCGGTCGTCGGCGATGTCGACCTTGTAGATCAGGCCGAGTTCGTAGATGTCGGCCGGAATCTCCGGATCGTAGACGCTTTTCAGCGCCGCCACGATGTCGTCGGTGAGACGGTCGAGCTCCTCCGGCGGGATCGCCGAGGCGCTGGCGATGGCGGGGGTGTTGGCCCCGCCGGTGATGGCTGAATCGCTCATGGTTGGTCCTCGTGAGGGTCGGGGATCGTGTCCGATCCCCGACATGCGCCGCCCGGGCGGCGGCGCGCAGTCGCACTTGTGGCGGGCCCGCCGCTGGGATTCCCGATCAGGCGAACATCATCTCGGCCTTGGCCAGGGCCTCGGCGAGGGCGTCCACCTCTTCCCTGGTGTTATACAGTCCGAACGAGGCGCGACAGGTGGAGGTCGCACCGAAGCGCGTCAGCAGCGGCATGGCGCAGTGGGTCCCGGCCCGGATGGCGACGCCGTAGCGGTCGATCACCGTGGCGATGTCGTGGGCATGCGCGCCCTTCATCTCGAAGGCGATGACGCCGCCCTTGTCCTTGGCCGTACCGATCATCCGCACGGAGTTCATCGCCCCGAGCCGCTCCTGCGCATAGGCGAGGAGCGACGCCTCATGCGCGGCTATGTTCTCGCGGCCGAGGGTCATCATGAATTCCAGCGCCGCGCCGAGGCCGACCGCCTCGACGATCGCCGGCGTGCCCGCCTCGAAGCGGTGGGGCGGGTCGTTGTAGGTGATGGAGTCCTGGGCGACCGTGCGGATCATCTCGCCGCCGCCCTGGTAGGGGGGCAGGCGCTCCAGCCATTCCTTCTTGCCGTAGAGCACGCCGATGCCGGTCGGCCCGTACACCTTGTGCCCGGTGAAGACGAAGAAGTCGCAATCGAGCGCCTTCACGTCGATGGGCTGGTGGACCGCGCTCTGAGCCCCGTCGAGGAGCACCGGCACGCCGTGCGCATGGGCGATGCGCACGATCTCGGCCGCCGGCGTCACCGTGCCGAGCACGTTCGACATGTGCGTGATCGCCACCATTTTCGTGCGGGGCGAGAAGAGCTTCTCGTATTCCTCGACGAGGAAGTTGCCCTCGTCGTCGACGGGCGCCCACTTGATCACCGCACCGCGTCGTTCCCGCAAAAAGTGCCAGGGCACGATGTTGGAATGGTGCTCCATGATCGAGAGGATGATCTCGTCGCCCTCGCCGATCTGGCCGAGCAGCCCCATGGAGGAGGCCACGAGGTTGTAGGCCTCCGTGGCGTTGCGTGTGAAGATGATCTCGTCGGTGGAGTCGGCGTTGAGGAACTGCCGGGTGGTCTCGCGCGCGCCCTCGAAGCCCTCGGTCGCGGCGTTCGCCATGAAGTGCAGCCCGCGATGGACGTTGGCGTAGCCCGTCTCCATGCAGCCCACCATGGCGTCGATGACCGCGCGCGGCTTCTGCGAGGAGGCCGCGTTGTCGAGATAGACCAGGGGCTTGCCGTAGACCCGCTGGGCCAAGATCGGGAACTCCGCCCGGATCGCCTGGACGTCGTAGGGGGTGTTCGGGACGGGTGCGTTCATGGCGATACCTGTTGGGTGTCGGACGTGCGCGACCCTCCCCCCTTCTGCGGGGGGAGGGTCTTGGCAGGGTGCGCTCAGCCGCGCGCCTTCAACCACGCCTCGACGGTGCCGATCAGCGCCGCGCGGGCGCCCTCGTGGCCGACCGACTCGATGGCAGCCCCCAGGAAGGCCTGGACCAGTAGGCTTTCGGCTTCCGCCTTCGGCAGCCCGCGCTGCATGAGGTAGAACAGGAGATCATCGTCGAGGGCCCCGCAGGTGGCGCCGTGGCCGCAGGCGACGTCGTCGGCGAAGATCTCGAGCTCGGGCTTGTTCATCATCTGCCCTTCGTCGGACAGGATGAGGCAGGCCGACATCATCTTGCCGTCGGTCTGCTGGGCCGCCTGCTGGACGATGATCTTGCCCTGGAACACGCCCGTGGCGGCCCCGTCCACCACGGTCTTGAACAGCTCACGGCTGACCCCGCCCGTGGCGGCGTGGTCGGCGAGGAAGGTGGTGTCGGCCAATTGCTTACCGTTGAGCATGGCGGCGCCGTTGACTACCGCGCGGGCGTCGGCCCCGGCGAAGTTGAGGTAGACCTGATGGCGCGAGAGCACGGCGCCCACCACCACGTTGACGGTCTCGATGGCGGACTCGGCACCGAGCCGGGCCGACAGGGTCGAGAGCGCCACGGCCTCGCGGCCTTCCGCATTGAGGCGCGCGTGCCGGAAGGTGGCGCGATCGCCGATGACCACGTCCACGGCGTCGTTGGGCTGGTAAGCGATGCCGTCCGGCCCCTCGTGGCTCTCGAGGATCAGCGCCTCCGCGCCCTCACCCAGGGTCACGAGCACGCGCGTGGCGGTCGAATAGGCCTCCGTGCCGGTGCCGATGAAGCGCAGATGCAGCGGCGTCTCGACCTTGGCGCCGGCCTCCACCGAGATCAGGGCACCGTCCGCCAGGAAGGCGGTGTTGAGCTGATAGATCGCGTTTTCGGAGGCCTGCTTCACTGGGGTCAGCTGCGCGAGGCGTGCATCCCCATCGGTCAGGGCTTGCGTGAGCGGCGTCACGGTGATGCCGGCCGGAATGCGGGTGAGGTCGGATTCGGCCTCGATGAGATGGCCATTGACGAAGGTGAGGCGCACGGCCTCGATCCCGGCAAAGCCCTTGGCCTCGGCGGACGCCGCCTTGGCGGTCTCGGCCGAGGGCATCTCCGCCGGATGGGCGGCATCGCGGAACGCCGAGCGGAGATCCGTGTACTTGAACGCCTCGACGCGGCGGGTGGGCAGGCCGACCGCCTCGAAGTAGCGGAACGCCTCCTCGCGAGCGATGGACACGCCCGTGGGGTACTTCATCCTGGTGGCTTCGAAGAGCTTGGACAGCCCGGTCTCGGCCGCGGTGCGGAGGGGGGTGATGTCGGCCATGATCAGGCGGCCTCGCCGGTGCGGTACTCGGCGTAGCCCGACGCTTCGAGGGCCTTGGCGAGATCCTTGTCGCCCGACTTCACGATCTGGCCCTGCGACATGACGTGGACCACGTCCGGCACGATGTAGTCGAGCAGGCGCTGGTAGTGGGTGATGACGAGGAACGAGCGGCCCTGTGCCCGCAACGCGTTCACGCCGCCGGAGACGATGCGCAGGGCATCGATGTCGAGGCCGGAATCGGTCTCGTCGAGCACGCAGAACTTCGGCTCCAAGAGGGCCATCTGCAGGATCTCCATGCGCTTCTTCTCGCCGCCGGAGAACCCGACGTTGAGGGCGCGCTTGAGCATCTCCTTGTTGATCTCCAGCTTTTCCGCCGCCGCGTTCACCTTGCGGATGAAGTCCGGCGTCGTCAGCTCGCCCTCGCCGCGCGCCCTGCGCTGGGCGTTGAGCGTCGCCTTGAGGAAGGTCATGGTGCCGACGCCCGGGATCTCCAGCGGGTACTGGAACGCCAGGAACACGCCGCTCGCGGCGCGCTCGTCGGGGCTCATCTCGAGGATGTTCACGCCGTCGAGGAGGATCTCGCCGCTGGTGACCTCGTAGTCCTCTTTCCCCGCGATGACGTACGAGAGAGTCGACTTGCCCGAGCCGTTCGGCCCCATGATGGCAGCGACCTCGCCATCCTTCACGGTGAGGTTGAGACCGTTGAGGATCTGCTTGTCCTCGATGGCGACGGTGAGGTTCTTGATTTCGATCATTTTAGTCTAAGTCCTTCAAACCATTCATCGTGCATCGCTTTGAGGAACGCGATGTCCTTGGCCGGAAGGCCTGAACGATCGCCGATCACCGCGTCGATGTTGCACCGTGGACACAAGGCGGTTTCCTCGCGAGGAAGCCAGTCCCTGATCTCGTCCGGCAAGAATACAGCAAGGCAAAAGAAGCAACCGCATGCGACGCTACTCGTCACCTCTTCAGCATGCCGAGCGCTATGCTTATGCACAGATCTCAGCATGCTCTTTTCGTAGGCCACTACGAGAGGCTTAGCCCACCGAGCCTTCGAGGCTGATCGAGATCAGCTTCTGGGCCTCGACGGCGAACTCCATCGGCAGCTGCTGCAGCACGTCGCGGACGAAGCCGTTGACGATGAGCGCGGTCGCCTCCTCGTTGGAGAGGCCACGCTGCTGGCAGTAGAACATCTGGTCTTCCGAGATCTTCGAGGTGGTGGCCTCGTGCTCGAACTGCGCGGAGGAATTCTTCGACTCGATATAGGGCACGGTGTGCGCGCCGCACTGGTCGCCGATGAGGAGCGAGTCGCAGTTGGTGAAGTTGCGCGCGCCCGTCGCCTTGCGGTGCGCCGAGACGAGGCCCCGGTAGGTGTTCTGCGAGCGTCCGGCCGAGATGCCCTTCGAGATGATCCGGCTGGTGGTGTTCTTGCCCAGATGGATCATCTTGGTGCCGGAATCGACCTGCTGCATGCCGTTCGACACGGCGATGGAGTAGAACTCGCCCCGTGAATTGTCGCCGCGCAGGATGCAGGACGGGTACTTCCAGGTGATCGCCGAGCCGGTTTCGACCTGCGTCCACGAGATCTTCGAGTTGGCGCCCCGGCAATCGCCGCGCTTGGTGACGAAGTTGTAGATGCCGCCCTTGCCGTCGTTGTCGCCCGGATACCAGTTCTGGACCGTCGAGTACTTGATCTCGGCGTCGTCGAGGGCAACGAGCTCGACCACGGCCGCGTGGAGCTGGTTGTCGTCGCGCTTCGGGGCGGTGCAGCCCTCGAGGTACGAGACGTAACTACCCTTGTCGGCGATGATCAAGGTCCGCTCGAACTGTCCGGTGTCGCGCTCGTTGATGCGGAAATAGGTCGACAGCTCCATCGGGCAGCGCACGCCCGGCGGAATGTAGACGAACGATCCGTCGGAGAAGACCGCCGAGTTGAGCGTCGCGAAGAAGTTGTCGGTCACGGGCACGACCGAGCCGAGGTACTTCTTGATGAGGTCCGGATACTCGCGGATGGCTTCCGAGATCGGCATGAAGATCACGCCGGCCTTCGACAGTTCGGCCTTGAAGGTGGTGGCCACCGAGACCGAGTCGAACACCGCGTCGACGGCGACCCGACGCTCGGGGGCGATGCCCTCCAGCACCTCGACCTCGCGGAGCGGAATGCCGAGTTTTTCGTACGTTTTCAAAATTTCTGGATCGATTTCATCCAAGGACATGGCGGCAGGCCGCTTCGGGGCCGCATAGTAATAAATATCCTTGTAGTCGACCTTGTCATAGGAGACCCGGGCCCAGTCGGGCTCCTGCATGGTCTGCCAGCGCTTGTAGGCGTCGAGGCGCCAGGCGAGCATCCACTCGGGCTCTTCCTTCTTGGCCGAGATGAAGCGGATCACGTCCTCGGAGATGCCCTTTTCGGACTTCTCCATCTCGATGGTGGTCTCGAATCCATACTTGTACTGGTCGAGGTCGATGGATCGGACCCGGTCGATGGTTTCCTGCACGGCAGGCATTGGCGTCTCCTGATCGACCCGGCGTCAAGGGCCGGGCGTGTTCGCGAGAAATGGTTTGGGCGGGCCGCCGGTCAGGCGGCCTGCCCTCGCCGTCGATATAGGGTGTCGACGAGGCGTTCGCAGGCGGCGAGACAGCGCGTCCCGTCGCTTATCGTGCTGTTCCACCCGAGACTGACGCGCAGGGCCCCTGCGGCCAGGGCAGGGCTGACGCCCATGGCGGCGAGGACCGGCGAGCGGGCGACCTTGCCCGACGCGCAGGCCGACCCGGACGAGAGCGCGACGCCGGCGAGATCCAGCGCCATCAGGGCCGTCGGCGCATCGAGGCCCGGAATGGAGAAGCTCACGGTGTTGGGCAGGCGCGGTGCGGCCTCGCCGAACACCACGAGGTCGGGCGCCAAGGCCCGCAGCCCTGCCTCGATGGTATCCCGCAGAGCCTCGTGCGTCTCGCCGAGCCCGACCATCTCGGCCGCCACCCCCATGCCGACGAGGCCCGACAGGTTCTCGGTGCCGCCGCGCAGGCGCCCCTCCTGGCCGCCGCCCCGCAGGAACGCCGAATCCAAGGTGACGCCCTCGGCGAGCACCAGGGCGCCGACGCCCCGGGGGGCGGCGAACTTGTGGCCCGAGAGGGTGAGGGCATCGAGGCCGAGGCCGGAAAAATCGAGCGGGATCTTGCCCACCGCCTGCACGGCGTCGGAATGGACGAGGGCCCGGCCGTGGCCGCGCGCCAGGGCGACGACCTCGGCGAGCGGCTGGATCACGCCGGTCTCGTTGTTGGCCGCATGAACCGAGACGAGGACGCCCTCCCCCCGGTGCCGGTCGAGGCAGGCGGCGAGGGCGGCGAGATCGATGATGCCGCTGGCATCCACCGGAACCACGTCGACGCGCTCGGCCGGGAAGCGATGGCCGGCCGACACGCAGGCATGTTCGGTGGCACCGATCACCAGCCGGGTCGGCGCCGGCTCGCCGGATCGGCACAGGGCACCGGACAGCACGGTGTTGGCGGCCTCGGTGCCGCCGCTCGTGAACACGACCCGCCCCGAGCCGACGCCGACGAGGCCGCCCACCCGCACGCGCGCGCGCTCCAGGGCGGCGCGGGCCGCACGCCCCTCGGCATGCACCGAGGACGGGTTGCCCGGGAGGGCGAGCGCCTGCGCCACGGCCGCAGCGACCTCCGGCCGAACCGGCGAGGTCGCGTTGTGGTCGAGATAGGCGCGCGGCGAAGTCATGCTGGCGAAGTCATGTTGGCGAAGTCATGGGGCGAAAACCACTGGCGGTCTCAAGGTCGAGGACGACAAATCCTTGCTTTTGCCCCCCACGATCATGCTAAGGCGCCGAAGAACCATGTTCCGACACCCCGTCGTGCAAGGGACGCAGCGACCCGGACGCGCCCGAACCGCTTGTTTAGAATAATTCTAGTCCACTAGAACCATTCTAAGAGCGCTTTTAAGTTCGTGCCCCGTCGAGTCAAGGCGTTCCGCGCGGGGCCTGCGTTGCGTCTGCCGTCGCGCGCCACGTCCTGAAGCTTGTGAGAGATCCATGCCCGAAGTCATCTTCACCGGTCCGGCCGGCCGTCTCGAGGGACGCTACCAGGCCCCCAAGAAGAAGGGCGCGCCCATCGCCATCGTGCTCCACCCGCACCCGCAGTTCGGTGGCACGATGAACAATCAGATCGTGTACAATCTGTTCTACACCTTCGCCAACCGGGGCTTTGCCGCCCTGCGGTTCAACTTCCGCGGGGTCGGACGCAGCCAGGGCGCGTTCGATCACGGCACCGGCGAACTCTCCGACGCCGCCTCGGCCCTCGACTGGGTCCAGTCGGTCAACCCGGAGGCCCGCGCCTGCTGGATCGCCGGCGTGTCGTTCGGATCGTGGATCGGGATGCAGCTGCTCATGCGGCGCCCGGAGATCGAGGGCTTCATCTCCATCGCCGCCATGGCCAACCGCTACGATTTCACCTTCCTGGCGCCGTGCCCGTCGTCGGGCCTGTTCGTCCACGGCTCCGAGGACCGGGTGGCCCCGGCCCGCGAGGTGATGCCGGTGATCGAGAAGGTGAAGGTGCAGAAGGGCGTCATCATCGAGCACCAGATGGTCGAGGGCGCCAACCACTTCTTCGACGGCAAGGTCGACGAGCTGACCCAGACCGTGGACACCTACCTCGACAAGCGCCTCGGCACGAAGGAAATGACCGCCTGAGGTGGACTCGCCGCAACCGGACTTGCCGCGTTCCCCTTCCCTCACGGGGAGGGGGTCTAGCCCCGGTAAGCCACCAGCACGGCCCCCGTGGCGATGAACGCCACCCCGAGCCAGTTCGCCGGGGACAGCCGCTCGCCGAGGAAGACAGCCCCGAAGATCGCCACCAGCACCACGCTCAGCTTGTCGACGGGTGCGACACGGCCGGCTTCGCCGAGTTTGAGAGCGCGAAAGTAGCAGATCCACGAGCCCCCGGTGGCGAGGCCCGACAGGACCAGAAACACGTAGGTCCGGCCCGACACCGACCCGAAGGGCTGCCACTGCCCGGTGCCAACGAGAATGGCACCGAGCGCGCAGAGAATGACGATGGTCCGGATGAAGGTGGCGAAATCAGAATTGACGTTGGCGATCCCCACCTTCGCGAAGATCGCGGTCAGGGCCGCGAAGGCGGCCGAGAGCAGCGCCCAGAACGGCCAGGACCCGAGCAGGGATTTCACGGAGCGACGCCCGCCGAGAACCGATCCCAGTCATCAGGAAGGGCAACACCCAGTAGAGTCGTCACAGTCCCCTCAATGCTGGGGAGCCGTGGTGAAGGCGCCGCCGCGGATCCGGTCCGGGAAGCCCTCGGCGTAGCGGGCGGTCGCCTCCTCGCCGTAGGTCATCACCAGCTCCTGGAACGCCGCGAACAGGGCGGCTTGCGCCATGCAGTCGCCGTCGAGGCCGTCGAGACAGCCTTCGGCGAAGGCCTCCGACACGTAGCCGAGCGCGGCGCGCTTGCTGTCGATATCCGCCTCGAAGGGCGCTTGGGCTGATTCAGCGTGCATGGCCACAGCATCGTTGGCGCCGAAGAAACGCTCGGCACGTTGGGATGATGATAGGGCGCACGGCCGGGCCCGCAAAGCCAGGAATTGCGAAGCGGTTAACGCCGGCGCTCGAATTGCGCGGATTCAGCCTTGCCCGCGCGGGTGTGGCCCAGCCGCATCATCCCCCGAACCGGCTCGCCAGGGCATGCGACAGACGCTCGCCCTCGGTCACGAACCGGGTGGCCGCCTCCTGCGCCGACGGGGTGCAGACCCGGTAGGTCAGGGCGTAGCCGCGATAGCCCCGGTTGTAGGCGCCGGCGAGGCGATCGCGCCGCCCGGGGGTCACGCCCTCGGCTTCCAGCAGCGCCTTCATCCGCACGGGCCACTGGCCCGCATCGGGGGCGGTGCAGAGCTCGCGCAGGAACGCCAGCGCCCCGACGATCTCGGAAAGCCGCATCAGGTCGCGGTCGTAGGGCGCCGGCGGCGGCTCGGGGGCGGGGGCCGGCTCCTTCTCGGCCGGCCTGTCGCTCCGGGGGGCGGCGCGGGCGGCGCCCCCCCGCCCCTGCTGGGCCTCGGCCCCCGGAATCGTCGCCAGAATCAGGCAGAGGGCGAGAGCGGCAACCGGTCCGGGCTTCGTCACGCGGCGGGTGTCCCGGGCAGTTCGGATATTCCACACCCGGCGACCCGGGCGAACGCGGCCGCCACGGTGCCGTCGAGGCCGGGCGTGGTGTCGAGGCCGGCGAGGTCGGCCAGGGTCGCCCAGCGCACGGCGAGCGCCTCGGGCCCCGGCGCCGGTTCGCCACCGGTCCACAGGGCGGCGTGGGGATGGACGACGTAATGGTGGCGGGTCCGGCCGTCCTCGGCCCGCAGGATGATCTCCGTCGGGGCCAGCACACCCACCACCGCGGCCGTGAGGCCGACCTCTTCGCGGAGCTCCCGCAGGGCGGCGTCGGCGAGCGCCTCGCCGGCCTCGACCAGGCCGCCCGGCAGGGTCCAGACGCCGCGCATGGGCGCGTTCGCCCGGGCGGCGACGAGCACCCGGTCGCCCCGGATCACCGCGATGGAGGCGCCGACGAAGGGCCGCGTCGGGAACAGGCGCGTGGCGTCGTCGGGCGATGCCGGTTCACTCATGGACGACAGCTCACGGATTGGGGTTCACCACGGCGATGCGCCCGTCGGCGAGGCCAACGAGGAGGCGGGCGGCCGCCCCGGCCCCGAGGGTGGCGACGCCGAAGGCGGCGGGCGCCGGCAGGGGCGCGCGGGCGCGCTCCGTGATGGCGCCCTTCAGGGACACGATCGCGAGGGCCGAGCGGTCGGCCACCGGCACGGCGAGGTCCACGGCCCCGTCGCGGGGAAGGAGCGCCGCCAGATCGGGACCGCCCTCGCCCGGTGCCGCGGCGTCGTAGCCGGGTGCCGACAGAAGGGGCCGCAGGGCGCCGCCCTCGTAGGCCCACAGCCGCAGCCGCGCGGTTCCGTCGGCCGAGCCCGTCGCGGCGACCTGCATCCGGCCGGTGCCGGAGAAATCCGCGACGCCCGCCACCTGGAGCGGCCTGCCGGGCTCGGCGGGGCTGCGCGCCCGCACGCTCCAGCCGGACTCGGCGGGCTCGACGACCATCAGCGAGGACCCGTCCTCGGTCTCGCCCACCGCCAGGATGGCGGGGCGGCCGTCGAAGGCCGCGATGCGCGGCGCGCGCGGGGCGAAGGCGGGATCGGGCGCGGGCCGGACCGTCGCGGTGGCGACGGGCACGGCCTTCGGCTCCGCACTCATGGGAACGGCCTTCCGCTCGCGGATCACGAGCGCGCCCGCGCCCAGCCGGCCGCGCACCGTCACGGGCTCGGCGAGATGGGCCGAGAGGGCGCCGGACAGCGCCCGGCGGGACCCGGGAAGCGCCCCGCGCGGGGTCTCGGCGGCGGCCAGCCCCTCGACGGCCTCGCGGCCGAGGAGCGTCGCGGTGACGTGCCCGTCGACGAGGGCGAGGACCGCGCCCCCCGCCTCTCCCCAGACCACGGCGATGGGCCCCCCCTCCGCCGCCGCGCCCGTCCCGCCCGGCTTCGGCCGCGCCAGGGGGAGGAGGCCGGAGGTCGCCACCGCGATCGCGACCTCGCTGCCGGGACCGCGCAGGGCGCTCGCCGAGAACGGCAGGTCGAGAATCGTGACGGCCGGTTCGGCGGCGGCCGGGAGCGGAAGGGCGACGAGCAGCAGGGCAGCGAGGCGCGCGGGCGACCGCCCCCGTTCAGACATGCTGGCCGCCGTTGATGTGCAGCTCGGCGCCGTTCACGTAGGACGAGGCCTCGGTGCACAGGAAGTAGATCGCCTTGGCCACCTCGTCGGGGGTGCCGAGACGGCGCTGCGGGATGCCGGCGACGATCTTGTCCGTGCCGGGCGACAGGATGGCGGTGTCGATCTCGCCCGGCGAGATCGCGTTGACCCGCACCCCGAGGGGTCCGAAATCGCTCGCCATCTCGCGGGTGAGGCCGGCGAGCGCCGCCTTCGAGGTACCGTAGGCGGCGCCCGCGAAGGGATGGACGCGGGACCCCGCGATGGAGGTGACGTTGACGATGGAGCCCTTGGCCCGGGTCAGCTCCTCGCACAGGCCGCGCGCGAGCAGGAGCGGCGCGAACACGTTGACCTGAAACACCTTGCGCCAGTCGCCGAACTCCGTGGCGATGGCGCCGAGGCGCTCGCCGTTGGCGCCTTTGGGCGAAATTCCCGCGTTGTTGACGAGGGCGTGGAGCAGGCCGCCCTCGTCGGCGAGGCGTCCGGCCACTTCCCGGATCCCCCGCATGGTGTCCTCGGGATCGGCCAGATCGACCTGGAGGTGATCCTCCGGCCCCATTTCCCACGGGCAGTTCTCGGGAAACGCGTGGCGCGAGCAGGTGATCACCCGCCAGCCGGCCGCCGAGAAGCGCTTGACGGTGGCGTGGCCGATGCCGCGGCTGGCCCCCGTGAGCAGCATGACGCGGCGGCGTTCGTTGGAGGATGTGGCCAAGACCGTTCCTTCGGGATCGGGAGGCAGTCAACGAAAGAGCACCCGCCGCACCGGCCTCAAGGTCTAAGCGCCGCCGGTCCTAAAATCCAGGGTCCATCCCGCGCCGCACCAAGCGGCGGCGCCCGCCCTCGGGGATCGTGCCCCAACCCCATCGGGTCACGGATAGAGCCGGGCCCCCGCCCAGCCATCGCCGGCACGCGTGAACCGCACCCGGTCGTGCAGGCGGAACGGGCCGTCCTGCCAGAACTCGATCGAGACCGGCGCGACCCGAAAACCGATCCAGTTCTCCGGGCGCGGCACCGGACCGTCCTCGAACCGGGCGGCGAGGGTCGCCACCTCCGCCTCCAGGGTGGCCCGGTCGGCGAGCGGCCGCGATTGCCGGCTGGCATGGGCGCCGATGCGGCTGTCACGGGCCCGGCTGGCGAAATACGCGTCGGCCTCCTCGGGGGTCACATGGGACACGGGGCCGCGGGCGCGGATCTGCCGGCGCAGGCTCTTCCAATGCAGCACCAGGGCGGCCTGGGGGTTCTGCGCCAGTTCCTCGCCCTTGGCCGAGTCGGTGTTGGTGTAGAACACGAACCCGCGCGCATCGACGCCCTTCAGGAGAACCATCCGCACGTCGGGCAGGCCGTCCGAGCCGGCGGTGGCCAGCGCCATGGCGTTGGCGTCGTTGGGCTCCGACGCCTCCGCTTGCGCCATCCAGGCGGCGAACAGGGCCCAGGGATCCGTCGCGCGGGTGAAGTCGTTCGACGGGGCGAGGTCATCGATCCTTAACCGATCCAAGGCGAACATCCTGGCTAACGTGAGATCCGGGTCGGGGGGCACCGACGTGGGGCGCGGTTGGCCATCGGTCCTCTCCCGTCGTGAGATCAAGTGTAATGCGTCGGTGCGACTTTAGGACGAAAGGGGCGGCGGCCAAGGTCCCCGCCGCGGGTTTTTCGCGACGGACCACGGCTTGCGGCGGAACGCACCGCCCTTCCCGCGCGGCGTCGCATGCCTGGCGCGCCCTCGCCGCCCTGGTGTTCCTGCCCCTGTCGGGCTGCGGCCTGCCGATCATCACCTTCCAGACAGAGACCGTCGCGGAAGCCGCCCTGCCGCCGGAACCGACGAGCACCGGCAGCATCGCGCGTCCGCCCGAAAGCTTCGGCCGCGACCTCGGGGCCGAGGATTGGCGCCGGGCGCACGCGGCCCTGTCGGTGGCCCTCGATCCGCAGGGCAACGGCCGCCCGGTGAAGTGGGACAACCCCGAGACCAGCCTGCGCGGCTCGGTCAATCCGACGGGCCTGCCCTACGTGTCCAACGATCAGGTCTGCCGCGACTTCCTCGCCTCGGTGATCGCGCCCGGACGGAGCCGGTTCCTGCGCGGCACCGGCTGCAAGCCCTCGGGGGGCGAGTGGGCCCTGAAGCGCGTGCGCGGCACCAAGACGGCGATCTGACGCCGGCAACACGGCCTGACACTGGCGGCCTGACACCGGAAGGAACCGCCCGGGAAACGGCGCCCGCGATGGTGCGCCGGCGAAATCTCCGGGCCTCGCGTTGCGAACCGGCCGCGAACCGTCCACATCAGGCGCGATGAATCCGAGGCAGCGAAACCGCCGGCTCCCCACGGCCAAGCTCCTCACGGCACCGAGACAGTGTTGACCGATGCGCAATCCCTACGACGTCCTGGGTGTGCCCAAGGGTGCCAGCGAAGCCGACATCAAGAAGGCTTACCGCAAGCTCGCCAAGGCCTACCACCCCGACCGCAACGCCGGCGACGCCAAGGCCAAGGACCGCTTCGCCGAGGCGAATTCGGCCTACGAGATCCTGGGCGACGCGGGGAAACGCGGGCAGTTCGACCGGGGCGAGATCGACGGTGACGGCAAGCCTCGCGCGAGCGGGTTCGAGGGGTTCGGGGGCTTCGGCGGCGGCGGTGGACGGGCCGGCGGGTTCGGCTTCGAGAACGCGGCCCGGGGGCGCGGCGCCGGCGGCCCCGGCGGCGGAGGGCCTGGGGGCATGGGCGACGACATCTTCTCGCACCTGTTCGGCGAAGCGTTCCGCGCCGGGGCCGGTGGGGCCGGCGCCGGGCAGCGCGAGCCGGCCAAGGGCGAGGACGTGGCGGCCGAACTCGCCGTGACCCTCGAGCAGGTGGCGAGCGAGGAGAAGCTGCGCCTGTCCCTGCCGGGCGGGCGCGACGTCGACGTGGTGGTGCCGCGCGGCGTGATCGACGGCCAGGTGATCCGCCTGCGCGGCCTCGGATCGCCGGGCGGGCGCGGCGCGCCGGGCGACGCGCTGCTCACCATCCGCATCCTGCCGCATGCCCGCTTCACCCCGGACGGGGCGGATCTGCGCGCCTCCGTCGAGGTGCCCCTGGAGGACGCGGTCCTGGGCGGCCCGATCCGGGTGCCGACCCTGACGGGCGCCGTCGAGATGCGGATCCCCGCCATGACGAGTTCGGGCCGGACCTTCCGGCTCAAGGGCAAGGGTCTGCCGAAGAAGGACGGGACGCGGGGCGACCTCTTCGCCACCACCGCCGTCGCCCTGCCGAGTGCCGAGGACACGGCGCTCACGGATTACGCCAAGGCCCGGCGCGCCGCCCGGGTCGGCTGAGACGCCGCACGTCGCACGCGGAATCCGGCACGGAAAACCCGGACTTCCGTCACCGGCATGCCTCCGCTAAGAGTGCGCGCGGCGCATGCCGTTATAGAGAGTGCGCGCGGCGCGTCCGTCCGTCCGATCCCTCCGGCCGGGCCTCGGCATGCCCGGCGACGCTTCTGGCTCAGGTGACTTCATGGCGGACACGAACCCGGTTCACGATCACGTCGGTGGCCTGCACGTCGGCGGCCTTCTCGCCGGCAAGCGCGGGCTGGTGCTCGGTGTCGCCAACAACCGCTCCATCGCCTGGGGCATCGCGAAATCCGCCGCCGCCCACGGGGCCAAGCTCGCCTTCACCTACCAGGGCGACGCCCTGAAGAAGCGCGTCGAGCCCCTGGCCCGCGAACTCGACGCCCACGTGGTCGGCCATTGCGACGTCACCGATCCGGCCTCCATCGACGCGGTGTTCGCCGCCACGGCCGAGGTGTTTCCCGAAGGCCTCGATTTCGTCGTCCACTGCATCGCCTTCTCGGACAAGGACGAGCTGACGGGCCGCTACCTCGAGACCTCGGAGGCGAACTTCACGAAATCGCTCCTGATCTCCTGCTACTCGTTCACGGCGGTGGCCCAGCGCGCCGAGAAGCTGATGCCGAACGGCGGCTCGCTCCTCACCCTGACCTATTACGGCGCCGAGAAGTGGATGCCGCACTACAACGTCATGGGGGTGGCCAAGGCCGCGCTCGAAGCCTCCGTGCGGTATCTGGCCGCCGACCTCGGCCCCTCGAAGATCCGCGTCAACGCCATCTCGGCCGGCCCGATCAAGACGCTCGCCGCCTCCGGCATCGGCGACTTCCGCTACATCCTCAAGTGGAACGAGTACAACGCCCCCTTGCGCCGCACGGTGACCATCGACGAGGTCGGCGAGACCGCCGCCTACCTCGTCTCGGACATGAGCCGGGGCATGACCGGCGAGATCCTCCACGTCGACGCCGGCTACCACGTGGTCGGCATGAAGAACCCCGAGGCGCCGGACCTCAGCCTCGACAAGGATTGAGGCCGGGCGGTCACGCGGTCCCGTCGCCCTCGCGCGCCATGAAATCGGCGATGAGGGCGAAGTAGCCGGGCAGGAGGTCGGCGAGCACCGCGCGCCCGGCCGGCGTCAGGGTGATGCGCTTGGCCCTGCCGTCCCCCGGAACCGGAGCGCTGCCGAGCAGGCCCGCCCGCGTCATGGCCTTGACGGTTTCGGTCACGACGGGACGTGAGATGTCGAGCCGGTCGGCGATTTCACGGCCCATGAGTCCCCCTTGCCCGGGCTCCCGATCGATGACGATCAGGATGAGGAAGCGGGTCTGCGACAGCGTGTGGGCGGTGAAGTACGCCTCCAGCGCGCGCATCAACAGGCTTGCGCGCCGCAGGAGCCGAAGCGCCTCGGCGACGGGCCCGGCATCCATGCCCGGGTAGCGGTCAGAGTAGCTCTGAAGCATCGCCCGCGTGGGCAGCTCCTTCAGGAAGAACATGCGCCCTCCCCGATCGCGCGCAACCGCGTGATCGCGACCGGCTCGGACAGCCACGTCCGATACCGCTCGAACACGGCGCGCGTATAGGGTTGGGCATGGTGAGCGGCGAGGGCCGCCTCGTCGTCCCAGACCTCGTAGAGGTAGAGCGGCCCGTCGCCGTCCCGGTCGTCGTGCAGAGTGAAGCGGCGGCAGCCCGGTTCGGACCGTGTGACCGTCAGGATCGCCAGGACTGCGGCACGGGCGGCGGCGCGATGTTCGGGCTTGGGCGTGATCCGGGCAAAAAGCACCAATGGGTCCGGCATGACGAGCCTCCATTTAGTTAGGATGCTAATCACTAGGCCGACCTGCCCTTACCGGCAAGGCCGGGCGTCCCGGGCGCGCGTGCGGCTCACCCCTCACCGCTCAGGCGTGGGGTCCAATCCTCCACGGCGCTCCGCTCCAGGCGCCGGGCGGCGAGGCTCCGCCAGGAGGTCGACAGGGTCTCGAGGGCGGCGATCTCCGCGAGCGTCGCCCGGTTAGCACCGCCTCGATCGCGATCCTCATGGACTCCGGGGTCCTGGGTTTCTCGCGGGATCATGCGAAAAGATCACCTCGACACCGGCGTCGCAGCCGAGTTCCAGAAGGACGGGACGCCCCCGACAGGACACGCGGTGCGCCCCTCAATCCGGCACGGTCATCCCGGCCACGCCCGGTCGCGCGTCCGGGACGCGTGGGTCCATCGCCTCCAGGGTATCGGCGATGGTGCGGGCGACGAGGAGGTTGCGGAACCACTTGCGGTTGGCCGGGACCACGTGCCACGGCGCGTCCGGCGTCGAGCACTGCCTCAGCGCATCCGCGAAGGCGGCCTGGTAGGCGTCCCAGGACCGGCGCTCCACGAGGTCGGCGGCGTCGAACTTCCAGTGCTTCTCCGGGGTGGCGATGCGGGCCTCCAGGCGCTCCTTTTGCTCGGCCTTCGAGATGTGGAGGAAGAACTTCAGGATCGTGGTGCCCTCGGCGGTGAGCATCCGCTCGAAATCGTTGATCTGGCCGTAGCGCGCCCGCCAGACCGGCTCGGGGACGAGGCCCTTCACCCGCACCACCAGCACGTCCTCGTAATGGCTGCGGTTGAACACGCCGATCATGCCGCGGCCCGGCGTCTTGGCATGGTAGCGCCACAGGAAGTCGTGGGCGGCCTCCTCGGCGCTCGGCACCTTGAACGGCCACACCCGGCAGCCCTGCGGGTTCACGCCCTCGAACACCGCCCGGATGGTGCCGTCCTTGCCGCCGGTGTCGATGGCCTGGAACACCACCAGCAGGCTGCGCCTGTGCTCGGCGTAGAGCCGTTCCTGCAGGGACACGATGCGGGCGCGCTCCACGGCCAGCGCCTGCTTGGCCGCCGCCTTGTCGAGGCCGCCATCGGCGTTCGCGTCGACGGCGGAGAGATCGAAGGCGGATCCTTCCAAGGCTCGCCCCGGCGCCACGGTGACGATTCCGGGGGTGGCGTCAGCACGGGAGGCCTTGTGCGGCTTGCGGGAACCGCCCTCCTCCGCCACCGTTCCCCCGGGCTTTCCCCGGGCTCCCGACTTCGCACCGGACTTGCCGGATTCCGGCTTGATGGGCTTGTGCGGCATATGGAAATTCGTCCGCTGACGATCGAGGCGCGCAGGATCTTGAAACCGACCAAGACCTCGAAACCAGCCGAGCCCCTGGAACCGACAACGATCCGCAAGCGCGGCCGTTCCGATGCGCGTCGCGCGGCAGCCGACAAGCGCCGCCCGGCAGATGGGAAGCAGCGCGCGGTGGGGCGTGCCTCATGACCCCGACCCTCTACGTCGTCCGCCACGGTCAGACCGACTGGAACGCGGAAGGCCGTCTCCAGGGCCAGCGCGACATCGCCCTCAACGCCGAGGGCCTCCGCCAGGCCGACGAAGCGGCCGGGCGCCTGGCGCAGGCGGCGGGCGCGGATCTCCCCCGTCTCGACTTCGTCGCGAGCCCCCTGGCCCGCACCCGCAGCACCATGGAGGCCGTGCGCGCCCGCCTCGACCTCGCGCCCGAGGCCTACCGCACCGACGCACGCCTGAAGGAGATCAGCTTCGGCACGTGGGAAGGCTCGACCTGGGCCGAGATCCGGCGTCGGGACATGGCCCGGGCCCTGGCGCGCGACCGCAACCGCTGGGGTTACCGGCCGCCGGGCGAGGGCGGGGAGAGCTACGCCATGCTGGTCGAACGGGTCGCCCCCGCCCTCGCCGCCCTCGAGGGGCCGGCCTGCATCGTCGCCCATGGCGGCGTCGCCCGCGCGATCCTGGTGATCCGGGGCTGCCTCGGCATCCGCGAGGCGCCGCGCATGGGCATCCGCCAGGGCGGCGTCCTGGTCATCGAGGGCGCGACTTGGCGTTGGGCGTGATGGCGCTGGGCGTGATCCGTATTCCGGCCCGGTCCTGCGGGCGGATCGGGTCTCTCACGTCCGGTCAAACGTGCTAAGGCACCGCCGAACTTCGGGCGTTGCCGCGATTCCGGCGTGATCCGAGCGCCTTACCCGGCCAGAACGAAGCGCATCCGAGGCTCGCCGCAGGCAGCGGGCCCGAGGATCCGGCAGCGGAGCAGTGGATGACCAGTCTCGCCGAGACAGCCCGGCCCCTGGCGGATGGGCCCACGCGCCAGTCGGTCCTGTCCGGGCAGGAGACCCCGCGCGGCCAGGCGAGCCTAACCGGAAAGGCGGTCCTGCGCGGCGAGGCACGCCCCGACCTCATCCGCGACGAGGTCCTGGGCGAGATTTTTTCCGCCAGCGCCGCCGCCCGCCCCGATCATCCGGCCCTCGTCGACGGGGCGCTCAGCGACGCCGACGGCGCCCACCCGGCCCTCACCTACGCGGAGGTCGAAGCGCGGGCCGGCGCCATCGCCCGGGGGCTGGCGCATCGCGGCATCGGCCCCGGCGACGTCGTCGGCCTGTGGATGGCGCGGGGTCCCGACCTCCTCGTGGCCCAGATCGGCATCACCCTGTCGGGCGCCGCCTGGCTGCCCTTCGACGCCGAGGCCCCGGCCGACCGCGTCGCCGTGTGCCTCGCGGACGCCGCCGCCAAGGCGCTCCTCGTCTCTCCGGCCCTGGCGTCCCAGGCCCCCGACGCCGCACCCGCCCTCACCGTGGACGCCCTGCTGGCGGGAACGCCGGCGGATGCGCCCCGACCCGACCCGCGTGCGCTGGGGCTGACGCCCCAGCACCCGGCCTACCTGATCTACACCTCGGGCTCGACGGGCGTGCCGAAGGGCATCGCGATCAGCCACGCCAACATCTGCCATTTCCTGCGGTCCGGAAACGCCCTCTACGGCATGCGGCCCGACGACGTGGTGTTCCAGGGCGCAAGCGTCGCCTTCGATCTCTCCATGGAGGAGATCTGGGTCCCCTATCTCGTCGGCGCGACCCTGTTCGTGGCCTCGCCGGCCATGATGGGCGACGTCGAGGCCCTGCCGGGCATCCTCGCCCGCGCCCGCGTCACGGTGCTCGACACGGTGCCGACCCTGCTCGCCATGATCGCTGAGGACCTGCCCACGGTGCGGCTGGTGCTTCTCGGCGGCGAGGCCCTGCCCGAACCCCTGGTGGCCCGCTGGGCGACGGACGGCCGCGCCCTGTTCAACACCTACGGGCCGACGGAGGCGACGGTGGTCGCCACCGCGGCGCAGATGCGGGCCGGCACGCCCGTCACCATCGGCGGCCCGATCCCGAACTATTCGGTGTACGTCGCCGGCGAGACCCTCGAACTTCTCGAACCCGGCCAACCCGGCGAGCTCCTCATCGGAGGCCCCGGCGTCGCGGGGGGCTATCTCAAGCGCCCCGAGCTGACGGCGGAGAAGTTCATCGCCAACCCCTACCCCTCCGACGGGACCGACCCGGTCCTCTATCGCTCGGGCGATGCGGTCTCCGTTGACGCGGCCGGCAACATCCTGTTCCACGGCCGCATCGACGATCAGGTGAAGATCCGCGGCTTCCGGGTCGAGCTCGGCGAGATCGAATCGCGCATCCAGGTGCTGCCCGGCATCAACCAGGCGGCGGTGGTCCTGCGCCAGGACGACGGCGTCGACCGCCTCGTCGCCTTCCTGGTGCCCGAGCGCGGCATCGAGATCGACAAGGCCGCCCTGCGGCAGACCCTCGCCGGACAGATGCCGCCCTACATGGTGCCGGGGCATTTCGAGGTGGCCGAGGTGCTGCCGCGCCTGACCTCCGGCAAGGTCGACCGCAAGGCCCTGCGGGCGGCGACGCTGACGGTCGCCGACGTCTCGGGCGAGCAGGAGCCCCCGCGCAACGAGACCGAGGCGGCGCTCCTGGCGGCCGCCAACCAGGTGTTCGGCAACCAGGCGATCCCGTTCGAGGGCGACTTCTTCACCGATCTCGGCGGCCATTCGCTGCTGGCCGCCCGCTTCGTCGGCGCCGTGCGCGAGGCGCCGGCGCTCGCCGCCATCACCCTGCAGGACGTCTACGGCCGGCGCACCCTGCGGAGCATGGCCGACGCCCTCATCGAACGCACCGGCGGGGCCGGGGCGCAGATGGCGGTGCGGGACCTCAGCTTCGCCCCGCCCTCGTTCCGGCGGCGCTTCCTCTGCGGCCTCGCCCAGGCCGCCGCCCTGCCCTTCGTCATCGCGCTGGCCACCTCGCAATGGCTCGGCATCTTCGTGACCTACCTGCTGCTCACGGGCGGCGGGCTCGGCTTCTTCGGCGAACTCGTCGTGCTGCTGCTGGTCTATATCGGCATCAACGCCGTCACCGCCGCCATCGCGGTGGCGGCGAAATGGCTGATTCTCGGGCGGACCAAGCCCGGGCGCTACCCGCTCTGGGGCGTGTACTATTACCGCTGGTGGCTGGCGCAGCGCCTGACGCCCCTGGTGCACATCAAGTGGCTCCAGGGCTCGCCGGCCATCGTGTTCTACCTACGCCTGCTCGGCGCGAAGGTCGGCGACGACACCCTCATCTCCGACGCGGAGATCGGTGCCCCCGACCTCGTCTCCATCGGCCCCGGCGCCTCCCTCGGCGGGCGCCTCGTCATCGCCAACGCCGAGGTGGTGGGCGACACCCTCATCATCGGCCGGGTCACCATCGGGGCCGATGTCGCCATCGGCGCCTCCTGCGTCATCGGCCCCGACACGACCATCGGCGACCATGCCGAGATCGGCGACCTCACCACGATTCCCACCGGCACCGTGGTGGGCCGGGCCGAGATCTGGGACGGCTCGCCGGGCCGCCGCGTCGGCACCGCCGACCCCACGCTGCTGCCGGAGCCCGCCACGGCCTCGCCGCAGCGGCGCCTCGCCTTCGGGGTGCTCTACACCTTCCTGCTGGCGGCGATCCCCGCCATCGGCCTGTTGCCGATCTTCCCGGCCTTCTACATCTTCGACCAGCTCAGCGACTCGCTGTCCGACCTGACGGACATCGACTACCACTGGTACCTGCCGCTGCTGACCTGGCCCACCGCCATGCTGATGACGGCCGGCACGGTGTTCCTCATCGCCGGCATCCGCTGGGCGATCCTGCCTCGTGTCTCGTCCGGCACCCACTCGATCCACAGCGGGTTCTACCTGCGCAAGTGGACGGTGGCGCTCGCCGCCGAGGTCACCCTCGAAACCCTCTCGTCGCTGTTCGCCACGGTCTACATGCGGGCGTGGTACCGGCTCATGGGCGCCCGCATGGGCCAGGGCGCCGAGATCTCGACCAACCTCGGCGGCCGCTACGATCTGGCCGATATCGGCGCGCGCAACTTCGTCGCCGACGAGGTGGTGTTCGGCGAGGAAGAGATCCGGCGCGGCTGGATGCACCTGCACGAGGTCCATACCGGCGCCCGCGTCTTCGTCGGCAACGACGCCGTGGTGCCGCCGGGCGCCGTGATCCCCGACGACGTGCTCATCGGCATCAAGTCGAAGCCGCCGGCCAACGATCTCATGGCGCCGGGCGACACCTGGTTCGGCTCGCCGCCGATCAAGCTGCCGGCGCGCCAGCGCGTCGATCTCGGCTCCGACCTCCAGACCTACGAGCCCGGCCTCGGTCCCAAGCTCCGGCGCGGCATCTTCGAGGCGTTCTCGACCTCGTTCTCGCCGATGCTGTTCATCACCCTCGCGATCACCGCCATCGACTGGTACTTCTACCCCGCCATCCTGGCCCAGGACTGGACCGGCCTCGCCGTCTCCTTCGTGGCGGTCAGCGTCGCCATCGCGTTCATCCAGTCCTTCACCGTCATCGCGGTGAAGTGGCTGCTCATGGGGGTCTACAAGCCCGGCATGCAGCCGATGTGGTCGTGGTGGGCCATGCGGACGGAGGCCGTCGCGGTGCTGTACTGGGGGCTCGCCGGCAAGGTCCTGCTCGAGCACCTCGTCGGCACGCCGTTCCTGCCCTGGATGCTGCGGCTGCTCGGCGTGAAGGTGGGCAAGGGCGTGTGCATGCTCACCACCGACATCACCGAGTTCGACTGCGTCACCATCGGCGACTACGCCACCATCAACCGCACCTCGGCCCTGCAGACCCACCTCTACGAGGACCGCATCATGAAGGTCGGCCGGGTGGTCGTCGGCGAGGGCGTGTCGGTGGGCGCGTTCTCGACGGTGCTGTACGACACCAAGGTCGGCGCCTATGCCCGCCTGCGCCCCCTCACCATCGTGATGAAGGGCGAGTCGATCCCGCCCCATTCCGAATGGGAAGGCGCCCCGGCGGTGCCGGTGGTGCATGCCGCGGCGAAACAGAACGCAGCCTGAGGGTCGGGCCTCAGGTTCTTGAGCGAAACGCCCGCGTGCATCCCCTCTCCCCGCCTGCGGGGAGAGGGGATGCACGCCCACCGTAAGAAACCTCAGACATCCCGGTCACTTGGGCCGCGTGAGGGACGGCGGACTCACCCCCGCGCCGCCAGCGTCTCCTCGAACACCACGGCCTCGCCCCGCGACGGAGCGGTGAGTTCGCCCTGCCACATCACGGGGGCGCCCCGCACGACGGTGCCCACGGGCCAGCCCGTCACCGTGACGCCGTCATAGGGCGTCCAGCCGCATTTCGAGGCGATCCAGGCGTTGCGGATGGTCTCGCGGCGCTTCAGATCGACCACGGTGACGTCGGCGTCGTAGCCCACCGAAAGCCGCCCCTTGCGAGCGATCCCGAACAGGCGCTTGGGGCCGGCACTGGTGAGATCGACGAAGCGCGCCAGCGACAGGCGCCCGGCGGCCACGTGGTCGAGCATGATCGGCACCAGGGTCTGGACCCCGGTCATGCCGGAGGGCGAGGCCGGATAGGGTTTCGCCTTCTCCGACAGGAGATGCGGCGCGTGGTCGGAGCCGAGCACGTCGGCCACCCCCTGGGACAGCCCGTGCCAGATGCCGTCGCGGTGCGACGCGTCGCGCACGGGCGGGTTCATCTGCACCAGGGTGCCGAGCCGCGCATAGGCCTCCCCCCCGTCGAGGGTGAGGTGATGCGGCGTCACCTCGCAGGTGGCGACGTCCTTGGCTTGCCCCAAGAACACCATCTCTTCCCGGGTCGAGATATGCAGGATGTGGATACGCGCCCCCGTGGCGCGGGCGATGCGCACGAGGCGCTCCGTCGCCTTGAGCGCCGCTTCGGGCGAGCGCCAGACCGGGTGCGAGGACGGGTCGCCCGGCACCTGCCGATCCACCTGCGCCCGCAGCATCGGCTCGTCCTCGGCGTGGAAGGCGGCGCGGCGACGGGTGCGTTTCAGGATCTCGGTGACGCCGGCATCGTCCTCCACCAGCAGGGAGCCCGTGGAGGAACCGACGAACACCTTGATGCCCGCCGCCCCCGGCAGGCACTCCAGCTCGGCGACCTGGTGGGCGTTCTCGTGGGTGCCGCCGACCCAGAACGCGAAGTCGCAATGCATCCGGTGATGCGCCCGCGCGACCTTGTCGGCCAGCGCTTCGGCGCTGGTGGTGAGCGGATTGGTGTTGGGCATCTCGAACACCGCCGTGACGCCGCCCATCACCGCCGCGCGCGAGCCCGATTCCAGATCCTCCTTGTGGTCGAGGCCCGGCTCGCGAAAATGCACCTGGCTGTCGATGACGCCCGGCAGGAGGTGCAGGCCGGTGCAGTCGCGCCGCTCCGTGGCGTCGGCCCGCGACAGGTCGCCCAGCGCCGCGATGCGCCCCGCCCGGATACCGAGATCGGCCCGGTGTTCGCCGTCCTGATTCACGATCGTGCCGCCGGAGAGCACGAGGTCGAAGGGCTGGTCCATCAGGGGGCTCCACATTGAGACGCGGGTGCCGGCGGCTTATGTCAGGCGCCAGTGGCGTGCAACGCCACGGGAATTTCCGGAGCCCTCATGCCCATCGCCCTCCTGCCCGACCGCGCCGTCGTCACCTGCACGGGCGAGGACGCTGCGGGCCTGCTCCAGGGCGTCGTCACCTGCAACGTCGAGACCCTGGAGCCCGGCGAGGCGCGCCTCGGCGCCCTGCTCACCCCCCAGGGCAAGGTGCTGTTCGATTTCCTCATCTCCCGGATCGACGTCCCGGGGGCGGATGGCGGGTTCCGCCTCGACACCGACGCCGCCCGCGCGCCCGACCTCCTCAAGCGCCTCACCCTCTACCGCCTGCGCGCCAAGGCGGCCCTGGCCCTCGACCCGACGCTCGGCGTCGCCGCCGCCTGGGGCGGTTCGGACACCGCCATCCACACCGATCCGGTGCGGGACGGCCGCCTCGAAGGCCTCGGCAACCGCCTCTACGCGGCGCAGGGCGCCTTCTCGGCCGACGCCACGGAGGCCGATTACCACGCCCACCGCATCGCCCTCGGCATCCCGGAGGGCGGGCGCGACTTCGCCTTCGCGGACGCGTTCCCGCACGAGGCGCTCATGGACCAGCTCGGCGGCGTCGATTTCAAGAAGGGTTGCTACGTCGGCCAGGAGGTGGTGTCGCGCATGCAGCACCGGGGCACAGCCCGCACCCGCCTCGTGCCGGTGGTCGCCCTCGAAGGCACCCTGGAGAGCGGGGCCGAGGTGACCTCCGGCGCACGCAGCCTCGGCACCGTCGGCAGCGTCGCGGGCGGGCGCGGCCTCGCGATGCTGCGCCTCGACCGGCTCGCCGACGCGCACGCGACGGGCGAGCCCCTGCGGGCGGGCGCCGCGCGCCTCGGCGCCGAGAAGCCGTCGTTCGCCACCTTCGCGTTCCCGGAGACGGTGCAGGCCGGCTGAACTGGGAAAGACCGGCAGAACCAAGGAAGACCGGTTGACCGGAAGCGGTTTGTTCCTGCCCCGTTCTCCGGTTATGAGTGGCCATGCTGTCCGACGAATCCGGCCTGATCCACCATCCCGACGGATGTCCCCGCTGCTGGTGGGCCGGCGACGATCCCGTCTACGTCGCCTACCACGACACCGAATGGGGCGTGCCCGAACACGACGGCCGGGCGCTCTACGAGAAACTCATCCTCGACGGGTTCCAGGCCGGCCTGTCCTGGATCACGGTTCTGCGCCGACGCGAGGGTTTTCGACGCGCGTTCGCGGGCTTCGATCCGGTCGCCATCGCGCGCTTCACCGAGGACGACGTCGCGCGGCTGATGCAGGATACCGGCATCATCCGCAACCGGGCCAAGATCGTCGGCACCATCGCGGGGGCGAAGGCCTTCCTCGCCCTCGAGGAGAGCGGCCCCGGCTTCGCGGCGTTCCTGTGGGACTTCGTCGACGGCACGCCGATCCAGGGCACGGCCACGGCGCGGGCCGGCATCGCCACGGAGACGGAGGTGTCGCGGCGGATGGCCAAAGCCCTGAAGGCACGGGGCTTCGCGTTCTGCGGCCCGACCATCGTCCACGCCTTCATGCAGGCGGTGGGGATGGTGAACGACCACCTCGTCGGCTGCCACCGCCACGCCCCCTGCGCCGCCCTCGGTCGGCCCGGGAACCAGACGTCGAAGGGCACCGCGTGAGCCCGCCGCGCGCCTGGCAGCGCATGCTCTCGGGCCGGCGCCTCGACCTCCTCGACCCGTCGCCCGACGACATCGAGATCGCCGACATCGCCCACGGCCTCGCCCGCGTCGCCCGCTGGAACGGCCAGACGGCCGGGCCGCAAGTGTTCTCCGTGGCCCAGCATTCCCTGCTGGTGGAGGCCATCGGCGCTGGCCTCGTGCCCGGCCTCGCCCCGGCCCGGCGCCTCGAACTCCTCCTGCACGACGCGCCCGAATACGTGATCGGCGACATCATCTCGCCGTTCAAGGCGGCGATCGGCGATTCCTACAAGGCGGTGGAACGGCGTCTCCTCGCCGCCATCCGGGCCCGCTTCGGCCTGCCGGAGCCGTCCCCCGAGGAGGCTCGGCTGGTGAAGTGCGCCGACGGAATTGCCGCCTATTGGGAGGCGGTCCGGCTCGCTGGCTTCGACCGTGCGGAAGCCGCCGCCGTCTTCGGCGAGCCGGGCCCCCTCACCGCCGAGGCCGAGGCCCTGATCGAGCCGTGGCCGACCGCCCTGGCCCAGAGTCGCTTCCTCGCCCGTTTCCTCGATCGCTCCCAAGCCCCGACGCCGGACACCTGATGCCGACCCTCCACGTCTGCCCCCTGTCGCGCCTGCCCGAAACCCTGGCGGAGACGGGCGCGCGCCGCCTCATGACCCTCATGAAGGCCGGCACCGCCATTGCCCGGCCCGAATCCATCGCCGAGGGTGGGCATTGCGTCGTCGAGGTCAGCGACATCGCCGCGGCGATGGACGGCCATGTCCTGGCCGACGAGGGCCATATCGGCCGCATCCTCGACTTCGTCGCCGCCTGGGACCGGGCCGACCCCCTGGTGATCCACTGCTACGCCGGTATCAGCCGCTCCACCGCCGCCGCCTACATCGCCGCCTGCGCCCTGGCGCCGAAGCGCGACGAGGGGGAGGTCGCCGACGCCCTGCGGGCGGCCGCCCCGAGCGCGACGCCCAACCCGCATTTCGTGGCCATCGCCGACCGGATGCTCGGCCGCGAAGGGCGCATGAGCGCCGCCATCGCCCGGATCGGACGCGGTGCCGACGCGTTCGAAGGCACCCCCTTCACCCTCACGCTGACGTGAGAGCGGCGCATCCCGACAGATGGGCGCACCGGATTTGATGTTATCGTACAGTCTCTTGGGGCCTTTTTCGCAACCAATGTCTCAGCCCGGAGGGTGTGGCCGAAACGACGCCCCGGCGGGCGAATCGGCCTGCGCGCGCGTTGTCCTCAGGCCCGTGGGGTTGTCGAGCGGACGGGGCCGGGCTTAGACCGGCACGATGAAGGGTAGACTGGAATGACTTCAGCGCGCTCCGCCGCACCGGCGTCGATCGATGCTGGCGCCGATGCCGACGCCGGGCAGGATCTGTCCGCGATACGGGATCTGCCGTTCGAACAGGCCCTCGAACAGCTCGAAGGCATCGTCCGCAGCCTGGAGAAGGGCGACGTGCCCCTCGACGAATCCGTGGCGATCTACGAGCGCGGCGAGGCGCTCAAGCGCCATTGCGACGCGCTGCTGCAGCGGGCCGAGGCGCGCATCCAGAAGATCACCCTCGGTGCCGACGGCAAGGCCGCCGGCACGGCGCCCCTCGACGTGGACTAGCCATGCGTTCGGGGCGCGGACCGGGATGTCTGCCGGCGACGAACGAAGCCCGCGGCTTCATTGGGCCGTGTCGAAATCATCAAGCGCCGCAAGCCTTTGCGCGCATATCTTTCCTCCGGGCGTGAGGTCTGTTCGGTGTCACAGCAAAACTCGATTCTAGACGGTCTCGACGAGACGTCCGCGCTGCGTCGGCTTCCCGAGAGCGATCTGCCTGCGGTGGCCGAGGCGGTGCGGGCCGAGATGATCGA
>NZ_LMMW01000016.1:0-35906 GCF_001422845.1 Methylobacterium sp. Leaf100 | reverse complement strand
CAGATCAGCCCATTGCGCGTCGCTCAGCATCGTCCCTCCTCCATCAGAGAGACGAAAACGCAAGCCCAGCCAATCTGTTCAGGCGACGACAGGCCCTAGCCTCGGGACACACTATCCGGGGGAGGCCCGTCGGCGTCATACCAAGGCCGTCTTCGAGATCGAACGGCGGTCGCTCAATAATCAACGGGTCAGGCGGGCGACCTGGAGAGCTTGATCGAACATCGCATTCAGCGAAGCTGTAATGTCGGCTGGGGCATTTGCGGTGTAGAAAAAGCCCGGGGAAGCACAAGCTCGCAAAGGAGTTGAAAGCCTTTGGCTGAATTCGTTGACCGTCTTATTCTCTCTGACGATCGAGCCTCTATTGTCTTGGAAACTGATAATATTATAGGGAATGTATAGGATCGAAACGATTGCGCCCGAGTTCTTGAGTTGATCGCATAAAGAGGGATTCATGGGCGCGGGCTTCGAACCACCAATGCTCCAGTTCGAGTTTTTGTAGTTCCTGAACTTCGACGGGTATCCAGTGTAATCGTTGCTGCCTGGGATTGGATAGCAGGGGTCACCATCTCTCTGCACCTCACAGAAATGCTGATCGTTCTGCATTCCATCCGTAATGAGAAACACGAAAGGCTTAGGGGTGCGGGCGGAGGAACCATCCCCGAAGCTTGTGATTGTCGCTTTCATCGTCGGAAGTGCGGTTTCGAAATGCGTGCCCCCGCTTCCGGTGCCGGTGCTCGGGTCGCCGTTGACCGAAAGCTGTGTGACACCGGTGTCGAGGAGGTTCGTGAAAGCGAGAGGCGGGTTCGAGGCGCATTGGGCGGCCGTGCGCAGGCTGATGATATTGCTTGTCATGGCAACCAGCGTCGCAAGCTGATTGATGAATGGATAAATCCCGATCCTGTACTGGTTCGGTACCAGCGGCGTGGATGCCCTTAGGATGAGGGAACACACCGCGGTGTTCACGGCATCGGAGCGCAGCGGTATACTTCTCTGGACGGCAGTGGTCCAGCCTGAGAACGCCGGCTTATCTCGCGTGCCCGGTATATCTTTCGTGGCTGAGAAATGACAGGCGAACTGACAACCTTGTTGGTAATCAGAGAACATGTCGTCGTTCAGTAAAGCCAAATCTTTCATGGCGCTCGGCGTCGACGGCAGCCCCATGGAGCCCGAGACATCGACCATGAGGTAGAAATCCAGATAGCTCGCAACATCAGCCGAGGCTGTCACCGTGTTCGAAATCAGCGTCGTCGGCATGCCGAAGATCGGCCCGATGGTGTTCTTCACATTGGCGGAATAGCTCACCACTGCGGTCAGGGTTTGTGCGTTTCGGGTCACCTGCGGGTTTGCAAGCGTGACTTGCCCGAAAGTGATGTTGCCCGTGTTGGCGTTAAACGCATCGATCGCTTTGGTGGTGCCGGCTGCGAGTGCGTTGGCCGAGACATTGGTCTGGCCGGCATTGCTGGAAATGTAGGCCTTGGCCGTGACGACCGCCGCGATTGCGGCTGCGTCGGCGGCCATGTCGAGCTTGGTCTTGTTGCTGGTTGCGATCCCATAATCGACTCCAAGACCGATCATGCCGATGATGGGGATCAGGCTGAGGCCGAACAGAACCGGGATACTGCCTCGACGCGAAGCAACGAGGGCCGCTCCGTGACCGCGAAGCCTGTTCACAGGAAGCCAGGACATTTCACAGCGATCCCATCGTCGTTCGTGATGTCGTACTTGATCTGCGTGGCGTAGCGCGGCTGCAGATAAATGGATCGTGCAATGCGCACGGGCGCGATGAACGTGGCGCCGAACGTCGGGCGGAATAGAAACACGACGTCGACGGCGATGATGGAATCGGGTCCGAAGACGGATCGCGGAAGAGAGGTCCTCGAGGGCGCTGCGGCATCGGCGGCGGGACTCTGCGGAATCGCGCAGGGGCGATAATTCCCGCCGGCGGTCCCCGTGCTCGTCCAGGCGACATTGGCCTGATAGCAGACGGTCGGATCGGAATTCGTCAGGCACGTCAGGATTTTCGGCGTAAAGACGATGCTGGCGAAGTTGATCGAGATATCCTGCCACCATTCCAGATTTTGCTGAGGTGCATCCGTCATGAGATAGGGAAACAGGACCAGTGCCGCGTCGAAGCTGAAGTGCAGGTCGAGGCTGTTCACGGTGGCGATCGTCGACCCTTGGGGTGGGGCGGTCTGAGCGATCATCTGGCTGATCGAACTCGCGATCAGGTCGATCTTTCGTGATGCGTTCACATAGGTGATCAGCTGGATGCCGCCGGCCATGATGGCCAGGAAAACCGGCAGGATGAGTGCGAATTCGATGGCCGAGACAGCGCGCCGGTCACCCAGGAAGCGCCGCGTGGCGTGGAGTGGCCCGCGGCTCATCAGAATTGCTCGTTGCGGAACGCCGCCGATGAGACAGCGAGATAGGCCGGCGCGCCCCTGTAGACCGTCCCCCCGCTCAGCCAGGAGATGACCGCGACGGTGGGGAGCGTGATCGGATAGATAACCTGAAGATACTGAAAGTCGCCCCGAACACCGAGGGTGTAATTACCAGAACCGCTGGACAAATCGGGGATCAGCAAACCGCTCTTGTCCGGCTTCACGAAGGTATAATAGCCCGCTGGGCCGCCGGCCTTCGGAACCACATACAGATTGATGACGATGTTCTCGCAAGGAATCGGCCTCGGGAGATAGCTGCACAAGCTGGTCCGGAATGCCGAACTGCCCATCGATTGGGCCTGCGCAGAACCGGTTATGATCTGCCGGCTCGCCTGAGCCGTCGCGTAGTCGAGGACTTGGTTGAGATAAAGCACCAGGGCCGCACTCAGGATGAAGACGATCACCAGAATTGCGATAAGCGATACGATGGCGAACTCCACTGCCGTCGCGCCACGTTCGTCATACAGATATTGCTTCACCGTCCGCATGCGAGATTCTGGACTTACATATGTGAAGATCTGGTGAAAACCGTCGGCATCCGCCCCGCATCGTGCCCAATCCGCTTTTGAAACGCAGCGAAGCCGCGTGATCTTCGAAACCGCCCCTTCACCGAGAACGGTGTAAGGCACCGCTTGCACAACCTCAGGATGAGCCCCAAAAGACGTTTCCAAGGAGGGAGCGGACGGTGTCTGACGGGTTCATCGAGATCGGATGCGAGGGCGCAGAGCACGTCAGCCTTGCCACTCATGCGAACGCGATCCCCGTGCTGCGGGAGATCGTCGTCCGCAACGGCCTTGCGGCGGATCTGAGCGAGATCGCGCTGCGGATCGAGAGTCGTCCGCCAGTTGTGCGACCCCTGATCCTGAGAATCGACCGGGTCGCGGCTGGCGCCAGCCACACTGTTTCGACATCCGACATGCGTCTCGACGCGGCCGCCCTCGCCGGCTTCACCGAGGCGAGCCACTTCGATCTTGTCGTGAGCCTGACGGAGGCCGGCGGCGCCGTGGCCGAGACCGTGCGGACCCTGCGTTTACTGCCGCCGACCCATTGGGGCGGCGCGGCCAGCGCCCCGGAGCTCCTCGCCGCCTTCGTCCGTCCCAACGACCCGGCCGTCGACGGCATCTTACGGGACGCCGCGACGAAGCTCCGGGCGGCCGGCCGCGACCCTGCGCTGAACGGTTACGCGGATGGCACGAAGGCGCGGGTCTGGGAAATGGCGGAGTCGATCTGGGCGGCGCTGGCCGACCGGCGCCTCGCCTACGTGCTGCCGCCGGCGAGTTTCGAGCAGACCGGGCAGAAGGTTCGGGGGCCATCCGACATTCTGGAGCGCCGGGTCGGCACCTGTCTCGACCTGTCGCTCCTCTACGCAGCGTGCCTGGAACAAGCCGGCCTCGGCCCCCTCGTCGTCCTGACGACGGGGCACGCCCTGGTGGGCCTGTGGCTGACGGATACGGCGCTGCCGGGCGCCGTCCTCGACGACATGCAGGCCTTGCGCAAACGGCGGGATCTCGAGGACATGATCCTCGTGGAGCTCACCCTGCTGACCCGAACGCCGCCGGCTCGGTTCGAGGCGGCCGTGAAGCATGGCGCTGGCCAGGCGGAGGAGGGCGCGCCCGCCGACCTCGATGTCGCTCTCGACATCAGGCGCTGCCGCCGACACGGCATCCGTCCCCTCGATCTCGGCGGCGCCCGGCCGATCGATCCGCCGCCCGTCGAATTCGCGTCCCTGGACAGGGGGCTGTCCGATCCGCCGCCGTTCCGGGACGAGGAGATCCGCTGGGTCGAACCTACGCCCGCCGGGCCCGTCGACCGCCTCGAACTCTGGAAGCGCCGGCTCCTCGACCTCACCCTGCGCAACAAGCTCCTGAACTTCAGGCCCGGCAAGGCTTCCGTCACCCTCGCATGCCCGGATGCGGACACACTGGAAGATCGCCTCGCCGCCGGGCACGCCTTTCGGTTCATGCCCGCGCCCGAGGCCCCCGAGGGTCAAAGCACGAATGCGGCGCCGAGGTTTCGGTCGGACGACGCCCGGCGCCAGGAAGTTGCCGCGGCCCTCGCCGGCGACGATGTCCACACGACGTTAACGGCGGACGAACTCGATCGGCGTCTCATCGATCTCTATCGCCTTGCCCGCAACGGCTTCGAGGAAGGCGGGGCCAATATTCTGTTCCTCGCCGCGGGCTTCCTGTCCTGGACGCGCAAACCCGGCGAGGCGGCTCACCGCGCGCCCCTGCTTCTCATCCCCGTCGCCCTCCAGCGGTCGAGCGCGCGGGCAGGGTTCCGCCTCACACTGCATGACGACGAGATTCGCATCAATCCAACGCTGATCGAATTGCTGCGCCAGGATTTCCGTCTGTCGCTGCCCGAACTTGAGGACGACCTGCCGCGCGACGGCGCCGGCATCGATGTCGCCGCGATCATCCGAACCGTGCGCGGCCACGTCCGTGACCTCAAGGGCTGGGAGGTCGTGCCGGACGTCGTCCTGTCGACCTTCTCGTTCACCAAATTCCTGATGTGGAAGGATCTCGTCGACCGAGCCGACCTCCTCAAACGCAACCCAGTCGTGCGCCACCTCCTCGAGACACCGAAGCACGCCTATGGCGACGGTACACCGTTCCCAGAGCCGGGTCGCCTCGACGCCGAGCACCCGCCCGAGACGGTGTTCGCGCCGCTCTCGGCGGATTCCTCGCAGCTGTCCGCCGTGATCGCGGCGGGCCAGGGCAAGGATTTCGTGCTGTTCGGCCCGCCCGGCACCGGCAAAAGCCAGACCATCGGCAACATGATCGCCCATTGTCTGGCACAGGGGCGCACGGTGTTGTTCGTCTCGCAGAAGACCGCCGCCCTGGAGGTGGTGCGCCGCCGTCTGCAGGAGATCGGGCTCGGCGATCACTGCCTCGAAGTTCATTCGACCAAGGCGCAGAAATCCAGCGTGCTCGCGCAGTTGCGGAAGGCCTGGCACGAGCGCGCGGCGCCGTCCCGGGCCGAGTGGGGCGCCGCCACGGGCGAACTCGGCATCCTGCGTACCGAACTCAACCGCCTCGTCACTGCGCTACATCGTCGGCGCGAGAACGGAATGAGCGCCTACGAGGCCTTCGGCCGGGTCGTCTCCATGGGAAGCACCGCCCCGCCCGTCACCCTTGCGTGGCCCGAGCACCGTGCTCACGACGCCACCACCCTCGCGCAGCTTCGGACCGCCTGCCGCGACCTGCGGCCCGTCTTGGCCGCCCTCGGTTCGCCCGTCGGCCATCCCCTGCTGGGCCTCGCGGCTAAGGACTGGTCGCCGGCCTGGCGGGATGCCACCGCGGCGGCGATCACAGCGCATACGGATGCCCTGACCGCCCTACGGGCCAGTGGCCAAACCTTCGCGCGAGACCTCGGCCTGTCGGAGCTGCTGTCTACGGTAGCCGGAACGCGGGGTCTCGTCGTCCTCGGCGCTTATCTCGTTCGCCCGGAGGCGGCGTGCGGCGTCGCCTTCCTGGCCGATGCCACGGGCGACCTGCGCCGGGCCGTCGCCGCGCGCGCACGGTTCCAAGCCGCACGGGACGCGGGGCTGGCGCGGCTCACGGCCCACTACCGCACGGGCCTCCTCGACGCAGACCTGCCGGCGCTCCTCGACGATTGGGTAGCGGCAGAGGGCGCCAACTTCCTCATGCGCGGCGGCCGGCTCAGGCGCGTCGAGGCGCGGGTGAAACCGTACGTGGATGGTCCGATGCCGACCGATCTCGGCGCCGACCTCGCCGGGCTCATCGCCGTCGCCCGCCATCTCCGGGCCGGGTGCCCGGAGGACGCTCCGCTTGCCAGCCTCGAGCCTCCCTGGAACCGGCCCGAGACCAACGCGGACGCGTTTCAGGCGCCCCTCGATTGGGCGGAGAAGATCGAGAAGCTCGTGGCGGTTCTCGGTCCGCAGACTCTCGGACCACAGACCGCCGGGCGCGATGCCCTGCGCGACCACCTTGTGCGGTTCGTTCGGGGCGAGGGGCGGGGGCTTGCCGAGGGGGGCGGCATCGCCCGGGCCTACCGGGCGTTCGGCCGCGACCGGGCTGCCGTCACGCGGACCGGAGCCGCACTGGCACGCCTCGCCGGCCGCAACGACCCCCAGGAGCCCATCGAGCCGGGGCCGGACTGGATCGACGCCACCCTGAGGCGGATCTCGAATTGGGCCGGTGGGCTCGACCGAGCGCAGGCGTGGTGCGCGTGGCAGGCCGCCTCCGCGACCGCCCGTGCCGCCGGCCTCGCCCCGCTCGTCGATGGACTGGAAACCGGCCGGCTCACGCCCGACGCGGCCGAGCCTGCGTTCGAGGCCGCCTACGCGCGCTGGTGGATCGACCGGGTGGTCTCCGATGATCCCGTCCTCGCCCGTTTCCTACCCGAGCGCCACGAGGATGCCATCGCACGCTTCCGCGCCGCCGACATCCGGGTGGCCGATCTCGCCAAGCGCGTGGTCCGCGCCCGGCTCGCCGACGGCGTCCCGGCCCCCACCGCCTTCGGCGCGGATCCCGAATGGGGCACCCTCTCGCGCGAGCTGACGAAGAAGGCGCAGCACATGCCCCTGCGCAAGCTGTTCGCGAAGATGCCCAGGGCGCTGACCCGGCTGACTCCCTGCGTGATGATGAGCCCGCTCTCCATCGCCCAGTACTGGCCCCCGGATTCGACGCCGTTCGACGTGGTGATCTTTGACGAGGCCTCGCAGATCGCACCCTGGGACGCCATCGGGGCCATCGCGCGCGGCCGGCAGGCGGTGATCGTCGGCGATCCCGAGCAATTGCCGCCGACCAACGTCGGCGACCGGGGCGTCGACACCATCGAGGACGGGTCCGACGTCGCCGACCAGGAATCGATCCTCGACGAGTGCCTCGCCGCCAACATCCCGCGGCGTAACCTCGACTGGCACTACCGCAGCCGTCACGAGAGCCTCATCGCGTTCTCCAACGCCCGCTATTACGGCGGGCGGCTCGTCACCTTCCCATCGCCCGTCACCGACGATCGTGCGGTTCGCCTCACCCTGGTGCCGGATGGACTCTACGAGCGCGGCGGAGCTCGCGTGAACCGGCCCGAGGCGCGGGCCGTCGTCGCCGAGATCGTCCGGCGCCTGCGCGAGCCGGCCTTCGCCGTCGAGCGCCGGTCGCTCGGCATCGTCACCTTCAACGGCGAGCAGCAGCGCCTCATCGAGAACCTGCTGGACGAGCAGCGCCGGGCGCACCCCGACCTCGAACCGTACTTCGACCGTGACCACTGGCACGAGCCGGTCTTCGTGAAGAACCTCGAGAATGTGCAGGGCGACGAGCGTGACGCGATCCTGTTCTCCTTGGCCGTGGGACCCGATGCGACCGGCCGGGTCGGCAGTACCGTTTCCTCCCTCAACCGGGAGGGCGGGCACCGGCGCCTCAACGTCGCGATCACCCGGGCGCGCCGCGAACTCGTGGTCTTCGCATCCCTTCGTCCCGAGCAGATCGATCTCGGCCGCAGCGGTGCGCGCGGGGTGCGCGACTTCAAGCATTTCCTCGAGTTCGCCGAGCGGGGCCCAAGGGCGCTCGCCGAGGCGTTCGCCCCGACCGGCGGCGACGTGGAATCGCCCTTCGAGGCCGCCGTGATGGCGGCGCTGGCGGCCAGGGGCTGGACCGTCCACACCCAGATCGGAGTCTCGGGCTTCCGGATCGACCTCGGCGTCGTCCACCCCGACGCGCCGGGCCGCTATCTCGCCGGCATCGAGTGCGACGGCGCCACCTATCACCGCTCGGCCACGGCCCGCGACCGAGACCGTCTGCGCGAGCAGGTGCTCGTCGACCTCGGCTGGCGCATCCGCCGGGTCTGGAGCACGGATTGGTGGATGGATGCGGGCGGCGCCCTCGAAAAGCTCCACGCACGCCTGACGGACGATCTCAGTGCCGACCGCCGGCAGGCCGCCGAGGTTGCGGCGGCCGCCGAACCGCCCGTTCCCACGGTTTCCGAACCCTCGAGTCCTTCGCCGGCTGAGGCGCCGACCGGTGGCTCCGCCGATGCCTCGCTGCCCGAATCCGACGATGCTCCACCGGCGCGGCTCTATGCCGACCGCGCGACTTCGCCCGACCCGGCGCCATCGACCCAAGTGAGCTATCGCCTCGCCGATCCGGCCGCTATCGGCGTGCCCATCGAACCGGCCCGATTCTACGAACTTGCCTACCGGCCGGTCCTGGCAGCGGCGATCGCGCACGTCCTCGCCGTCGAAGCACCGATCTACGAGGATGTCCTCGTGCGCCGCGTCAGTCGCGCCCATGGGATCGCCCGCGTCAGCCCGCCCGTCCGCGACGCAATCCTCGATGGCATCGACCGAGCCATCGCCCGCACGGACGACGAGGGCCGCGCCCTGCTGTGGCCGCCGGGCGAGGCGCCAAGCCGGAGCCGGCCCCATCGTCCGGCCGATCCGGCCGTGCGCGGCCATTCCGAGACGCCGATGCCCGAGGTCGTCGCCCTCGCCGAAGCCGTGCCCGTCGGGACCCCGGACACCGACCGAGTCCGCCTCATGGCGCGCAGCCTCGGCATCTCCCGGGTCGAGGCCACGACGCGCGCCCGCTTCGAGCGGGCCATCGCGTTCATCGAACGCCCTACGCCCGACTGAGGCCGGTTGGAGCCTCGCCTCAATGCCCAGCCGACGCCGGCTCCGTCTTGCCCGACCCGAACAGAGCGCGGACCCACCGGACGAGGGGTGCCAGGACGAACTGCGCCGCGGGAATCGTCAGGCCCCCGGCAACGAGACCGATCAGGCCCGACAGGGTTGCGGTGGTGAGCCATTCTGCGGCGGCGGCAACGCTCGGAACCGCTATGGCCATCCACTTCGCCGCATCGTGGACGAGGTGGGCGGGGGCGGTGACGCCGAAATGCTCCAGGCCGTGTAGCAGGATGCCGCCGCCGACCCACAGCATCGCGGCGGTACCGAGGATGGCAAAACCGCTGAGGAAGTACGGCATCCCGACCACGAGGGCGCGTCCGAACCCGCGTGTCACCGGTCGCAGGGCGCGGTCCGGGCCGGAGGCGGCCCCCGGTCCCGCGTCGCGCAGGCCCAGCAGCGTCGAGGCCGGGCGGTCGTTGGCGGCCAGCGCCACGCCCGCATCGTCCGCCTTCACGATGAGGGCGACGGCGCCGTAGACGAGGAGGGTCACGCCGATGCCCACCACGGCGAGGATCGCCGCCTGGGTCACCGTCGATTCCGTGGTGAGGGAGGCCAGCGTGAGGGCCATCACCTCGGCCGAGAGGATGAAGTCGGTCTGGATCGCGCCGCGCACGCGCTGGTCTTCCTGCGCCTGAGCATCCTGCGGGCCGGTGGCGACCGCCGCCGCGGGGGCATGATCGGAGGCCGGCACGAAGGCATGGAGGATCTTCTCGGCGCCCTCGTAGCAGAGGTAGAGTCCACCCAGCATGAGCAGGGGCGTGATCACCCACGGCACGAGGTAGCTGAGCAGCAGGGCGCCCGGCAGCAGGAACAGGAGCTTGTTCTTGAGTGACCCCACGGCGATGCGCCAGACGATGGGCAACTCGCGCGCGGCAGCGAAGCCCACGACGTAGCGCGGCGTCACGGCGGCATCGTCGATGACGATGCCGAGCGCCTTGGTGCCGGCCTTGCCGGCCTGGGCGACCACGTCGTCGAGGGAGGCCGCCGCCACCCGGGCCAGGGCCGCAACGTCGTCGAGTAATGCCAGAAGTCCGAAGCTCACAATCGTCCATCCCCGGTCCGGCGCCATCCGCGTCGCGCCCCGGACAGAGGCATGACACGGATCTTCGCATCCGCAAGCCGAAGCGTGCCGATCGCAACCGACAAAGCACTGTATCCTTCCGCAACCGGCGGGTGGCCCGACCTCAGCAGGCCGAGACGTTCACCGCGAGGCCCCCCAGGGACGTCTCCTTGTACTTGTCCTGCATGTCGGCACCGGTCTGGCGCATGGTCTCGATGACCTCGTCGAGGGAGACGCGGTGGATACCGTCGCCCCGTAGGGCCAGGGAGGCGGCCACCACGGCCTTGTTGGCCCCGAAGGCGTTGCGCTCGATGCAGGGGATCTGGACCAGACCGCCGATGGGATCGCAGGTCATGCCGAGATGGTGTTCCATGGCGATCTCGGCGGCGTTTTCGACCTGCTCCGGCGACCCGCCGAGGAAAGCCGCGAACCCGGCGGCCGCCATGGCGGCGGCGGAGCCGACCTCGCCTTGGCACCCGACCTCCGCGCCGGAGATCGACGCACGGGTCTTGATCAGCCCGCCGACAGCCGCGGCCGTCAGCAGATAGTCGCGCCCCCGTGCCTCCGACCAGTCGGGGCAGAAATCGCGGGCGTAGCGAAGGACGGCCGGCACGATGCCGGCCGCCCCGTTGGTGGGTGCCGTGACCACGCGACCGCCCGAGGCGTTCTCCTCGTTCACCGCGAGGGCGAACAGGCTGATCCAGTCGACGATCTCATGGGCCGGGCGCAGGTTGCGCAGGCGCCCGGCCGTCAGGTCCTCGTGCAGGCGTCGCGCCCGGCGCCGGACCTTGAGGCCGCCGGGCAGTTCACCGCCCTGGCGCAGGCCGCGCTCGATGCAGGCGAACATGGCCTCCGCGATGGCATCCAGGCCCTGATCCACGGCTTCGGGCGAGCGGGTCGCGCCCTCGTTGGCCCGCTGCACGGCGGCGATGGACAGGCCGGTGCGGGAACAGACCGCCAGGAGTTCCGCCGCACTGGCGTAGGGCAGGGGAAAGGCCGCCTCCGGTCCCGGCTCGGGCCCGGCTTCGGACACCACGAAGCCGCCGCCCACAGAATAGAACACCTGGGCGAGGCGGGAATCGTCCGCCGCATCGAGGGCCGTGAACCGCATCCCGTTGGTGTGGAGCGGAAGCACTTCGGTGAAATTGAACACGAGGTCGTGGGCGGGATCGAAGGCCGGGCCGCCGAGCCACAGGCGCTTGTCCCGGGCCAGATCCGCCACGAGACCCGCAACGGCGTCGGGATCGATCCGGTCCGGCGCATGCCCGAGGAGGCCGAGGGCCACGGCCACGTCGGTGCCATGGCCGCGCCCGGTCCAGGCCAGGGACCCGAACAGTTCGGCCCGGATGCGCGCGACGTTCGTCATGCCCCGGACGCGCTCGCGGAACCGCAGGGCCGCCACCATGGGGCCGACCGTGTGCGAGCTCGACGGGCCGATGCCGATCTTGAAAAGGTCGAAGGCACTGATCATCGGCGTGGGAATCCGGGTGGGTGACGGGGGCCGATGCGCGCGTCCTACGCCGTTTCGCGGACCCTCACAAAGCGAGACGGCGAGGCGGGGAGCAGGAAACGGGCCGCTCGCACGCCCGGCGCGGATCGTGGGCACGGAACGTATCTTCCCCGGGCGGCCGGGATCGGAGAACGGCCGCCTCCCGCCGCGGCGCCGGGACGGTCATTCCTCCAAAGATGAAATGCCGCCCGGGAAAGACCGCCCCGGCGCTTGAGATCGGGGCGGGAATCCTCGATTCCTTCCCATGCGCGCGTCGCGCCGGCCGGCTGTCGTGGGCGAGGGCGGATGGCGGCGAGTCGACGCGCGACGGATCTCCTACGGAACGGCACGCCCCATGACGCGGCATCAAGACATCCTCTCGGCCATCGGCGGCACGCCGCTGATCCGGCTGGCGCGCGCTTCCGAGGAGACCGGGTGCACGATCCTCGGCAAGGCCGAGTTCCTGAATCCAGGCCTGTCGGTGAAGGACCGCGCCGCCCTCTCCATCGTGCGGGACGCGGAGGCGCGCGGGCTCATCCGCCCCGGCGGCACCATCGTGGAGGGCACCGCCGGCAACACCGGTATCGGCCTCGCCCTCGTCGCATCCGTGCGCGGCTACCGCACGGTGATCGTGATTCCCGAGACGCAATCGGCCGAGAAGAAGGAAACCCTGCGGCTCGCGGGCGCCCGTCTCGTCGAGGTGCCGGCGGTGCCGTTCTCGAACCCGAACAACTACGTCCACGCCGCGCGCCGCCTCGCCGAGGCGCTCAGTGCCACCGAGCCGGCAGGCGCGTTCTTCGCCGACCAGTTCGACAACGTCGCCAACCGGCAGGCCCATGTAGAGACCACCGGCCCGGAAATCTTCGCCGCCACGGACGGCGCCGTCGACGGATTCGTCTGCGCGGCCGGCACCGGCGGGACCCTGGCCGGCACGGCGCAGTCCCTGCGCGCCCTGAAGCCCAGCATCCGCATCGCGCTCGCGGACCCGGAGGGCTCGGCGCTGCACGCCTACTACACCGACGGCACCCTGAAGGCCGAGGGCTCCTCCATCACAGAGGGCATCGGCCAGGGCCGGGTGACCCGCAACCTCGAACATTTTCGGCCGGACCATTCATTCCGCATCCCAGACCGCGAGGCCCTCGACCACGTCTTCGGCCTCATGCGCGAGGAGGGCCTCAGTCTCGGGGGCTCATCGGGGATCAACGTCGCGGGAGCGATCCGGCTGGCGCGGGAACTCGGTCCGGGCCACACCATCGTGACGATCCTGTGCGACGGTGCCGCCCGGTACGCCTCGAAGCTGTTCAACCCAGGCTTCCTGAGAGAGCGCGGCCTGCCGATCCCGGGCTGGCTCGAAGGGACGCCCGAAGCGCTCCCGGATTGGCGGGCGTAGGAATTCTTCGAGCGCGTCGTCCCTTCAAGAGCGCCGAACAGAACCGTCTGCTCTAAGCCGGAGCTGAGGGGAGCTACCGAAGGCGAGCCGTGATGCCGGACCGTCGGTAGAAAGAAAGAGGTGTAGCATGGTGGATCGCAGATCGTGGCTCCGGGCCGGCGCGTTGTCGATCGTTGCGCTATGGACCTCCTTGCCGGCCTTCCCAGCGACGGCACAGGGGATCAGCCTGCCCGACGGCGCCGAGGCCGCGGCAAGGCTTCCTCCGGGCGACGTGATGGCGAAGGCGCAGGCCCTTCTCAAGGTGGGTCGCGGAGACGAGGCGGCATTCTGGTTTTATGCTGGACAGTTGCGCTATCGTAGCTACCTGGCAGCGCATCGCGATCTTGATCCGACGGGGCACCCGGCTCTTTTCGCCGCGCTTATCGAGATGATTGGGCGGCCGGTGAACGAGTATGCCTTCGGCGACGTCACGAAGCTGGCAAGTACGATCTCGATGGTTCTGGAATGGGATCGGCGCTACCCCGATCCGTCGCTGGCTGACGCTGGGCACGAAAAGACGCGAAACGGTCTCGAAGGCCTTCGAGAGCAGATCATCGCCCAGGCCGACAGCATCCGCCGCGAGCGGCAGCAGCGGGGATTGCCAAACCGGTAGGAGCCGCCGACGGGGCCACAGCGATGCCGTTCTATCAGGCATTCCAAGCGTGGCGGACATCAATGGGCCAGCGCGATCAATCTGATCGTGACGCGCCGACCTCGGACGCCCGACCTCGAAACGTCCGCCGACAGGTTTGCATTCACGCCGTCACAACCTCGCCCGAGGCGGCCACACGAATACGGAGGATGGAACACACCTGCGAACCGGCGCATCCCTTGCCCCAGAGCGCCGAGTGTTGACCACGACACCACCATTCCCAACCGGTGACGGCGAAAAAGGTGGACGCATGCGCGGCCGCGACTGGTCGGGCTCACCGCTCCGACCTCCCGAGACTTGGCCCGTGCCCTCGGTGTGGTCGCCGGCCTGATGTTGGGATCGGCCTTTCCCATGTTCGCCGCGTGGGAAGCGGCTGTCGAGTTCGTCGCCGAAAGCGGAACCCACGGGTTCGAATTGTTGCACAAGTCGTGTTGTGTCGAGGCTCCGGCGCGAACCCTCAAGCGGCGCGCGCCTCCGACACGCCCGGCATGACGTCGGCGTACACGGATTCGGGTAGCCCGTACGCACCCGCTGCCGTGCCGAGCAGTAGGGCGCGATCGCGGATCACGATCATGCCGCGATGGATCGCGACGGCTCCCCGGGCTACGAGGCCGTGCAGAGCCATCGTCACGCCGGCGCGGCGCACGCCGAGGATCAGGGACAGGAACTCGTGCGTCAGTGTGATGTCCTCGCGACCGAGGCGGTCGTGGCTCATGAGCAACCAACGGGCCAGGCGCTGTTCGATGGGAAAGCGCCCGTTGCACAGAGCCGTCTGCGCCACTTGAATCGAAAAGGCATAGGCGTAGCGCAGCAGATGCAGATGCAGGATGCGGTTCGTAGCCAAAGCCTCCTGAAAGTCTGAGGCCGGGATACGTAGAACCCGACATGGGATCTGCACGAAAGCATCGTACGGCGCCTGCTCGACCCCGTAGAGAAGCGGAAGGCCCGTCATACCCTCCGGGCCAACCAAACCCGTTTCCATTCCGATATCGCCTGGCGTTCGAGCGACAATAGAAATGATACCCGGGCCAGGAAAACACACATGCGAGATCGTCTCGAGGGACGTTTCGACGACATGATGCTGGTCCAGCGATACGGACGTGAGATGTGGAGCGAGCGCCTCGAATAGATCCGGCCGCAGATTGGCCAGAAGTCTATTCTGTAAACCGGTTTGATCGAGATGCGGGGGCATGGCGGGGCCTGTATCGAAAGGACTGTTTCATTTGCCTGTCGGGTACTGGGTTTGATCGTTTGAGCCAGATTCGGTATCCTTACTTAGATACCATTCAGAAAACTAATTCAAGTTAGAAAGTAGGAGGAATTTCATAGTAATTATTTCTCATTGAAGGGCTCGGTCCCGCAGCCTTGCAATGGAAATTGTCCACGTTTTACGCGCTTGCTGAACTTCCTGCGCGAAATCTTGACGCTACTTGCCGCGCTGCGTGTGTGAGTGATCCGAACCGTACAAATGTCGTTCGGCGATTGGACGCGGGCGTTCAGCCAGTCACGCGGAAAGGTGCTATCGCGGGCGAATTCAGTCGATCGGAGCGGTCCGAGCCGCGAGGCCACCGGCGCCGCTCCGTCGCATGGAATGCGATCCGCACCATCGAAGCCGCACAGCTTTCGTGAAACCGATGATGCGGGTGCAGGGCAGGTATGAGCACTTGCAGAGGCGACGCTCCAATCCAATGACGCGACACCGATTCGATGGAAACCCCGTCGGCCACGTGGCCCGGCTTCATTGATGCCTCCTCCACAGGCTTACTTCGCCAGTGGCTGGACTTCCGGATACTGGTTAGCCTCTGTGAAGCCCGTAAACTCCTGCGTGCGGTCAATTGCAGCCGATGCAGATGCCCTTGGTGATCTCGTTGTCTTTCTTCTGCTGATTCGTGAGCCGATCGGCATTCCGGTCGACTTCTCCACCCGTTGCGGCGCCGGGAGGCTTGGTCTGGCCGACCGAGGTGGTGTTGGCGGCGCGCGATGTCGTCGTGACATCCCCGCCAGTACCAGTTTCGGCCGGAGATTGTGCCACGGCGGCGCTGACGGTTCCGAAGGAGAGGATGAGGGCGCCGACGAGGAGTTTCGGTGTCACGGGCGTGGTCCTTGGCGAGGTGGAGCTGCTCCCTTCCAACGGGTACGGCGCAGGCCGGTTCACGAGCGTATGCGCGTTTTCGTGTGACACCACACACGGACCGATTGCATTTCCGGATCCAAACCGAGGAAGGCAGGCAATGCTGTCGCGGCTACGATGCCACGACCGTGGTCGGATCGCTACCGACCCCAGTGATCCGCGACAGTAATCGCTGTCAGCGCGATCGCCCCCTAACGCAATTCCGCCGGATCGGCCCGGGGGAGCGACGGCACGAACTGCCGGGGTTGGAAGCGGGCGCTTGTCAATCTGCACCTTGGAGCTTCGGCACGCGGCAGGGGCCGGCGGAGGGAAAGCGCGCCGCCGGTTCGTCGGTCCTCCAAGGCGTCAAGGCGCCGCCGGTGAGCTCGCGAGGGTCAGAACCGTCTGGAGCAGGAGGTCGGCCCCGGCGGTACAGTCGGCCTGCGTCGCCGACTCGGACTCGTTGTGACTGATGCCATCCTTGCACGGCACGAAGATCATCGCGGTGGGCACCCGGAGAGCGAGGTTGCAGGCGTCGTGCGAGGCGCCCGAGACCATGCGGCGGTGGGGCAGGCCGAGGCTCTCGGCGCCCCGCTCCACAAGGGCGACGAGGCGGGGATCGAACGGCACCGGCTCCTGGCGCCACACGGCGTCGAGGGTGATGGCGAGGTTGCGACGTGCGGCGATCTCGGCGAGCGCCGCGCGCAGATCCGTGTCGATGGCGTCGAGGGTCGCGGCATGGGGATCACGCACATCGAGGGTGAAGCGGACCCGGCCGGGGATCACGTTGCGGGACGGCGCGCCGATCACCGCCTCGCCCATGGTCGCGACAGCGCTCGGGCCGTGCGCGTGGGCGATGCGCTCGACGGCCAAGGCCACTTCGGCGAGGCCGGTGAGCGCGTCGCGTCGGCGCGGCATCGGCGTGGTGCCCGCATGGCTCTCGAATCCCGTCACCGTGCCGTCGAACCAGATGATGCCCTGACCGCCCTCCACCACCCCGATGGTCTTCTGCTCCGCCTCCAGGATCGGCCCCTGTTCGATGTGAAGCTCGACGAAAGCGCCGATGGCCCGTGACCCCGTAGGTTCCGTGGCGACGATGCCAAGGCGGGCCAGGGCCTCCGCCACGCTGATCCCATCCGCATCCGCCCGGGCGAGGATGTCGGCCACCGTGAAGGTGCCCACATGGGCGCCCGACGCCATGGTGGCGGGGGCGTAGCGGGAGCCCTCCTCGTTGGTCCAGTTGACGAGCAGGATCGGCGCCTCCGTCTCGATACCCGCATCGTTGAGGGTGCGGACCATCTCCAGCCCCGCCAGGGTGCCGAGGATGCCGTCGAAGCGCCCGCCCGTCGGCTGGGTGTCGAGGTGCGAGCCCGTGGCGATGGGCCGCCGGCTCATGTCCCGGCCCGGCCTGAGGGCGAACTGGGTGCCGAGTTCGTCGGTGCCGACGGTCAGCCCGGCGGCCTCGCAGGCGTTGCGGAACCAGTCGCGGACCTGCCCGTCCTCCAGCGACAGGGTGAGGCGGTTGATGCCGCCCGCCGGGGTTCCGCCGAACGCCGCCGTCTCCATGAGGGTGGACCAGAGGCGCGCGCCGTCCACGCGCAGGTTGTGCCGTGCCGTGCCCATGCGGGCTCCTTGTTCGCTGATCGATGAGGGCTCCCCCACGAAGGGAGACGCGCGCACCCGTGGCCCCCGTCCGAAGGCCAAGGACCGGCCGGTCTAGTGAGCCGCTTCGAGGACCCGTGCCCGGTCGCCCTGGAACGCGGCCTGCGCCGTGTCCGTACGCCAGCACGCCGCCCGGTGTCCCGGCGCGACGGCGACGTCCGGGGGGGCGTCGACGTGGCATCTTTCCTCCGCGAGGAAGCAGCGCGGGGCGAAGGGGCAGCCAGGCGGGCGGTTGGCGAGGTCCGGGGGCGAGCCCGGGATCGTCTTCAGACGCGAGCCCTTGGCGAGCGCCCCGTCGGCGCGGCTGCGCAGGAGGCCGATGGTGTAGGGGTGGTGGGGGTTGAGCACCACGTCGCGGGCGGAGCCCTCCTCGACGATCCGGCCGGCATACATCACGGCGATGCGGTCGGCGACCTCCACGGCGGCGCCGAGGTCGTGGGTGACGAAGAGCGTCGAGAGGCCGAGTTCGGCCTGCAGCTCGCGCAGGAGCAGCAGGATCTGGATCTGCACCGTGGCGTCCAGCGCCGTGGTCGGCTCGTCGGCGAGCAGCACCTGCGGCCGGCAGGCGAGCGCGAGGGCGATCATAGCGCGCTGGCGCATGCCGCCCGACATCTCGTGCGGATAGGCGTCGAGGCGCCGTTCCGGGGACGGAATGCGGACGCGTTCGAACAGCTCGAGGGCCCGCCGGCGTGCGGCCTCGGCACCGATGGTCTCGTGCTGGCGGATCGCCTCGGTGATCTGCTTCCCCACCGTGTAGACCGGATCGAGGGCGAGGAGCGGCTCCTGGAAGATCATCGCCACCGCGCGTCCCCGCAGGGCGCGGAGCGCTTTCGGGGACAGCCTCATGACATCCTGGCCGGAGACCAGGATCTCCCCTTCGATCCGCGTCTTGCGTTCGGGGTTGAGCCGCATGATGGCACGCAGGGTCACGCTCTTGCCGGACCCCGATTCGCCGATCAGCGCCACGGCCTGGCCGCGCTCCAGGGTGAGATCGACGCCGTCCACGGCCTCGACCACGCCCCCGAACACCACGCGGAGGCCCCGGATGGCGACGGCGGGCTCCTTTGCGAGTCCGCTGCTCATGGGCGAGCCCTCCGGGCTATCGTGGGGTGCAACCGGATCCCTCTCCTGGAAGGAGAGGATTGGGATGCGGTATGATCCATATCCGAAGAGGTCACACACCTCACCCTGTCCCTCTCCTTGCAGGAGAGGGGAGCCGCGCTCGATCCGGTCAGCCTTCGGTGATGAGGAGGCCGGCTCATGCGGCCACCGACAGGGTGGGGGCGGCGGAGTGGCCGGAGCCCGGCTGGCGGGCGAGGCAGGCAACGCGGTGCTGGGGATCGACGGGGGCGAGGGACGGTGCTCGCGTCCGGCACACCTCCTCCACCAGGGTGCAGCGCGGGTGGAAGCGGCAACCCGCCGGCGGATCGATGGGGTTGGGCGGGTCGCCAGCCAGCGGCGCCACCTCGGTGCGCGCGTCCGGGTCCATGGAGGGCATCGAGGACAGGAGGGCCGCCGTGTAGGGATGGGCCGGGTCGGCCAGAACGGTGTCGGCGGGGCCGATCTCCACCACCTGACCGAGATACATCACCGCCACCCGGTCGCAGATGAAGCGCACGACGTTGAGGTCGTGGGAGATGAACAGGTAGGTGAGGGCGAATTCCTGCTTGAGATCCATGAGCAGGTTCAGCACCTGCGCCTCCACGGACTTGTCGAGGGCCGAGACCGCCTCGTCGAGGACCACGAGGCGCGGCTCCAGGGCCAGCGCGCGGGCGATGTTCACGCGCTGGCGCTGCCCTCCGGAAAGTTCGTGCGGATAGCGCGCGGCGAAGCGCGAGGGCTCCAGGCCGACGCGGGCGAGGAGCGAGCGCGCCCGCTCGATGGCCTGGCGTTTCGGCACGCCGTGCACCCGCGGCCCGAACGCCACGGAGCCCTCGATGGTCATGCGCGGGTTGAGGGAGGCGTAGCTGTCCTGGAACACCATCTGGGTCTGGGCGCGGAACTCCCGCCAGGGGAGGGCGCGCCCGCCGATGCGCTCGCCGTCGAACAGCAACTCGCCGGCATCGTGCGGCATCAGCCCCATGATGAGCCGCGCCGTCGTTGACTTGCCGCAGCCGGATTCTCCGACGATCCCGAGGGTCTCCCCTTTCAGGATGTTGAAATCGACGCCGTCTACGGCGCGGACCACAGCCTTCTTGCCGCCGATCCCCTTCTTGACGGGGAAGTGCTTCACCAGCCCGTCGATGGAGAGCAGGGGCTGGGCCGGGCCGCCCCGGTCGCGGTCGTGCGGAACGGTGCCTGTCAGGACGCTCACGACTTCACCTCCATAGCGGACCGGAGCCCGTCCGAGAACAGGTTGAACGAGATCGACACGATGAAGATGGCGAGCCCCGGCAGCGCCGCGACCAGGGGGTTCACGTAGATCGCCGTGCGCAAGGTGTTCAGCATCAGGCCCCATTCGGGCTCCGGCGGCTTCACCCCGAGGCCGAGGAACGACAGGCCGGAAGCGAGGATCATCGACACGCTGATGAGGCTGGTGGCGTAGACGAAGATCGGCCCCAGCACGTTGCCGAGCACCTGCACCCGGAGGATCGTGAACGTCGAGGCACCCGACAGCCGGGCGGCATCGACGTAGTCGCGCGAGCGGATCTGCGTGGTCACGCTCTCGGCCACGCGGGCGATCTGGGGCACGAACACGCAGGTCAGCGAGACGATGGAGTTGAACACACCGGCCCCCAGCGCGCCCGAGAGCGCGATGGCGAGGAGCACGGACGGGAACGCGAAGAACACGTCGACGGTCCGCATCAACACGGTATTGACCCAGCCGCCGACGTAGCCGGCGAGGATCCCGATCCCCGAGCCGATGACGAAGGCCAAGATGACCGGGGTGACGCCGATGAACAGCGACAGGCGCCCGCCCATCATCAGGCGGCTCAGCATGTCGCGGCCGAGCTCGTCCGAACCGAGGATGTAGGTGGCGTCGCCGATGGGCTTGAGCCTGCGCAGCATCGAGCCGCGATACGGATCCATGGGGGTGATCCACGGCGACAGGATCGCCACGGCCACGATGGCGAGGATGATGCAGGCCGCCACCATCGCCACGGGATCGCGGACGAGCTTGTGGCCGACCTGCCCCCAGAAACCCCGCGAGGCCACGAAGGCGTCGGGGGTGGACGAGGCGGGAGAAGCCCCGCCTGCGATGTCGATGGCCGGTGCGATCGTGTGTGCCATCAGCCCCTCTCGATGCGCGGGTCGAGCGCCGTCTGCACGACGTCGACGATGAGGTTGAGGGCGACGAAGAACATCGCCAGGACGAGGATCGAGCCCTGCAGCAGGGGCAGGTCGCGCTGGAAGATCGCGGCGTTGAGGAGGAAGCCCGTGCCCGGCCAGGCGAACACCGTCTCGATGAGGATCGAACCGCCGAGCAGGTAGCCGAGCTGCAGGCCCATGATGGCCAGCGCCGTGGGGGCCGCGTTCTTGACGACGTGCCGGAACACGCCGAACTCGCTCATGCCTTTGGCCCGCAGCGCCCCGACGAAATCCTGGGCCAGGATGTCGCCCACCAGGGCCCGGACCGTGCGGGCGATGACCCCCATGGGGATCACCGACATGGTGAGGGCCGGCAGGATGATGTAGCGCAAATGCTCGAAATCGGGCCGCCAGTTGCCCGAGCCGTCCGGGCCGGCGCCGGTGGGCGGCAGCCAGCCGAGCTGGGCCGAGAACACGATCACCAGCACCATGCCGAGCCAGTAATGCGGCACGCTGACCCCGAATACCGACACGGCGGAGGCGAGGCGGTCGAGGATCGAGTTGCGGAAGTATCCGGCGACGAAACCGAAGACCATGCCGAAGGTGAAGCCGATGAGCGTCGCAACGGAGGCGAGGATCAGGCTGTTGACCACGGCGCGACCGACCTCCTGTGCCACGGGCCGCCCGGTGGCGATGGAGATGCCGAGATCCCCCTGGAGCACGTGCCAGAGCCAGATCACGTACTGGACGGGCAGCGGCTTGTCGTAGCCGTAGGCCGCCCGCATGGCGTCGATGGTCTCCTGCGTGGCGTCCACCGGGAGTACGGCGCTCAACGGGTCGCCGGGGGCGAGGTGGACGAGGAGGAAGCACACCACGCTGACGCCCAGCGCCACGGGCGTGACGGTGAGGAGGCGCTGGAGGATGAATCTCAGCATGGGAACACCTCAGTGAGTGGGCCGTCCCGCCCGCAGCCCTCATCCTGAGGTGACCGCGAAGCGGGCCTCGAAGGATGGTTCCAACGGCCTCGACAGAGGCTGGAGGCCTCCTTCGAGGCCTCCGCTTCGCTCCGGCGCCTCAGGATGAGGTGATCGGGTGGGGGCGACATGGATGCGCCTCCGGTCACTTGCCCATGGAGATCGGCGAGAAATCCTGGAACCAGTTCTGCGCCTGGACGAAGCCCTTCACCTTCGGACTCATGGCCCGGGGATTGGTGTCGTGCGCCACCATCAGGAACAGGGCCTCGTCGACGTACTTCTCGTGGACCTTCTCCAGAACCTTGGTCTGCTCTGCCGGATCGAAGGTGGTGCGCACCGCGTCGAACAGCTTGTCCATCTCGGGGTCGCAGTAATGGCCCCAGTTGGTGCCGTTGGGCGAAGCAAGGTTACATTGGAGATGGCGGATGAACCCCGTGAAGGGGTCCTGGATGAAGTACGAAAAATTCATGCCCGTGGCGTTGCGGGACATGTCCGCCTTCGCGCCGCCGCGCCACAGGTTGATGAGGGTGTTCCACTCCACCACCTCGAACTCGACCTTGATGCCGATGTCGGCGAGATTCTGCTGGATGAGTTCGTTCATCGGCAGGGGCTGCATCTGGCCCGATCCGGACGGCGCGATGAGGATCTTCGTGACGATGGGCTTCTTCGGCCCGTAGCCGGCCTCCGCCAGGAGCTTCTTGGCGGCTTCCGGATCATAGCCCGGTTTGAAGGTCGGCTTGCCGAACCAGGCCGAGCCCGGCGGCATGAAGCCCTGCGCCGGGATCATCAGGCCGTTGAGCATCTCCTTCATGCCTTCGCGGTCGACGGCGAGGTTGGCGGCCTTGCGCACGCGGATGTCGTTCCACGGCGAGCCCTCGACGCGCGACAGATGCCAGGTCCAGTTGTGCGGATAGGCGTTGGTGACGATGGAAAAGCCGGCGCCTTTCAGCGACGCCACGGCGTCGGGCGGCGGCGCCTCGATCCAATCGACCTGGCCCGAGCGGAGCGCGGCCACGCGGGCGTTGGCTTCCGGCAGGGGCACCAGCACGAGCTTGTCGAGCTTGGGCACCCGCGCCGTGTCCCAGTACGCCTTGTTCGGCACCATCTCGGCGCGCTCGCGCGGCGCGAACAATGTCATTTTCCACGGACCGGTTCCAGATGGGGCCTTGGCGAAGGCATCCCAGCTCTTGCCCAGCTTCTCCCACTGGGCCGGCGACGAGATCATGATCCAGGCGATCTGGTAGGGCAGGGTGGCGTCGGGATTCTTGGTGATCACCTCGAGGGTGGTCGGATCGACGGCGCGGTAGCCTGCCACCGCCGGGATGCGGGAGCGCCCCTGCGCGGATTGGCGCGGATCGAAGTGCGGCGCGTCTGTCTTGAGGAGCTTGTCGAGGTTCCACACCACCGATTCGGCAGTGAAGGGCGAGCCGTCGTGGAAGGTCACGCCCTCCCGCAGCTTGAACGTCCACTTGGTCTTGTCGACCGGGTCCACGGTCCAGCTCGTGGCGAGGCCCGGCGCCAGCACCGAGGGCTTCGTCGCCGAGGACAGGTCCCAGTTGATGAGGCCGTCATAGACCGTATAGCCGGTGAACCGCATACCCTCGCCGCCATTGTCGGCCTGACCGGTGGTCAGCGGAATGTCGGAGGCGGTCATCCCGATCTTGAGGACGCCCTGCGCGAGGGCCGCCGGCATCATCAGACCCGACAGCAGGGTGATCGCGAGAAGGCGTCCTTTGGCGTGGGCGGGCGTGGTCCGACGCGTCGTTGAATCGATCATGCGCACACAGGTTCCTTCGGTGGGCCGAGCCCGGACGAGAAACTGTATGCAAACTGTCGGCCAGCCCGACCGGACTGGAGAAAGGAATCCCCCCAGTCGGCGCTGACCTATCCGAACGGTCTCTTTCCGAGAATCGCAACCACCGGCGTGGTGAACCGCCGCGCTCCCGCTCCTGACAGCGGGAGGAACCCGCGCCACTCGTGAGAGGGTTCATGCCGAAGGCGAGCGGGGCGAGGAACCCCGCGAAGGCGCGTTGTTCGTTCGAGACGCGTCGTCCGTCTCCTCACACCCCGTGGGAGACGGAGCTGTCCGGGGCCTCGTCGCGGGCCCCGACGATACGGCCAAGGAGGCGGCCGAGGACGTTGCCGAGGCTGTCCATGAGCAGGAACACCGCCGGCACGAACACCAGGGACAGCAGGGTCGAGACGATCAGCCCCGAGATCACCGCTACCGCCATGGGCGCGCGGAACTCGCCGCCGACGCCGAGGGCCATGGCGGAGGGCACCATGCCGGCCGCCATGGCGAGGGTCGTCATGATGATTGGGCGGGCGCGCTTGCGGCCGGCATCGACGATGGCGGTGACCCGGTCGACGCCCCGGGCCATCTCCTCGACGGCGAAGTCCACGAGCATGATGGCGTTCTTCGTCACCAGACCCATGAGCATCAGGATGCCGATGACCACCGGCATGGAGATGGGCATGTTGAGCAGGAGCAGGCCCAGGATGGCGCCCCCGATGGAGAGCGGCAGGGAGAACAGGATGGTGAGGGGCTGCAGGAACGAGCCGAACAGCAGCACGAGGACGGCGTAGACCATCATGATTCCGGCGCCCATGGCCATGAGAAACCCCGAGAACACCTCGCCCATGATCTCGGCGTCGCCGGTCTGGCGGATGGTCACGCCGGGCGGGAGGTTCTTCGCCGTCGGGGTATCGAGGGCCTGGGCGATGAGAGAGCCCAATGCGTCCGAGCCCTCCATGTTGGCTTCCACGGCGACGCGGACCACGCGGTCGTAGCGGTCGATGGCGCCCGGCCCCTGGCCGAGTTCGATGTCGGCGACGGCCGCCAGGGGCACGGCGGCGTTGTTCTTGGCCGGAACCTTGAGGGTCTCCAGGCGCGCGACGGTGCCGCGCGCGCTCTCGGGCAGTTGCACCCGGATCGGCACCTGCCGGTCGGAGGCGTTGAACTTCGCGAGGTTCAGGCCGATGTCCCCGATGGTTCCCACCCGCACGGTCTCCGCTATGGCATCGGTGGAGACGCCGAGATCGGCGGCCGAGCCCTCCTTCGGGCGGATGCGGACCTCCGTGCGGTTGAGGGGCGCCGTCGACATCGCCGAGACGAGGTGGGGGATCGCCGCCATGTCGCGCTGCAGCCGGGCGGCGACCTCCGAGACCACCGCCGTGTCGGGGCCGCCGACCACGAGGGCGAGATCGCGCTGGCCCGAATCGCGAAGCACCCACGAGCGGATGTCCGGCTCCTCGGCGATGAGGGCCGAGATCACGGCCTCCACGGCACCCTGCTTTTTCGTGCGCTGGTTCTTCGGCGTCAGGTTGACGATGAAGGTCGCGAGGCGCGTCTCCTTCTTGCCGCCGACCTGCCGCCCGCCGTCGACGAAGACCGAGACCACCTCCGGCAGGGCGCGGATGCGCGCCGCCACCCGGTCGGAGGCCGCGATGGTGTCAGCGAGGCGCGCGCCGGGGGCGAGTTCGACCATGAGCAGGGTGCGGGCCATGTCCTGCTTCGGCACGAATCCGGAGGGCAGCAGGCCCGTGGAGGCGAGGGAAGCGGCGAACAGGGCCAGACCGACGATCAGGGTGATGAAGCGGTGGCGCACGGACCAGCCGACGAGGCGGCCGTAGGCCCGCATCACCGGGCCCTCCGCTTCCTCCGCATGGCCATGATCGCGCAAAAAATAGGCAGCCAACATCGGCGTGATCAGACGTGCCACCAAAAGCGACATGAACACCGACACCGCGATGGTGAGGCCGAACTGGATGAAGTAGCGTCCGGCGATGCCGCCCATGAACGAGACCGGCGCGAACACCGCGATGAGGGTCGCCGTGATGGCGATGACCGCGAGGCCGATCTCGTCGGCGCCGTCGATGGCGGCGCGGTAGGGCGATTTGCCGAGCCGCATGTGCCGGACGATGTTCTCGATCTCCACGATGGCATCGTCGACGAGGATGCCGGTCACCAGGGTGATGGCCAGCAGGGAGATGCCGTTGAGGGTGAACCCCATGGCGTCCATGGCCCAGAAGGTCGGGAACACCGAGAGCGGCAGGGCGACGGCCGCGATGAGCGTCGCGCGCCAGTCGCGCAGGAACAGGAACACCACGATGACGGCGAGCACCGCGCCCTCGATGAGGGTGTGCATGGCCGAATCGTAAGAGCCGATGGTGGCCGAGACCGAGGAATCGATCTGCTCGAACACGAGGTCGGGGTAGGTGGTGGCGAATTCGGCGATCTTCTTCTCCACCGCCGCCGCCACCTCGGCGTCGCTGGCGCCCGAACCGCGCGAGACCGTGAACGCCACCACGGGATTGCCGTTGAAGCGCGCGAAGGTACGCGGCTCCTCGATGGAATCCTCCACGGTGGCGAGGTCGTCGAGGCGCACCTTGCGGCCGCCCGGCAACACGATGGAGGTCGCCTTGAGGTCTCGCAGGGTGCGGGAGGCGGCAAGCGTCCGGATCGATTGCTCACGTCCGCCGACCTCGCCGCGCCCGCCCGCCATGTCGGCGGAGGTGATGCGCAGCTGCCGATTCACGTCCGCCGCCGTGATGCCCAACGCCAAGAGCCGGTCGGGCTGGAGCACCACGCGCATCTCGCGGGCGACGCCACCGACGCGCTCGACGCCGCCGACCCCCTTCACCCCCTGGAGGGTGCGGGCGATCTTGTCCTCCACCAGCCAGGACAGGTCGGCCGGCAGCATGGCGGGGGCGGTGACGCCGTAGACCAGGATCGGCAGACCGGCGATCTCGACGCGGCTGATCACCGGCTCGTCGATGGTGCGCGGCAGGTTGATGCGGATCTTGGAGATCGCGTCCTTGACGTCGTTGACGGCCCGGTCGGTGTTCACCTCGAGGCGAAACTCGACGGTGGTGACGGACGAGCCCTCGGTGATCGACGAGGTGATGTGCTTGACTCCGCGCACACCCGCGATGGAATCCTCGACCCACTTGGTCACCTGGGTCTGCAATTCGGAGGGCGCCGCACCCGCCTGCGTGATCGCCACGGAGACGATCGGCACATCGACGTTGGGCATGCGCGTGACGGCGAGGCCTCGGAAGCTGACGAGGCCGAGGACGATGAGCACGAGGAACAGGACAAGGGGGCCGATGGGCTTGCGGATCGCGTAAGCCGAGATGTTCAGGCGCATCGGTCAGGGTGCTTCTGCGAGAGAATACGGCATGCGTTCAGGCAGGTTCGTGGTCGCAGGCCGGATCGAGGTATTGCGACCCTACGGAACGCCGGCCTCGGCGGTGGCCAGCGGCGAAGGCGTCGCCGCCACGAGGGCGGCCGGGCCGGCGACCGCGATGGGGCGCACGCGGTCGCCGTCTCGCAGGAAGGAGCCGGCGCGGGCGACCACCTGCTCGCCCTCTGCGAGGCCCTGGCGGACCTCGATGCTGTCGTCGTCGGACAGGCCGGTGCGGACCACGCGGGACTCGACCCGGTCGCCAGTCACGACCAGCACGGTACTGCGCCGATCGGCGCCGTAAAGGATGGAGGCCTGGGGCACGGTGACGTCGCGGGTGCGGGCGAGTTCGACGCCGCCGCGCGCGAAGGTGCCGATGCGCAGGCGCGAGTCGGCGTCGAGGCGCACCCGGACCTTGCCGAGCCGGCTCGCCTTGTCGACCTCCGGGTAGATGGCGCGCACGCTGCCCTGCACCCGCTCGCCGTCGCCGAGTACGATCCAGGCGGGCTTGCCCTCCCGGATCTGCGGCAGCCTGGTCTCGATGACCTCGCCCTCGAGCTCGATCTCGCCGCGGGCGATGAGGCGGAACAGGGGCTCGGCCGTCCCCGAGGCCGCCATGCCGACGCGGGCCGTACGACGGCTGACGATGCCGGCCTCCGGGGCACGGATTTCCGTTCGGGCAAGACGCAGCTCGAGCTCGTCGCGCACGGCCTGCGCCTGGGCGAGTTCGGCCTTGGCGATGATGAGGCCATTGCGGGCGAACGCGAGCTTGCCCTCCGCCTGGCGCAGCACGGAGGTGCGGCCTTCCAGGATCACGGCGGTGCCATTGCCCGTCTGGAGCAATTGGCGGGCGCGGTCGTGGGACAGGCGGGCCTCCGTCTCGGCGGCCTCGGCCTGCTCGATGGTGCTCTGGGCCTGGGGCACGGAGGCCGCCGCCTTGTCGATGAGCGCCTTCTGCTGGGCGAGTTGCCGGTCGATGAGGTCGCGGGACAGGCGTGCCAGGACCTGGCCGCGCTCGACCCGCATGCCTTCCTCCGCGAGCACTTCGGTGATGCGGGTGCCGTCGATCTCCGGCGTCACCAGGATTTCGTCGCGCGGGACCAGAGTTCCGGTGACCGTCACGGTCTCGACGATCTCGCGACGCTGGGCCTCGACCACACTGACGGCGGGGAGGGGCGGGGCCTTCACGGAAGCCACGTCGGCGGATGCCGGGCCGGCAGCGGACAACGACAGGAGGACGGCGCCGAGGGTCCGTGCGCGCAACGGGATCATCAGGTCGGCTCCGAGGGGGATGGGGCAGGGAGGCGGCCGGCAAGACCGGCCTCGATGGTGGCCCGGAGATGCGCCGCCGCAACGGCCGTATCGAAGCCCGGGATCAGGGCCCGGCTGACGACGAGCCCCTTCATCAGGGGATCGAGGATTGCGTAGACCGCGTGCGGATCGCAGGCCGGGTCAGTGGCCAGCGCCGCAAGGGTTTCGATGAACCAGTCGCGGGCCTCGGCGTCGGCGCTCTTCGTCATGGCGGCGATGGCCGGGTTGCGCGTTGCTTCCGACCAGATGTCGAGGCGCAGCACCGCCGCTTCGCGCTTGATCCGCTGGAAATACTGCGTGATGACGCCCAGGAAGGCCGCGCGCCGGTCGCCCGCCCGCTCCAGGTTCTCGACCAGGACGACGCCGCGCTCGCGCTCGCGCTCGGCCCACCCGAGGATCAACGCCTCCTTGGATTCGAAGTAGCGGTAGAAGTTGCCTGGGCTCATGGCCGCCTCGCGGGCCAAATCCTGCATGGTGGTGCGGTGGAAGCCGTTGCGCACGAAGCAGGCTTCCGCCGCGTCGAGGATGTGCTCGCGCCGCGCCGCCTGACCGCTCCTCGCGTCGATGACGGTGCCGAGGGCCGCGCTCACGAGGCCGTCCCGGAGGACTGAACCATGGCGCAGGCGCGGGGCTGAAGGTCGAGGTCGGCGCAGACACGGGCCTGCCAGCTGTCCGGCCCGGCGCCGGTCCAGCCGATGAGGGCGAGCCAGCCAAAGGCCAGGGTGCCCATCACCACGAGGTTCGCCGGGGTGAAGACCGCGCGGAGGAGCGCCACGGGGCGCCCGGAGGACGGGGCCTCGGTCTCCACGGCGTAGAATTCCGGCCAGCGGCCACGATGGGGAAGGACCATCACCAACTCCTGCTTGTCCAATCTGTATAATGAACGTTCATTCTCACGTCAATGAACGTTCATTCTCCTTCGAGGGCGAGGGTGCGATCCGGCACGCATCCAGGCGCTTCATCGCGCCGGATCAACCTTGCGAAACACCACGAACAGGTTGTTGGCCGGCATGGCGACATGCTGGGAGAGGGCGAGGCCGTGGGCTTCGGCAGCACGGGTCACGGCCGAAAGGTCGCGCAGCCCCCAGGCCGGATCGCGGGCGCGCAGGTCTGCGTCGAAGGCGGCGTTGCTGTCCGCGAGCCGTACTCCGTGCTCTCGGAATGGACCGTACAGGACCAGTACCCCGCCCGGCGGCAGCAAGCGGACGGCGCCGGCCATCAACCCTGGCGTCGCGGCCCAGGGTGCGATGTGAATCATGTTGATGCACACGATGGCATCGGCGCGGGATATCGGCCAATGCGGCATGGACACGTCGAGGTCCAGCGGGGGACGGAGATTGGCGCATGCCGCCGCGCGGGTGTGGGCGACGATGCTGCGCCGTGCCACCGGGTCCGGATCGCTCGGCTGCCAGATCAGATGGGGAAACGTCGCCGCCCAGTGGAGGGCATGCTCACCCGTGCCGCTCGCCACTTCCAGCACGGTGCCGAAGCGCGGCAGAACGCTAGCCAAAGCCGCGCCGATGGGCTCCCGGTTGCGTGGGACCGCTGGCGCATACAGTGCATCGTCATCCGACATCGCCAAACCTCCCATGACGCCGCCGATCATGCGCGTCGGGTCTCAGCATCGCCTGACACCGCTGCTGAAATGAATCTCCTATTTGAAATGATATAACAGTCGAGCTAGAAGTCGTATGTTCTACGTTGGCGTTCTGCCGTCCCGACCCGGCTCCCTTCCCGAGCCGCTCGATGCCGTCGCACCAGCCGACCTCGCCGGCCTACGGGCGGAGGAGGCCGTTTCACGGTTGCGGTCCTGACGAGCCTAGCAGCTCAAGTTTCCACCGTTGCGCGAAGGAAAGCCACCGCCTGGGCGACGATCTCCGGCTGGTGGGCGTGCGGGCCGTCATACTCGACCGCCGTCACGGCGTAGCCGGCGGCACGCAGGCGTGCGACGTGGACGCGAGCGCTGCGGTCGATGGGGATCTGTTCGTCGCGTGTGCCGTGGGAGACGAAGATCCGGGGCGCACCGACCTGCAGGTGTACGGATAGGAACCCGGCCGAGGATGCGACGACGTGGGTGACCACGTCGCCGTTGGCGAGGCCGAGGGACAGGGCGTAGCTGCCGCCGTCGGAATGCCCCGCGAAGACGAGCCGCGCCGGATCGAGGGGAAACCGCGCCGCCACCGCCGCCAGGGCCACGGACAGGCGCTCCCGATCCGGGCCGTGGCCGCCGATCACGAGATCCCAGGTCGGGAACAGCGATTGGGGCGCCAGCAGCAGGAACCCCTCCGCCGCCGCATGGGCCTCAAGCATCGGCAGGATCCGCTCCGCGCTGCCGCCGCCGCCGTGGAACAGCACCACCAACGGCACGGGTCGGCCGGGCGCCAACCCCTCGGGCACCACTAGAACAGCGTCACGATTGTCGAACAGGCCGAGGGCGTGCCGGCCGGGCGGCAGGGGCGTCGTCGTCGGCAGGCGATGGGCGAAGCCGAGTCGCCCTGTGAGCTCCGGCGCGAGGGCGACGGCGTCGGGTTCCGTCGGGCCGGCGAGAGTCCGGGTCATGCGGCGTCCGCCGGGGTGAGGGGTTTGATCTTGAGCTGGTCGATCACCCAGAGCCAGCCGCCATCGGCCTGCAAGCGCGCCGTCTCCACGGAGATCTGCCCATTGGGCAGGCGCGCGAAGGTCATGGCGAGGTCGCCGTTGCGCAGAGCCGGCAGGGCCTCGACGGCCGGAAAGTTCGACTTGCGCGCAAGCAGGTCGGCGTAGAACGTCCGGATCTCGGCATGGCCCGTGGCCACGACGGCGCCGGCCGCCACGACGGCCTCCGGTTCGTAGAGGGCGACCAGGCCCTCGACATCACCCGCATTGGCGCGGGCATGGAAGAGGCGGGCAAGGTCTTCGGGTGCCTCGGCGCGTGAGCGGTCGGTCTTGGGCATCGCTGATGTTTCCCTTCGCTGTGATCTCGATTCGGTGTCAGCGCAGGCGCCGCCCGGTGCCGTCCGCGACGGTCACCGCCACGGGAATCCCGGCCTCGACGCTCTGCGACACGGTGCAGAAGCGCTCGAACTGCTCCAGCACCCGGTCGAGGCGCGGCATAGCCTCGGCCGATGCGCCCAGCGCGATGGCGACCTCGATTCCGCCGATCCGCAGGCGCCCTTCGGCGTTTCGCACGATCCGGCAATGGGCATCCGCCGCCACGCCGCCCGCCTCCTGGCGGAACTTGCCGAGGGCGAACACCATGGAGGCGCACAGGCAGTTCGAGACCGCCGCCACGAGGAGCTGTTCCGGGCAAGGACCGAACCCCTCACCGGCGGGGGGCGCCTCGTCGACGGACAGGACCGCGGCGAGGCCGCCGAAATCCACGGTGAAGCGATAGGCGGCGTCCTGGGTGATCCGAATGCCTGGACCACGGCCGGCCGCCGCGTCGACGGCGGCCGGACCCGCCGGCGCTGCCGGACCGAGCGGCGCTTTGGCGCCCGCGAGTGCAGGAGAGCAGGACAGCTCCTCCGAGGCGGGCAGGATGGTCGGTTGACAGTCCGAAATGCTTGGCATACCAAATACCAACAACGGGCGGACAGAAAAAGCAAGTCCTCGTCACGCCCAGGAGACTGTCGTTGCGGCTCTCGTTGCCGTCGATGTCGAATCAAAGCCCGGAGGAACCGATCATGCGCGTGACGATCCCTCGACGCCACTTCGTTCCGTCCTTGCTGCACTTGCGAACGTCTGTGGTGCTGCGCAGCGAAGACACCCTGAGCACGCGCTGAACGATGGCCGATCCCGGCGGAGCCCCCGCACAGGCGTTCGACGTCCTCGGTCTGGTGGAAGCCATCGGTGATGCCGTGGTGGTGTCCGATCCGTCGGGCGCCATCGTGGTCTGGAACGCCGCCGCCACGCGTATCTTCGGCCACACGGCCGCGGAGGCGATGGGCCAGTCCCTCGATCTCATCACCCCGGAGCGCCAGCGCCGGCGCCACTGGGACGGCTACTTCGAGACCATGCGGACCGGCATCACCAAGTACGGCGCCGACGTTCTGCGGGTTCCGGCGATCCACAAGGACGGCCATGCCCTCTCCATCGCCTTCACGGTGGGGCTGTTGCACCGCCCCGACGGCGCGGTGACGGGCATCGCCGCCATCATCCGCGACGAGACGCGGCGCTGGACCGAGGAGCGCGACCTGCGCCGCCGCGTCGCCGAACTGGAATCCCGTGTCCTGCCCCAGGGCGCGGTGGAGACGGCCTGACCGGGCCACAAGCCGCCAAGGCCAACACCAGACCCGCAGCGAAGCGGGCCTTTCAACAGACCAGCGTGTCCGTCACCGACCGATCAGGGAGAACGCCACCATGAGCAAGCCGCTCGAGGGTATCAAGATCATCGACTTCACCCACGTCCAGGCCGGACCCGCCTGCACGCAATTGCTCGCCTGGTTCGGCGCCGACGTGATCAAGGTCGAGCGGCCGGGCTCCGGCGACGTGACCCGCACGCAGTTACGCCACGTCGAGGATGCCGACGCCCTCTACTTCACCATGCTGAATTCGAACAAGCGTTCGCTCACCCTCGACACCAAGACGCCCGAGGGCAAGGAAGTCCTGGAGACGCTGATCCGGCAGTCGGACGTGATGGTCGAGAATTTCGGCCCCGGTGCCCTTGATCGCATGGGCTTTTCCTGGGCGCGCATTCAGGAACTGAACCCGGGCATGATCCTCGCCTCGGTGAAGGGCTTCTCGGACGGTCACCATTACGAGGACCTCAAGGTCTACGAGAACGTGGCGCAGTGCGCCGGGGGTGCTGCCTCCACCACGGGCTTCTGGGATGGGCCGCCCACCGTCAGCGCCGCCGCGCTCGGCGATTCCAACACCGGCATGCATCTCGCCATCGGCATCCTCACGGCGCTCCACCACAAGAACAAGACCGGCACCGGCCAGAAGGTCGCCGTGTCGATGCAGGATTCGGTGCTCAACCTCTGCCGGGTGAAGCTGCGCGACCAGCAGCGCCTCGATGCCCTGGGCTACCTCGAGGAATACCCGCAATATCCCCACGGCGAATTCACCGACGTGGTGCCGCGTGGCGGCAACGCCGGCGGCGGCGGCCAGCCGGGCTGGGTGCTCAAGTGCAAGGGCTGGGAGACCGACCCCAACGCCTACATCTACTTCACCATCCAGGGTCATGCCTGGGCGCCGATCTGCAAGGCCATCGGCAAGGAGGAGTGGATCGATGATCCGGCCTACAACACCGCCCGCGCCCGCCAGGACAAGATCTTCGACGTGTTCGCGGTCATCGAGGCCTGGCTCGCCGACAAGACCAAGTTCGAGGCCGTCGACATCCTGCGCAAGTTCGATATCCCGTGCTCGCCGGTCCTGTCGATGAAGGAACTGTCCGTCGATCCGTCGCTCCGCGCCAGCGGCACCGTCGTCGAGGTGCAGCACCCGAAGCTCGGCTCGTACCTGACCGTCGGCAGCCCGATCAAGTTCTCGGACATGAGTGTCGACATCAAGGCCTCGCCGCTGCTCGGCGAGCACACCGACGAAGTGCTGCTCGACCTCGGCTACACCCAGCAGCAGATCGAGCACCTGCATCAGGCTCGCGCCGTCTAGGATCGGCCTCCGCCTGACAACCAATCGGCGCGCCCCGGGGCGCGCCGTGCGCGTCGTGATCACACCGGTCACGCTCGGCCCCGATTGCCGCGCCACGCTCTCCCGCTACGAATCGGTCGGCAGCCTTCCGCCTAAATAGAACGCCGAGGCCCGCTCCGACGATGCGACTGTTCCTGCGTCAGCTCCTGCCGGACACTCCGCCGCCGAGCCGGCGCGAGCGCCTGCGTGCGGCGGCAGGTGCCCTCGTCGGCATCCTGGTCACGGGGCTGATCGCCCGCCTCGCCCTGGGAGCCGACGCGGTGCTGCCGGTGCTCATCGCCCCCATGGGCGCTTCGGCGGTTCTGCTCTTCGCCGTCCCGGCGAGCCCGCTCGCCCAACCCTGGTCGATCCTCGGCGGCAACGGCGTCGCGGCCCTCGTCGGCGTCACGGCCGCGGCCGCGATCCCGGATCCCCTCGCGGCGGCGTCGGTGGCGATCGGCACTGCCATCGCCCTGATGACGACCCTGCGCTGCCTTCACCCGCCGAGCGGCGCCGTCGCCCTCACGGCGGTACTCGGCGGCCCGGCCATCCACGACCTCGGCTACGGTTTCGTCCTATGGCCCGTGGGCGCCAATTCGGTCGCGATCCTCGCCGTCGCGATCGTGTTCAACAACCTCACCGGACGGGCCTATCCGCACCGGGCCGCCCCCGGGCACGGCACCGCCGATCCAGCGCCGTCCACCCGGAGCGTCACCCACGCAGATCTGGACGCGGTCCTGGCCGCGTATGATGGCGTCTTGGATGTGGCACGCGACGACCTCGCGGCGATCCTGGGGCGAGTTCAGCTCGAAGGGTATCGGCGGCGTGCCGCCGGCCCGATCACCTGCGCGGCCATCATGTCCCGCAACGTCATCGCCGTGGCGCCGCAAGCGCCCCTGCACGAAGCCCTCGGCCTCCTGCGCCACCACCGCGTCAAAGCGCTGCCGGTGACCGACGAAGGCGCTCGCATCCTCGGGATCGTCACGCAGACGGACCTCCTCGACAAGACCGTGTGGGAGCGGCCCGGACCGCGCCTCGGGGTCGCGCGGCGCCTCGCCCTCACCCTGGCCCGTGGCCGCGCCCCGCACGGCAGCGTCGAGGACATCATGACCAGCCCCGTCCGGTCCGTCCGCGCCGACACGCCTATCGCCGACCTCGTGCCGTGGATGTCCGATGACGGCCTATCACACCTGCCTGTCGTCGGTCCGGACGATCGGCTCGTCGGCATCGTCTCCCAGGCCGACCTCGTGGCCGAACTGCTGGCGGAGGCCGTGGGCGTACGCGACCGGGCTGCGACCGCATCCGAACCTGCCCTCACGTGAGAGCTGAGGGCTGAAGGCATCGCACGCCTTCCTCAGACGCCGATCCCCTGAATCTCACCCGAACCACACCGCCTACCCCAAACGATCGAACCCGAGAGGGCACTGTTCCGATATTGGTCTCGGCGGTGTTTGGACTCACACGTTTCCCATTCAGGCCGTCCGACCCGGACGGCCTGCCTTGTCATGGTTGCAGCGGACACACATCGCTCACCGTCGCTGACACCGTTCCTGGTAACGCGGACGAACATCGATTCCTTCCGCACCAGTCATGTTTGCTGGGCGACCCAAAGTTACGCATGCGCTGTACTAAGGTCGATGCCAGATTGGACGCAAATTTCCGGCGCCAAAACAGGCTAAGTTGCGCATCCCTGCTTTCGGGTGTTCCTACCTGAGGTGCTGCTAGGATCACACTTCCCATAGGCCCGTTTGTCGCTTTCACGCCTCCGGCCGAACCTCCCTACGACGCCCTTGGGCGGCTTATGGTCGGCGCAAATCGATGGCTTACGATCACCGCAACCTTCGCAACCGCCAGCGGGCATCCTCCCTGCTCCGGCACCTTCAGCGTGAACTCATCGACGTGTCGGATTGGGTCGAGCCCGAGCGCGAGCCGAGCCTCGCCCTCGACATGTCCCATCTCCGGCTGTCCAACGTGAAGGGCGTCCACCTTCTACTGATCGGCCCCCACGAGGTGGTCCGAGGATAAAGTTAGTGCACGGTTGGCCGCTCCGCCACGGGTAGCTTGGCCGGCGGAGCTGGTCGGGCGAGCGC
>NZ_LMMW01000015.1:0-37482 GCF_001422845.1 Methylobacterium sp. Leaf100 | reverse complement strand
TGAAGGTCACAGGTTCAAATCCTGTCCCCGCAACCAACATCACAACAACAAACCAAAAGCCCCCAACCTCACGGTCGGGGGCTTTTCGCTGCGCGAAGCCAACCGTCGTAAGCGACCTGAACCTTCGATCCGGTCTGGCGTCCATGGGCCGTTCGACACCTCGATCGCGAGCTGTCGCATCGCAGGCCCGCCGTGCGCGGGCAGCGGAAGCGGAACTCGGCTGTACTCGAGTGGATTGCCTGCTCCCAAGCGCGGTGAACGAGCGGCATGGCCCGCCGTCTCGTTCCAGGATCAGTCCGGTTGCCGACTGCTGGGGCCTTCCATCGCCTTTTCGCTCGGTGAGGACATATGACGGTCAGGAGTGCGGTCAGCGCGATCCCGTGATCCCGCATGCTCCGCCGCCACCTCCATCGTCGGGAACACCATGGCCAACGTCCTCGTCATCGGCGCCAGCAAAGGTATCGGTCTGGAAACCGTCAAGGCGGCCTTGGTCGCGGGGCATCGTGTGCGGGCGTTTGCCCGGTCCGCCGCGGGTATGGCCGTCTCGGGGGCAGGCCTGGAGCGCTTCCCCGGGGATGCCCTGAATGCCGACGACGTCGCCTCAGCCCTCGCCGGTGTCGATGTCGTCGTCCAGGCGCTCGGTGTTCCGACACGGAACCTGCTCGGTCCCGTGACTCTGTTCTCCGACGCGACCAACGTGCTGGTTCCCGCGATGGAAAGGGCGGGTGTCCGCCGGATCATCGCCGTCACCGGCTTCGGCGCCGGCGACAGCCGTGAGGCGATCGGCCTCCTTCAGCGCATCCCGTTCCGCCTCGTCTTCGGACGGGCCTACGACGACAAGGACGCCCAGGAAATGCGCATCCGTCGGAGCGGCCTCGACTGGACGTTCGTCAGGCCGGGCGTCCTCACGCCCGGTTCGGCGACGGGCCGCTACACGGTCCTGTCCGACCCGTCCTCGTGGCGCAACGGCTTGATCGCCCGGGCCGATGTGGCGCACTTCATCGTCGGCGAGATCGACAAGCGGCTCTACGAGGGCAAGGCCGTCGTACTGGTCGGTTAAGCGCGCGGCTTGGCCCGCAGCGTGATGCGCGTCAGCTCGGACGATGCTCCCAACCGGAGCGCGAAGCCCGGCCAGAGCCCCGTGCCGTTGTTGACGTAGAGCGTCATGGCGCCGACCGCGTACGCGCCCGAGACGAAGCCGCCGTTGGCCCTCGCGACCAGATTGTCGAGGCCCGCGATCATTCCTCCATGCGTATGGCCGGACAGCTGCAACGCCACGCCCTTGGAGGCCGCTTGCCTCGCCTCCCTGGGTTGATGGTCGAGGAGAACGATGGGCGCACCCGAAGGCGCACCGGCCAACGCGGCGTCGAGGTCGTGCGGCGGCTGACCCGAATGCGAGGCCGACAGGTCGGTCACCCCGGCCAGAACCAGGGCTTCGTCGCCACGCTTCAGAACCGTGTGCCGGTTCGCAAGCAGACACATTCCCAGCTCGGCATAATGGTGCATCCACGCCGCGTACTCGAAGAAATACTCGTGGTTGCCGGGGATCACCCAGACTCCATCCGGCGCCCGGAGACCGCGCAACGGCGCGACGTCGGTGCGCCGCGCCGCGAGGGACCCGTCGATCAAATCACCGGTGACGACGATGAGGTCGACCCCCAGCGCGTTGGATCGCGCCACGACCTTCCGTGCCCACGCAGCCGGGAACAGGCGGCTGAGATGCAGGTCCGTCAGCTGCAGAAGGGTGTAGCCGTCGAAGCGCGCCGGAAGGTTCTCGATCTCCACGGTGACGTCCTTGAGCGGCGGCACTCTGACGGCCTGCCGCACCGCGACCGCCGCCAACAGCATGGCCAGCGCCGCCGCGCCGTACCGCCACCCCGCGGGAATCGCTCCGCTGCTTTCGGACACGAGCCTTGCGATCAAAGCCACGCCGTCGAGCGCCAGCTGCATCGCCGCCAGGAGGACGATGGCGCCGAAAGCCCAATTGAACACGATCACCAGGGCGCGCGGGAACTCGGGTGAGAAGACCGAACCGGACGAGAGGCGGCTCCACAGGTGGTACTGCGAGGCCACCAGCAGAATAACCGCGACGCCAGCCTTCACCGCGAAGGGCCACGGCAACGGCCAGAGCACGCGAGCGATGACGTAGAGGCAGGGCAGACCAAAGATCAGATGGAACATGCTCGCGTTTCGGCGTCGGTGGATCGTCGGCACGGGGCCGATCCGGCATCGGGATCGGACGGAGCCGTAACACCGCCTCCGCGGGAGGGGGGCATCATTCCACTCCATGGACGCCGCCGCGTGCTCCCTGGCACATTCGCCATCTTGGTGACCGGGGACGCGTCGGGCCCATCGAAATACAGCGGACGGTGGGGCTGCCGCGGCTTGGCCTTCCATCACGACCACCATGGTCCCGCTCGTGCTTGGCGCGACGCACAGTGAAACCAAACGAGACCGATGGGATGAACGGACGCGGCATGGCGGGTGGACGGGACGCGGCAATCGACACGACGCAGCAGGGGGCCACGGACCGGGTCGGGGCGATCTGCCGTGCCCTGCGGCGCGCCATCGTCGAGCGGGCGGTGGCCCCCGGCGACCGGTTGCCGGAGGATGCCTTGGGCGAGCGGTTCGGCGTCAGCCGGACCATCGCCCGCCAGGCCCTGGGGCAACTCGCCGGCGAGGGCCTGGTGGAGCTGCGCCGAAACCGCATCGCCGTCGTGGCGACGCCGAGTTGGGAGGAGGCGCGCGACACCTTCGATATCCGCATCGGCCTGGAGCGCCTCGTGGTCGCCCGCCTTGCCGGCCACCTCGATACCGGGCAGGAAGCCGCCCTGCAGGCCCATGTCGACCGCGAGGAGGCTGCCCAGCGCGGTGGCGAACCGGGCTCCATCCGCCTCGCGACGGAGTTCCACCTGCTCCTCGCCCAGATGACCGGCAGCCCCGTGCTGGAGCGCTACGTCGGCGAGCTCGGCTACCGCTGCGCCCTCATCCTCTCGCTCTACAGCCGGCCCCACTCGGCCGAATGCGCCGTGGCCGAGCATCGCGCCCTCATCGCCGCCCTGGTTTCGGGCGACACGTCGCGCGCGACCGCCCTGATGGATCACCACCTCGACGCCGTGGCCGAGCGGGCGCGCATCGTCGCCACCCCGCCCCGCGACCGCGATCTCCTCAGGCGGCTCGCGCCCTACGCCGAGGCGCTGGGGTGATCAGGCCGTGATGTCGTGCTTCGTCAGGAGCCGCTCGGCACTGTCGTTCCACACCTCCATGGTGACGATCACTCCGTCCCGCACGGTGAAGCGGTCGACGTAGCGGTTGCCCTCGAACGGCGTCCCGTCGGGCCAGGCGCCGTAGAGGGTGCCGAGGCTGTAGACCGTCGTGAACCCATCCCCCGGAACCACATCGAGGCGCTCCATGCGCTTCTTCACCCAGGCGTAGCGGCCCGCGTTGAAGGCCGTGACCTCGCGGGGATGACGGAAGCGCCGTGCGCCCGTGAACACGATCTCGATGCCGGGCGCCATGTAGGTCGCCGCCCGATCCGGGTCGGGCACCATCGAGGCTTCGAGGTAGGCGGTGACGATGGCGGAGTCCTGCGCCGTCGTGTCCGTTCCGTCGTCCCCGGCTGGTTCCACTGCATCCGTCGTCATCGTTGGTTCTCCTCCGGTTTCCCCCATCCTTGCGAGGACTACGCCAAAGTGCATGCAAAAAGTGTATGCACTTTGGCGTAGTTCGAGGCAGAGCCTGTCTCGATGGTCCAATTTATCGTATTAACACAAAGACTTGACGTCTGGCACGGGCGTTGCGGAGCTTCCGGATATTCTGCCGGAGACCCGATCATGCGCACCAGCCCGTCCCTGACCCGTCGCGTGGCCCTCGGCGCGGCCCTGCTGCTCGGCCTCTCCAGCACGGCGCTTGCCGAGGAGCCGATCCGCATCGGTCTCGTCACGGCGCTGAGCGGCCAGTCGGCGAAATCCGGCGAGGCGATCTCGCGCGGCATCGGGCTCGCCATCGACGAGATCAATGCCAACGGTGGCGTCCTCGGCCGGCCCCTCGAGCTCGTGGCACGGGACGACGAGGCCAACCCGTCGAAGGGCGTGCTCGCCGCCCGCGAACTCATCCAGCGCGTCGGCGTCGTCGCCCTCGTGGGCGGGCTCGACACGCCCGTTTCCATGGCGGTGGTGCCCATCGCCAACCAGATGAAGGTGCCGTTCCTCGGCCCCTGGGCCGCCGGTACCGGCATCACCCGCAACGGGGCGGCCGACAACTACGCCTTCCGGGTCTCCGCCGTGGACGCCCTCGTGGACGAGGCCCTCGTCGCCTACGCGGTGAAGACCCACGGCGCGAAGAAGCCCGGCATGATCCTCGTCAACAACGCCTGGGGCGAGTCGAACCAGCAGGGGCTGACGGCGGCTCTCAAGGTGGCGAACCTGCCCGGCGCCGGCATCGAGAAGTACGAGGCCGCCGATGTCGACATGGTGCCTCAGCTCACCCGCTTGAAGGAGGCCGGGGCCGACACCCTGTTCCTCGTCGGCAATGTCGGCCCCTCGGCCCAGGTGGTGAAATCCCTCGACCGGATGGGCTGGACGGTACCGGTGGTCTCCCATTGGGGCCCGGCGGGCGGGCGCTTCGACGAACTCGCCGGGCCGAACGCCGGAAAGGTCCACTTCATCCAGACCTTCACCTTCGCGGGCAACACCGCCCCCAAGGCCCTGGCCGTCCTCGACGCCCTCAAGAGGAAGTATCCGGCGATCAAGTCCATGGCCGACGTGACCCCGGCAGTGGGCATCGCCAACGCGTACGACGCCACGCACCTGCTCGCCCTGGCGATCAAGGCCGCCGGCTCCACAAAAGGACCTGAAGTCCGCGACGGCTTCTACAAAGTCGGCGTCTATCCGGGCCTGATCAAAGCCTACGACAAGCCATTCGCGCCCGGCCGGCACGACGCCCTCGGCCCGCAGGACTATGTCTTCACCCGCTTCCAGAATGGCGAGATCGTCGCCGTGACGAACTGAAGATCTGGGATGTTGACCGGAACCCTCGTCACCGGCCTCGGCCTCGGCGCCATGTATGGGCTGATCGCGCTGGGCTTCCACATCACCTACGCGGTATCGGGCACCGTCAACTTCGCGCAAGGGTCGGCCGTGACCCTCGGCGCCGTCCTGGGTTACTGGCTCGGCGTCACCCTCGGCTGGCCGATGCCGCTCGCCATCCCCCTGGCCCTCGCCGGCTGCGCCCTCCTGGGCGTGGCGGTGGAGCGCCTGCTGGTGCGGCCCTTCGTCGAGCGCGGCTCCGACGCCTGGCTCCTCGCCACCGTGGCGGGCGGCATCATCCTCGACAACACCCTGCTGTTCACCTTCGGCAAGGAGCCGCGCAGCCTGCCCTCCCCGCTCGCGGTCTCGCCCGTGCAGATCTTCGGGGCCGGGATCTACCCGCTCCAGCTCGTGATCCCGGTGCTGGGCGTGGCGGTGGCGCTGGCCATCCGCACGGTCTTCCGCCGGACCGACCTCGGCCGGGTGCTCCTGGCGGTGGCACAGAACGCGGATGCGGCCCGCCTCATGGGCATCGACGTGCGCCGGACGGTCGCCTGCGCCTTCGCCCTCTCGGCGGTGCTCGCCGGCATGGCGGGCCTCCTCATCGCACCGCTGTTCTCCGTCTCGGCCGAGATGGGGGCGCTGTTCGGGATCAAGGCCTTCGCCGTGGCGATCCTCGGCGGTATCGGCTCGGCCACGGGGGTCGTGGTGGCGGGGCTGCTCTACGGTCTCGTCGAGGCCACCGTCACGGCGACCCTCGGGTCCGCCTACACCCAACTCGTGGTGTTCTCGGTGATCATCCTGGCCCTGGCGCTGCGGCCGGACGGGTTGTTCGGGCGCAGCGCCGTCAACAAGGTCTGACCCCATGCGCCATTTGAACGGACGCTGGGCGATGCCGCTCGCCATCCTGGCCCTCACGGCCATGGGCCTCGGCCTCGTGACCGCGACGGCCGGCTACAGCCACTTCGTCATCGCCCTCGTGGCCCTGACCACCATCGCGGGGGTGGGTCTCAACGTGCTCCTCGGCCTGACCGGTCTCATCTCGTTCGGCCATGCCGGATTCTACGCCATCGGCGCCTATGCGAGCGCGGTCCTCACGGGAGCCGGGGTCGGCTTCTGGCTGGCACTGCCGGCGGCGGCGGCCCTCTCGGGGCTCGTCGGCGTCGTCCTGGCGATTCCGGCCATGCGCGTGAAGGGGCCGTATCTCGCCATGGTCACCATCGCGTTCGGCTTCATCGTCGAGCATGCGCTGATCGAGGGCGGCTCCCTCACGGGCGGTCAGAACGGCCTCGTCGTCACCGGCGGCCCGAGCCTGTTCGGTGTGCCCTTCGCCGAGGGCGAACTCGCGATCCTCGCCGTCCTCGGTGCCGGGGCCGCCCTCTACGGATTCCACCGCCTCGCCCTCAGCCGTCTCGGCCGCGCCATGCGCGCCGTGCGCGACGCCGATGTGGCGGCCGCCTCCCTGGGGTTCGATCCCGTCCGGGTGAAGACCCTGGCCTTCGCCATCTCGGCGGCGCTGACGGGGCTGGCGGGTGCCGTACTCCCACCCCTGATGCTGTTCATCGCCCCGAGCTCGTTTCCGTTCTCGCAATCGATCCTGTTCGTCCTCGCCGTGGTGGTCGGCGGGGCCGGCACGGTCCTCGGGCCCCTGTTCGGCGCCCTCGTCACCGTGCTCCTGCCCGAAACCCTGTCGGGCCTCGCCGAGTACCGGCTGCTGTTCTTCGGCTTCGCCACCCTGGTGGTGCTCTGGCTCGTGCCCGCCGGCCTCGTCGGCAGTGTTGCGCGCGTCTTTCCGCGCCGGACGGAGGCCCGAGCGACGGAGGAAGCCGACTCGGCGGGCTTCCTCGCCGCTTTCCTCGGGGAACGTCCCGGCGAGCCCCTGATCGTGGACGGCATCGGCATCCGGTTCGGCGGTATCCGCGCGGCCGAGGATGTGTCGTTCACGGCCCAGCCCGGCGCCGTCACCAGCGTCATCGGCCCGAACGGGGCCGGCAAGACCACGGTGCTCAATATGGTCTCGGGCTTCTACCGCCCGGGCACCGGCGCCATCCGCCTCGGGACCCGCGACCTCACGGGGGCACCCGCCCAGGCGATCGCCCGGGCCGGCATCGCCCGCACCTATCAGACCACGCGGCTGTTCGGCTCGCTCGGCGTCCTCGACAACGTGAGCCTCGCCTTCGCCCCCGGCCGGCTCTGGCGCCGGGCCGGCCGCGACGACCGAATGATGGCTGCCGGCCTCCTCGCCTTCACGGGCTATACCGGTGCCCTCGACCGGCGCGCCGACGAGCTGCCCCATGTCGATCGCCGCCTCGTCGAGATCGCCAGGGCGCTGGCCGGCCGGCCCCGTGTGCTCCTCCTCGACGAGCCCGCCGCTGGCCTCACCCGCGCGGACACCGACCGCCTCGGAGGGTTGCTGCGCCGGATCGCGGCCTGCGGCGTCGCCGTCATCCTCGTCGAGCACGACATGCCCCTGGTGATGGGCGTCTCCGACCACGTCCTCGTCATGGATGCGGGCCGGCCCATCGCCAGCGGCGCGCCGGGCACGATCCGGCACGACCCGGCGGTGATCCGCGCTTACCTCGGCGCCGCCGACACGCCGGCCCGGCCGCGGGCGACGCCATGGCGCGGCCCGGCGGATGCCGTCCTCTCCGCCCATGGCCTCACCGCCGGCTACGGGGCCGCCCCGGTGCTGGCGGGCGTGTCCCTGGAGGTCCGACCCGGCGAGACCGTGGCGCTTCTGGGTGCCAACGGCGCCGGCAAGTCCACCGCCATGCGGGCGCTCGCCGGCCTCCTGCGCCCGGTCGAGGGCGGGATCGTGCTGGAGAACCGTGCCGTCGCGGGCCTGCCCGCGCACCGCATCGCCCGCCTCGGCCTCGCCCTGGTGCCGGAGGGCCGGCAGGTGTTTCCGGAATTGACCGTCGTGGAGAACATCCGGCTCGGCGCTCACGGCCGGGCCGAGCCCATCGATCCGGCCGAGATCGAGGCTTTGCTGACCCGTTTCCCCCGCTTGCGCGACCGGGCGACGAGCCGCGCGGGCCTGCTGTCGGGCGGCGAGCAGCAGATGCTCGCCATCGCCCGGGGAATGATGGCGCATCCGCGCATCCTCCTCCTCGACGAGCCGTCCCTCGGCCTCGCGCCCGCGATGATCAACGCCCTCTACGCCGTGGTGGCGGAGCTGCGGGACGGCGGCACCACCATCCTCATCGTCGACCAGATGGCGGCGCTGGCCCTCACGGTGGCCGACCGGGGCTACGTGCTGGAGCAGGGGCGCGTCGTCGCCGCGGGCTCGGCCGCGGACCTCGCGGCGGACAAGGGCCTGGAAGCCGCCTACCTGGGCGCCGCGTGATGCTGGACGATCGCAGCCCCGCGCGGTAGGCGTCCGCGGTACAGGCAGGGTTGCTGCCACGGGACGGGATTGCCCCCTTGAACGAACAGACGGAGGCCGGACCGCTGACGGTCTACCTCGACGTGGATGGCGTCGTGACGACGGTCGGCTATCAACGGCAGGCGGGCAAGGACAGGCTCAATCCGGTTCAGGTTGCTCTCGTAGCCGCCCTGGTGCGGGCGTTCGACGCCAGGGTGGTGGTCTCGTCGACGTGGCGCGTCGGCGATTGTCGCCCGACCCTGGTCGAAGCCGGCCTGCCCGCGAACTGCTTTCACCCGGACTGGCGCACGGCCATCCTGCCGTCGAGCCGGGATGCCGAGACGGGCGCGATGCGCTCCGCCGAGCAGGCCGGGCGGGGTGATGAGATCTCCGAGCACGCGACCCGAAACAACATCACGCGCTATCTCATCCTCGACGACGTCGAGGTCGGCCCGGCCCATGCGGGGCGTCACGTCCGTCCGGTCACCGAGTGCGGCCTGAGCGAAGCGGATGGAATCCTGGCCCGGACGCTGCTGGCCGGGATGGACGACGTGCGCCGGATGGTCGGTCAAGACGGCTCATTCCCGTCATCGGCCGATTTACGCTTCCGTAGGGATTGAACTTTTCAGGGACCCGGGTCATTCCGTGACAGTGGAGTGACACGCGCGTCACGCTGCCCCCGACATCGACAGGGTCGCCTCGACCCGCGCCGGACCTGCCCGTCCGGTCCCTCCTCGACGCCACACCCGTGCGGCTGCCGAGGGCGTGTCGCGTCGGTCCGTCGATCGGCAGGAAGGAGTGGCTGCGATGTTCGGGTTCGGAACTCAGAAAAAGGCGTTCAGTCCCTCGCTCGCCGCCCTGGGCATCGTCGAACGGTCGGCGGCCGAGGCCTATGCGGCGCTCATCGCCACGGGCTGGTCCGAGATCGGTTTCGGGTACCACGGCACCGTCCACGCGCATCCGGACCACCCGGACGTCGTGGTGCGCTTCGCTCGCAAGGCCGACGGGTTCGGTGATTACGCGGCCCTGCTTCGCAAGGGGTTCGCAGGCTCCGATGGACCGCACGCGCCGCGTATCCACGATATGCATGTCAGTCGCTGTGGCGCGCTGATGACCGTGGGCTCACGGCTGAGCGATCCCGCACGGGATGCCTGGTGGCTGGCCTATGCCCACGCCGTCATCGCGGACCATCCGGGCGTCGCCCTGGACGAGGGCGTCCGCGACCGGTTCAGGGTGGAATGGCCGGCCCACGAGCCCCGCATCGAGCATTCGAGCTTCGACGGCATCCGCGAAGCGTTCAGGGCCGCGTGGCCCGGATACGAAGCCTACGTCGCCGCGTTGCGGGCGGTGTCGCCGCAGGGGCTCGATCCGAACATCGGCAACGTTCTGGTGGGCAGCGATGGAAATCCCGTGGTGAACGATCCGCTGTGCGACGATGGATACGGCCTGTGGCGCTCGCCCATCCTGCGCAGGCTGAGCCGTTACGCGGACAGCGTGCGTCGTTCGGCCGGCGAGATGTTCGGCCGATCGCCCGTTCCCGCCTGACGTCGTCACGCAGGCTCGATCGGGATACGGGCGAGGCCGAGCCGGGACGAACGCCGGCCTCCGGAGCACCGAGCGGTGCCCGGATCGTTCCCGGTGTCGGACCCGTCACGCGGCTTCGGTCCAGCCAATCACCGCCGTCAGCGGGTCGCCGAATCCGTGGTCCGGGATCACCGCCCGCACTTGGGTGCGCGCGAAGCCCGCAATCTGCAGGTAGCGCTCGACCAGGTTTGCACGTCCCGCCGCATCCAGGGCGCCCCAGATCGCGACAGCCTTTGTGGGGAAGTATCGGTTCGAGAAGCTGATCACCACCGGTGCCCCCCGGCGCAACACGCGGGCGACATCGGACAGGACATCGATGGGCCGCTGCAGGTACTGAATCGAGGCGCACATCAACGCCGCGTCGGCGCATGCGGTGTCCAGAGGGAGGTGCGGTGCGGCGTTGAGATCCTGAACGAAGTGCCCGGTCAGGCGAGGGTTGGCCGCGAGCTCCGCAGCGTTCAAGCCATGGCCGATGATCCGCTCGTAAGTCCTGTCCTTCGGCAGGTGGCTGACCCAACTCGACATCAGGTCGAGGAGGACGCCGCCTGCAGGAACCACATCCCTGTACAGATCCGTCACCGCCGCGATGGCCGCATCATCGATATGCGTGACGAAGCGCGGCTGCCGGTAGAACAGCGAATCGGGGCTCGGGTCGTCCTTGACGAACGCCGCCGGCGGAAAATCTGGAAATCGCTTCATCGGGCTCTCGCGCTGCCTGCTGCCCGAACGCCGGCCGACAAGCGATCATGGGTGCAATCCAGCCGATGATGGCCTGTGCGAGGCCAACGGCCCTGCCGGGGGATCGATCCCTCTCGATGGCACCCGGCTGCACGACTCTCGGCGGTCTCACCGCGGTGGGGCGGGCCTGAAGAACAGGCCGGCTTTCAAGCTGTCGCCGATCCGGTTTGCCCGCTCGGAGAGGAGCCTCGCCACGTCGGCGGAAAACGTTTCCCCGGCCGTCTGCTCGAACAGTGCCAGCCAACGGGCAAAATGGGCGGGGGCCAGGTCACCGAGCGCCCCATGCTTGCCGAACGGGTTGCCCTTGTAGCGGCCGGATTTCAGCAGCACCGAAGACCAGAAATCCTGGATGACCGTGAGGTGGCGTGGCCAATCCTCATCGGGAATGACGCGGGCAAAAACCGGCCCGATCAGGGGATCGCGCCGCACCTTGGCGTAGAAGGCCGCAAGGAAGACGTGGAGGCTCGCTTCAGTGAGGGCGTCATGCGTAAGGGCATCATGCGTGGGGGTGTCCTGAGGCATCCGGAACCGACCGATCGCAGCACGAGGAGGGGCTGATCAGGCTGCTCCCCCGATCACCTGCCGGGACCCGGCTATACGGGCGCGGAGGGAGCGACGACGGAGATCTTCCCGATCACCCCGCCGATATCCGAAAAGGTATAGATCAAGATTTCGCTGGTGGTGATGTTGAAGTCCATCAGCGCCTCGGGGCTCATTTTCTCCAGGTGCATGACGATGGAGCGAAGCGAGTTGCCATGGGCGACGACCAGGACACGCTGCCCCTGCTGAACGCGCACCGCAAGCGCCTGCTCGTAGAACGGAATCGTTCTGGCGGCGGTCATGGCAAGGCTTTCACCACCCGGAGGAACGGCATCGTAGGATTTGCGCCAGAGGTGAACCTGTTCCGGGCTCCACTGGCTGCGAGCTTCCGCCTTGTTCAGACCCGAGAGTTCGCCATAGTCCCGCTCGTTCAGGGCGTCCTCGGTGCGAACAGGGAGATCACCCTGGTCCAACTGCTCCAACATGAGAGCCAAGGTGTGTTGCGCCCTCCCCAGTTTGCTCGTGAACGCGATATCGAAGTGAAAACCGAGCTCCTTGAGCTCGCGGCCGGCAGCCTTCGCCTCGGCGACACCCCGTTCCGTCAAGCTTGGATTGCGGAAGCCTGAAAACAGGTTCTGCGCGTTGTCGGTGCTTTGCCCATGCCGCACGAGGACGAGCGTTCTGTCAGCCGGCAGCATGTCATCTCCTTGCGCAAGGGCTATCTACGCAGCCAATCGAGCCGGAGCAACGTTCCGCCTGCCCCGGTCGGCCTGTCACCGCGGATGCATCGGGGCCGAGGCCCAGGAGTCTGGCTCGATGTCGCTCCGACTGCTCCGATACGATCACCGCACATGTGCCGCGAAGGGCTTGGGGGCTGCTCGGAGCGTGGCCACCAAGTCCGACCCAGGCAAATCACGGACGTCGAGACAACCCGGACGGCCGACGCATCACCTTGTCGGTCTTCTTAGGGCTCAATAGATAGGAAACAGACGAAGAACGAATGCGCGCTCCGAGGTGCGCGGCAGGCAGGCGCGTCCCATGAGAACGGCTGACAAGCAGATCGCCGACATCCTCGTCCGCTACGGCGAGCCCTTCGGAGGGAATGTCTGGCGCGTGCAGGGCACGGCGGTCATCTACCATAAGACCCTGGAGCGCATCGCCGCCCAGGCCGGCATCCGCTTCGACCCGCCCACCCTGGTGCGGGCCGAACGTGACGAGGCCGTGATCCTCGTCACCGGCCGGCTCCCGGGCGCCAAGCCTGGAACCGAACGGGTCGAGTGGTCGATCGGCGAGGCCCTGGTCAACGTGAATTATCGCGTCTCGGGGAAACAGGCGGGTTACGTTTACGCCATGGCCGAGAAGCGAGCCAAGGATCGCGTGATCCTCAAGCTCCTCGAGCTGCACGGCCTCGTCTATTCAGAGGAGGAGGCCGACGAGTTTCGCCAGGGTCACCCCGCTGCGATCCAGGCGATCGACGAGGATTTCGACAATCCCGATCCTTTCGACGAGGTCACCGAGGCCGAGGCCGATCTCAAGCGCCGGATCGACGAGATGACCAGCATCGACGCGGTCACCGACCTCATGCTCGACACGGAGACGCAACGAACCCTCGGCCAGATGCCGCCGGGCACGCGCGACGAGGTGCGCGACTACGCCAAGGCTCGCCTCGTCGCGCTCGGCTGGCCACCGAAGAAGCCCGGCCGCCGCGCCGCTTGATCGGGCGGTTCCGGGCACGCTGTTCGCGGAGCGGGGGGGGCTCGGCCCGATGATCTCAGTTCTCATCGACCGCAAGACCGGTACGATCGAGCGCGTCGCCTTTCAAGGCCCCGTAACCGGCTTCCGACTGTTGAAAGGCCTGCGTCCGGCGCAGATGGGACTGCGTGCCCGCGAGACTGGCGAGGCAAAGCCGGACCGCCTTACGACGGTGGAGGGCATCGGCTTCCGAACGTCGGGAGTATGCGACGTGACTCGGACGCGGCCGGGACGCACGCTTGGCCGTATGATGCCGCCGCTTTCAGGTGGAAAACACGTTCGCACAGGGCGAAATCGGTGCGCCTGCCCCGCTCCAGTCCACAATGAACCACAGCTTCTATCGGCGGTAATGGCCGTAACCAAAACCGCTTCGCAGCAGGATCCCGAACCGAAAATTTATGACGACTGAGCAAGCCAGATGGCTGGGGGACGAGGATTCGAACCTCGACTAGAGGAGTCAGAGTCCACTGTTCTACCGTTAAACTATCCCCCAAAAGCCCTACCAAAGCAGGAGCTTAAGACGGTTTGTCTTGTGATCCGATCCGTGCTGTGCACCGATCGTTTCGCGCCCGGTCCGTTCCGGTGGAGGGGCGATAGCATGGAGCCGACGCAGCATGCAAGCGTCAGATTGGCGGCTTTCGCCTCAAGCGATGGCCGGGCCGCCGGTCCGGGCCTCGATCATTCCGAGGGTCCGTAGGATCGCCAGGGCGACGATCTCGGCATCGACCTCGCCTTCCGGGGTCGCGGGCAGGATCGCCACGGTGCTGACCTCGTCGTCGATGAGCAGCCCCGCCACCACCTTGTAGACGTCGCCCTCGGGGGCGCCCTCGTCGTGAACGAGGCAGACGCGGCAGCCCCCGGCCTCGCCGTAGACGCGCTGGGTCAGAACCTCGACGCGGCTCTCGTCCTCGGGCTCGGTGCGGCGGGGTTGGCCGAAGGTCGGTCGGATGATGTTGTCCATGATCCACCCTATACCCGAGCCCGGTCGGTTTGTGAGGAGCCCCCTGCCCCGGGATCGTCCTCCCCCGGGATCGTCCCGCCGGGGATCATCACGGGCCTGTCGGCGATTGACCTCTCATCCCGCAACGCCCGATCGAACGGGGTTGCCGAACCTCAGGACGTTCGATGCCGATCACCACAGCGCGCCTCGCGCAGCGCCACGCCGAACTCGGCGAGGCGTTCTACGATGTCGTGGCGCCCGCCGCCTTCCCCCAGACGATTCTGCGCTACCGCAACCAACCCTGGGCGGAGCGGATCGGCCTCGGTGACCTGACGGAGGCGGAGTGGATCGCCCATCTCGGCCGGTTCGAGCCCCTGCCCGGCAGTTTCCCGCAGCCCCTCGCCCTGCGCTATCACGGCCACCAGTTCCGCTCGTACAATCCCGATCTCGGCGACGGGCGCGGGTTCCTGTTCGCGCAGGCCTACGATCTCGGCGACGGACGCCTTCTCGATCTCGCCACCAAGGGCAGCGGGCGCACGCCCTGGTCGCGCACGGCCGATGGGCGCCTCACCCTCAAGGGCGGCGTGCGCGAGATCCTCGCCACCGGCATGCTGGAGGCCCTCGGGGTGAACACCTCCAAGACCTTCAGCCTCATCGAGACCGGGGAGGCGTTGGAGCGCGGCGACGAGCCCTCCCCCACACGCTCGGCTGTTCTCGTGCGTCTCAGCCACAGCCACATCCGCATCGGCTCGTTCCAGCGCTTCCTGGCCCTCGACGAGCCCGACAACATCCTGAAGCTGATGGATCACACGATCCGCCTCCACATGCCCGAGCTCTGGCGAGAGGAGACGCCGGTCCGCACCGTCGCGTTTCTCGAGGCCGTGTGCCGGCGGGTGGCGCGCACGGGCGCGCAGTGGATGGCCGCCGGCTTCGTCCACGGGGTCCTCAACACCGACAACATCAACGTCACCGGCGAGAGCTTCGATTACGGGCCGTGGCGCTTCGCGCCCGTCAACGATCCGGCCTTCACCGCCGCCTATTTCGACGTCCAGGGCCTCTACAGCTTCGGCCGACAGCCGGAGGCCCTGTTCTGGAACGTGAGCCGGCTCGCCGAATGCCTCACGCCCTTCGCACCGCAGGATGCGCTCGAAGCCGCCCTCAAGCTGTTCGGCCCGAATCTGCAGGAAGCCTTCGCCGATGCGCTCCTGGCGCGGCTCGGCCTCGCGCGCACCGACGATGCGGCGGTGCACCGGTTCGTCGGTGCATTCTGGGGCTTCCTCGCGCGCAGCGGAGCTCCGTTCGAGCGCACGTTCTTCGACTGGTACGGCGGCCTGGCCTCGGAGGCTCGGGCGGCGGCGAGCCCGTCGGCCGCCCTCTACGCCTCGGAGGCGTTCGCGCCGGTCCGTGAGAGCCTGGGGGCGATGCGTCCCCTCGATGCGGGCCGCCTGGCGCATCCGTATTTCGCCGATCCGGAGCCCTGCACGATGCTGATCGAAGAGGTCGAGGGCCTGTGGGCGCCCATCGCCGAGCGCGACGACTGGTCTGCACTTCAGACCAAGCTCGCGGCCATCGACCGGATGGCCGAGGCCTATGGGACGCATGTCCCTCCCCTCACCTGACGCGCCGGCCCTGTTTCGGACACATGCGGCGGTAGGGTGCCGTGACGGCGCCGACGCGTGACCGCCGGAAAGCGATGATGAGCGAGATCCGAATCCTCGAAGGCGCAGGCCTCGGCTTTTCCGATGCGACGGGACCGGGTGACTACGAGACCGGCCTGCTGCACCTGCCGGGCGGCGCGACGCGGGGCGTCGAGGATCTCGTGGACCTCGTGATCGAGGACGGCGCCGCTTCCCCGCGCCGGGCCGGGATCGCCGGCGGCCTCCGTTCGGCCCTGCACGCGGCGGGGCCCCTGCCCCGTCCCTTCGATCTGGCGGCGTCCTTCGTCGGCCTCGGCCTCGGTGCCCTCGGCGGGACCCTGCACGCCGCCATCACCCTGCGGGCGCGCTTCTCCGACGGGGCGAGCACCAGGATCGCCACCGATCCCGAGACCGCCGCCGCGATGATGCACGACTGGACCGTGGTCCGGCTCGCCCTCATGCGCCGGGAGGCCGGAGCGCCGACGCAGCGCAGACTCACTCCGCCCGTCGCCCCCCTCGCCTTGCCGGCGCCCGAGCCCGATGCCGCGCCGGCCCTGACGTCGATCTTCCAGTACGAAATGCGCAAGGGCCGCCTTCGGCGTCTGGCCTCCGGCAAGGTCCCTGAACAGACCTGATGCGCAGGTCGCCGTTGCAGGTCGGCCGCGGAGGCGCGCGAACCCGCCCGTCCTGGCCCTCGTCCGCCACCGCCGGTATGGTCCCGCCCGCACGAGGCCCGAGATCCATGATTCAGAAGACCCATCTGCCTCCCGACGCGACCATCGCCGACGTGGTGGCCGATCTGGAGGATGCCAACGAGTATCTGCGCCGGGTGCTCGGCAATATGCGGTTCTGCCAGAAGCGGCACGGCGACGCCCATCTGCGCATCGGCATCACGGGCAAGCGCGGCCCCGGGAAATGGCTCGCCCCGTCTTACCGCATCGACTACCCGGCCGGCCCGGGCGCGGCCGAGACGGTGATCTACAACGGCTTCGGGGGCCGCTCGCACAGCGCCTTCACGCCGGTCAACGTCCGCGAGACCAACTGGAGCCGTGGACACACCACCATCCAGGAGGTGCAGAAACTCTACGACGGCCTGCACAAGGCCCGGATGGAGCGCGCCGAGCGGAACGGCCCCGGGCCGGACACGGCCCGATCGGTCCCTGCCTCAGACCAATCTGAATAGCCGGGGCATCACGCCGGTGGATGGTGCCGGGCCCAATGTTCGGCGATGTCGATGCGGCGGGTGATCCAGACCCGGTCGTGGGCCGCGACATGGTCGAGGAAGCGGGTGAGCGCGGCGATCCGGCCCGGTCGGCCGACGAGGCGGCAATGCAGGCCCACCGACATCATCCTGGGCGCCGTCTCGCCCTCGGCGTAGAGGGCGTCGAAGGTGTCGCACAGGTAGGTCGCGAAGTGGGCGGCGGTGTTGAAGCCCTGCGCGGCCACGCAGCGCATGTCGTTGGCGTCCAGCGTGTAGGGCACCACGAGGCCGCGCCGGTCCGAGGTGCCGATCCAGTAGGGCAGGTCGTCCGCGTAGGAATCCGACAGGTAGGCGAAGCCCGCCTCCAGGCCGAGGTCGAGGGTGTGGATGGACGAGCGTCCCGTGTACCAGCCGCGCGGGCGCTCCCCCGTCACCGCTTCGTGGATGCGGATCGCTTCCGCCATGTGCGCCTTCTCGGCCGCGCGGGTGAAGTCGCGATAGTCGATCCATTTCAGGCCGTGGCAGGCGATCTCCCACTCCGCCGCGCGCATGGCCGCCGCGATGTCGGGCACCCGAGCCAGGGCGTTGGCGACGGCGAACACCGTCACGGGCACGCCGCGCGCCCGCAGGAGCCGCCAGATGCGCCAGAACCCGGCGCGGGAGCCGTACTCGTACAGCGATTCCATGTTCATGTGACGCTGGCCCGGCCAGGGCTGCGCGCCGACGATCTCGGAAAGGAACGCCTCGGAGGCCGCATCCCCGTGCAGGATCGAGTTCTCGGCCCCCTCCTCGTAGTTCAGCACGATCTGAACGGCGATCCGGGCGTCGTTCGGCCAGTGCGGATGGGGCGGCGTGCGGCCGTAGCCGACGAAATCACGGGGATCGGTCACGGCGGCCTTCCTGTGCGGAGCGTCCATCGAGGTCTCCATCGACCGTCGCTGTTCGGACGCCGCGCCGCGTCCTGTCAACCGATCCGGTGCCTCGGCCTTGCACCCGGGCGCCGGATCCGGGATGCCCTTGCGCCACCGGCGCCGGGATGCATCCATGCGGGGATGACCCACCGCGCACGGTCCTTGCCTGTCCGCGTCCGTGCTTCGACGGCCCAACCCGAGGTTTCCCCGTGCTCCTGACCCCGCGCGAAAAGGACAAGCTCCTCCTCGCCATGGCCGCCCAGGTCGCCCGCAACCGGCTCGCCCGCGGGGTGAAGCTGAACTATCCCGAGGCCGTGGCGCTCATCAGCGACTTCGTGGTCGAGGGGGCCCGCGACGGTCGCTCCGTGGCCGAGCTCATGCAGGCGGGCGGCCACGTGCTCACCGCCGAGCAGTGCATGGACGGCATTCCCGAGATGATCCACGACATACAGGTCGAGGCGACGTTTCCGGACGGCACCAAGCTCGTCACGGTCCACCATCCGATCCGGGGCGCGGCCTCGGTCGAGGTGCCCGGCACCGTGACGACGCAGCCCGGCGAGATCGTCTTCAACGCCGACCTGCCCCGCACCCTCGTCACGGTGTCCAACGTCGGCGACCGGCCGATCCAGGTCGGCTCGCACTACCACTTCTACGAGGTCAATCCGGGCCTGACGTTCGACCGCGAGGCGGCCCGCGGCCAGCGCCTCGACATCGCCCCCGGCACGGCGGTGCGGTTCGAGCCGGGCGCCACGCGGGACGTGGTGCTGGTGCCGCTCGGCGGGACCCGCACCGTGTACGGTTTTCGCGGCGACGTGATGGGAGCGCTCTAGCCATGGCCACCCTGCCCCCCCGCGCCGCCCTGCCCCGGGCCGCCTATGCCGACATGTTCGGCCCAACCACGGGCGATCGCATCCGCCTTGCCGATACCTCCCTCGTCATCGAGGTCGAGCGCGACCACACCACCTACGGCGAGGAGGTGAAGTTCGGCGGCGGCAAGGTGATCCGCGATGGGATGGGGCAATCCCAGGTGACGAACCAGGACGGGGCCGTCGACACCGTCATCACCAACGCCGTGGTTCTCGACCATTGGGGCGTGGTGAAGTGCGATGTCGGCATTGTGAAGGGCCGCATCGTCCGCCTCGGCAAGGCCGGCAACCCCGACATCCAGCCGGGCGTCGACATCGTGGTCGGCCCCGGCACGGAGGTGATCGCCGGTGAAGGAAAGATCCTCACGGCGGGCGGGTTCGATAGCCACATCCACTACATCTGCCCGCAGCAGATCGAGGAGGCGCTCTGCTCCGGCGTCACCACCATGCTGGGCGGCGGCACGGGGCCGGCCCACGGCACCTTCGCCACCACCTGCACGCCCGGACCCTGGCATCTCGCCCGGATGATCGAGGCGGCGGACAGCTTTCCGATGAACCTCGCCTTCGCCGGCAAGGGCAACGCGTCGCGGCCCGAGAGCCTCGTGGAGATGATCCGCGCCGGCGCCTGCGCCCTCAAGCTGCACGAGGATTGGGGCACCACGCCACAGGCCATCGACACCTGCCTGACGGTGGCGGACCTGCACGACGTGCAGGTGATGATCCACTCCGACACGCTCAACGAATCCGGCTTCGTCGAAGACACGATCAAAGCCTTCGCGGGGCGGACCATCCACGCCTTCCACACGGAGGGGGCCGGCGGCGGGCACGCGCCCGACATCATCAAGGTCGCGGGCCTGGCCAACGTGCTGCCCTCCTCCACCAACCCCACGCGCCCGTACACGAAGAACACCATCGACGAGCATCTCGACATGCTGATGGTGTGCCACCACCTCGATCCGGCGATCGCCGAGGACCTCGCCTTCGCCGAGAGCCGCATCCGGCGCGAGACCATCGCGGCCGAGGACATCCTGCACGACATCGGAGCCCTCTCGATGATGTCGTCGGACAGTCAGGCCATGGGCCGGGTCGGCGAGGTCGTGATCCGCACCTGGCAGACGGCGGACAAGATGAAGCGCCAGCGCGGCGCCCTGCCGGGCGACGCCTCGGGCAACGACAACCTGCGCGCCCGACGCTACATCGCGAAATACACCATCAACCCGGCCATCGCGCACGGGGTCTCGGCCCATGTCGGCTCGGTGGAGCCCGGCAAGCTCGCCGATCTGGTCCTCTGGACGCCCGCCTTCTTCGGGGTGAAGCCCGATCTCGTCATCAAGGGCGGCATGATCGCCACCGCTCCCATGGGCGACCCCAACGCCTCGATCCCGACGCCACAGCCCGTGCATTACCGGCCGATGTTCGGCGCCATCGGTCGCTCGCCCTTCGCGACCGCCCTCACCTTCGTCTCGAAAGCCGCCATCGAGGATGGGCTCGCAGAGCGGCTCGGGGTGCAGAAGCGGCTGGTGGCCGTCGAGAACGTGCGCGGCGGCATCTCGAAGAAGAGCATGATCCTCAACGACGCCACGCCCGCCATCGAAGTCGATCCCGAGACCTACGATGTCCGGGCCGACGGCGAGTTGCTGGTCTGCGAGCCCGCCGAGGTGCTGCCCATGGCGCAGCGGTACTTCCTGTTTTGAGGTATGATGGCGGCGATGCCAGCGGAGGCCCCATGTCCAAGGCTGCCCTGAGCCCGCCCCCGGGCCGGACTCTTCCCGAGCCAGACCTCTACGACACCGATCTGTACCTTTGGACGCAGGCCCAGGCCGCTCTGCTCCGAACGGGCCGGCGGCAGGACATCGACTGGCACCATCTGGCCGAAGAGATCGAGAGCGTGGGCGGATCGCAGAAATCCGAGATCCGGAACCGGCTGGCGATCCTGCTGCAGCACCTCCTGAGATGGGAGCTCCGGCCGGAGAAGCGCAAGTATGGCTGGCGCGCCTCCATCGTCGAACAGCGTCTCCAGATCGACGGCCTCGTCGACGTCAGCCCGAGCCTGAGATCCTGGCCGGAGACCGTGCTTGCCAAAAGCTATCGCCTCGCCCGCGTTCGGGCCGCCGATGAGACCGGCCTTCCCGAGGCCACGTTTCCGGAGGTTTGTCCCTATTCCATGGCTCAGCTCCTGGACGATGGGTTCTATCCCGGTCCGCTCGCTCCAAAAGTCGTGTGACGACGCCTCCTGCGCCGGGCGGACGCGTCCCCAAACGGGTTCCCTTTCCATGATCCGCGCCACCCATGTCCTGCGCCGCGACGCCCTCGTGGGTGAGATCGTCGACCGCATCGTCCTCGACCACGCCGATCGCCACCGCCGCCGCATGGCCATGCGGGGGGTGGGCGGCGTGGCGTTCCTCCTCGATCTCGCCGAGCCGACGGTGCTCGACGACGGCGACGCCCTGGTGCTGCAGGACGGGCGCCTCGTCTGGGTCGAGGCCGCGCCGGAACGCCTGCTGGCGATCCGGGCCGCCGACGACCACGCCCTCAAGCGGCTGATCTGGCATATCGGCAACCGCCATATCCCGGCCGAGATCGCCCCGGATGCGGTCTACATCGCCCACGATCACGTCCTCGCCGAGATGGTGAGGGGCTTAGGGGGCACCGCCGAGGCGGTGGAGCGTCCGTTCCGCCCCGAGGGGGGCGCCTATGCGGGCGAGGCCGCCGGGCACCATCACCACGGCGACACCCACCATCACGGTCATTCGCACACCCATGATTGACGCCCTGCGCCTGATGGCGTGGCTGTCGCCGGGCTATCCCGTGGGGGCCTATGCCTATTCGCACGGGCTCGAAGCGGCCGTGGACGCCGGAGACGTGTCCGGGGAAGCTTCCCTCGTGGACTGGCTCGCCGACGTGCTCGAACTGGGGTCAGGCCGCAACGACCTCATCCTCGTAGTGCACGCCCATGGCGCGTCTCTGGTGGAAGACAATGTGGCGTTGGCAGGCCTCAACGACCTCGCCCTGGCGCTGGCCCCATCGCGCGAGCTTCACCTGGAGACGAGCCAGCAGGGCCGCAGCTTCCTCGACGCCACCCTGGCGGCCTGGCCGACCCCTGTCCTCATCCGCCTCGCCGAGACCCTGCCCGGCCCGGTGGCTTATCCCGTGGCGGTCGGCGTCGCGGCCGGCGCCCATGGCATGGCCCTGCCCCCGACGCTGGCCGCCTTCGGCCTCGCTTTCCTACAGAACCTCGTCTCGGCGGCCCTGCGCTGCGCGCCCATCGGCCAGAGCGCCGGCACGCGGGTGATCGCGGCCCTGACGCCGCGCGTGGTGGCGCTCGCGGCCACCGTCCCGGACCTCACCCTGGACGACCTCGGCAGCGCCACCCTGGCCCTCGATCTCGGCTCGTTCCGGCACGAAACCCAGTACTCTCGGATTTTCCGTTCGTGAAAAACCCAACGATGACCTCTCCCAACGGCCGCTCTCCCAACGGTCCTTTGCGCGTCGGCATCGGCGGCCCCGTCGGCTCCGGCAAGACCGCCCTGATGGAGCAGCTCTGCAAGCGCTTCCGCGACACCTATGACATCTGCGCCATCACCAATGACATCTACACCAAGGAGGATGCCCGCATCCTCACGGTGGCGGGCGCGTTGCCCGAGGAGCGGATCATGGGGGTCGAGACCGGCGGCTGCCCGCACACGGCGATCCGCGAGGACGCGTCCATCAACCTCGCGGCCGTGGCCGAGATGCGCCGGCGTTTTCCGAAGCTCGACCTGATCCTCATCGAATCGGGTGGCGACAACCTCGCGGCCACCTTCTCGCCGGAGCTCGCCGACCTCACCCTCTACGTCATCGACGTCGCCGGGGGCGAGAAGATCCCGCGCAAGGGCGGCCCCGGCATCACCCGCTCCGATCTCCTCATCGTCAACAAGACCGACCTCGCGCCCCTGGTCGGCGCCGACCTCGGCGTGATGGAGGCCGACACCAAGCGGATGCGGGGGACGCGCCCCTACGTGTTCGCCTCGCTCCGCGACGGCCACGGTGCCGACACCGTCGCCCGGTTCATCGTCGAGGCCGGCGGGCTTGCCTGAGCCTGCGGCGGGCTTGCCTGAGCCTGCGGCGCTCTTGCCTGACTCCCCAGCAGGCTCCGTCCGGGAAGTCTTCGTTGCCTTCCTGAAGCTTGGCCTCACGGCCTTCGGCGGCCCCGTCGCCCATCTCGGCTACTTTCGCGAGGCCTTCGTGGCGCGGCGGCGCTGGATCGACGAAGCGGCCTACGCCGACCTCGTCGCCCTGTGCCAGTTCCTCCCCGGTCCCGCCTCGAGCCAGGTCGGGTTCGCCCTTGGAATCCTTCGGGCGGGGAGCCTGTGGGGCGGGCTCGCGGCCTTTGCGGGCTTCACCCTGCCGTCCGCCCTGATCCTCGTCGGAATCGCCTACGGCGCCGGATCGGGCGGCCCCATGCTGGCTGGCCTCCTGCACGGCCTCAAGCTCGTCGCCGTGGCGGTCGTGGCCCAGGCCGTCTGGGGCATGGCCAGAACCCTGGCGCCGGACCCCATGCGTGCCGGGATCGCACTCGGTGCTCTCTGGCTCGCGGTGCTGGCCCCGACGGCGTTCGGTCAGGTCGGTGCGATCGGGTTCGGCGCCGTCGCCGGCCTCGTCCTGTGCCGGGCGATGGCTCCCACCCCGGTCGGACACCTCTCCGTTCCCCTGTCCCGGCGGACGGGGACCGTGGCGCTGACGCTGTTTCTGGGGCTGCTCGTCGGCTTGCCGATCCTGGCGACCTGGCTGCCCTCGCAGGGCATCGCCGTGGTCGATGCGTTCTACCGGGCCGGAGCCCTCGTCTTCGGCGGCGGCCACGTGGTGCTGCCGCTCCTGCGGGCCGGCACCGTCGATCCGGGCTGGATCGGCGCCGACGCGTTCCTCGCCGGCTACGGCGCGGCGCAGGCCGTGCCGGGGCCCCTCTTCACCTTCGCGGCCTATCTGGGTGCCGCCCTGAAGCCGCCGCCGAACGGATTTCCGGGCGCTGCCCTGGCGCTGGCGGCGATCTTCCTGCCCGGCCTCCTCCTCGTCACCGGCGCCCTGCCGTTCTGGGACGAACTCCGCAGGAAGCCCCTGGCCCAGGCGGCCCTGCGCGGGGGCAACGCCGCCGTGGTCGGGCTGCTCGCCGCCGCCCTCTACGATCCGGTCTGGACGGGCGCCATCGGCAGCGCCCGAGATGTGGCCCTCGCCGCCACCGCCTTCGTGCTCCTGACGGTGGGGGGCGTCGCGCCCTGGATCGTCGTCGGGCTGACGGCCCTGGGCGGCCTCGCTTTGGGCGGCTGATCAGATGCCGGCGTACCAGGGGAAGCCGAGTTCGGCGACCATGCTGCCGCGTCCCTTGCCGTAGCCGTCGACGCGCTCGGCCGCCTCGATGGCCGAGATGTACTTGAGGCTCTTGTAGCCGAGCTGGCGTTCCACGCGCAGGCGCAGGGGCGCGCCGTGCTTCACCGGTAGGTCGCCTCCGTTCATGCCGTAGGCGAGGATGGTCTGCGGGTGGAGCGCGTCGAACAGGTCGTAGCTGTCCCACCAGCCATCGACGCTGCGGATCACGATGAAGCGGGCCTCAGGCTTCAGCCCCACCTGCGCGAGGAGACGGGCCAGGGGTACGCCGGTCCACTCGCCGATGGCCGACCAGCCCTGCTCGCAGGAATGCAGGGTCACCTGGGTGCGCGACGGCATCGCCTTGAGGTCGGCGAGGGAGAAGGCGCCGGGCCGCTCCACGAGGCCGGTGACGGGCAGCTTCCAGTCGGCGAACGCAGTTTGCCTCGATCGCTTGTAGGCGGGGTCGTCGGGATCGGTGGTGTTGATGGTGGGGAACACCGTCGAGATCTGGCTGCGGTCGAACTCGCGCACCAGGGGCTGGTGCCGGAGCAGCCAGCGCTGGACCGCGAAGGTGAGGCCGTTGCTCCAGTCGTAGGGGGTGGCCAGATGCGACAGGGCCGGCGCATGGCAGCCGCTCACGAGGCCGGCACCGAAGAGGGCCCCCGAACCGGTGAGGAGGCGGCGGCGCGACAGGTCACGCATCGGGTGTCTCCCGGTTGGCTGGCGTGTCCGGCGGAACGGCGAAGCGCCCGGTGATCATCGAGCGCGTGAGGTTGACGGCCCCGCCGACGAAGACCTGACCGACATGGACGAGGAGGAACAGGACCAGCAGGCTGGCGAAGACGAAGTGCAGGGTGCGGGCCGATTGCCGGCCGCCGAACAGGGTGAAAAGCTCGGGGAACGCCGCCGTGACGCCGGGCGACATGGTGAGGCCGGTGAGCACCATCAGGGGGAACAAGCCCAGGATCACGGCCAGATAGGCGAATTTCTGTAGGGCGTTGTAGCGCAGAGCCTCCCGCCCCGTGGCCGGCCGCAGCCGGGCATGGTCGGCGATCTCGCGGGCGAGGTGGTCGGGCGCCAGCTGATCCCGGTCCGGCAGGAGGTTGCGGCGCAGATGTCCGCCGAAGAGCGCGAGGAGCAGGTAGATCCCGCCGTTGAGGACGAGGATCCAGGCGGCGAGAAAGTGGAGATTACGGCCCCAGCCGGTCTGCTCGAGGTTCACCGGGAGAGGCAGCACCAGGGCGGCGGGGGCGTCGTTGGCGCCGGTCTCGCCCCAGAACAGGCGCGGCAGGGCGAGCAGGATTGCGATGCCGCTCACCAAGAGCGCGCCGAACGCAGCCGTGTTCACCCAATGGGTCAGGCGCACCCAGGCGCGGTGCCGGAACACCGTCTGCCGAGGCACCCGGCCGGTCATGGCGTGGCACCGATCGTCCGCAGCACATCGAGGCGGTAGCGGTCCGTACGGGTCTGGCGATACGGCTCCAGGGTACCGGCCGTTCCGGCGATGAGCGCCTCGACGGCGTCGTCGCCGCTGAGCGGATAGTTCGTCTCGCCGATCCAGTGGACGAGGACGATGTCGGCACCGGGCTTCACCGCCCGCACCATGTGTCCGGCGAGGCGGGCGAGGTCGGCGCGGGTGAAGAAGTACAGCACCTCCGATACCAGGATGAGGTCGAACCGGCCGGGCGGCCACGCGTCGGGCACCGCCGCGCGCAGGAACGCGACGTGCGGGCTGTCGGCGCAGCGGGCACGGGCCGCCGCGATGGCGGTCTCGGCGACGTCGAGGGACAGGAGCCGGGTGCAACGTTCCGCCAGCCGCCGGGTCAGCACGCCGATGGAGCAGCCGACTTCGAGAGCCTCGCCATAGGTGTCTCGCGAGAGGGCCGCCAGGGTGGCGTCGTACTTGGCCGCCTCGTAGGCGCTGGTGGTGAACCCCCACGGGTCCGGGTTTCCGGCGTAGATACCGTCGAAATAATCTGGCGGGAGGGATTCGGTGGGTCGGGTCATGCGGCGCGACCGGACTGGAGACCCGCGCGGTTCGCATCGCGTGGGTCGCGCCAGAGGGTGTCGGCCGGGCGGTCGTCGGCCAGCACGTGGGCGGCGGCGTGGGTCAGCGCCCGGTCGGGACCCGGCTGGCGCAGATAGGTGGCGAGATCGCGCATGAGACGCTCCAGGGGGTGGGTCTGGAGGAAGCCGGCGAGCCCCACGGAGCGCTGGGCGCGCTCCAGCACGTCGAGGCCGGCGCGCTCCACGGCGATGCGGGTGAGGTTGACGTAGGCGATCACCCGCGCGGGCTCCGCGTCGGGGTCGTTGGCGAGGGCAGCGGCCCGGCTAACGAAGAGCCGCGCCGTCTCCACGGCGATGGCCGCCTCGCCGAGACGCGCCGCCTGATGTGGGTCGCCACCGCGCCCGGTGGCGACGAGATGCGCCCGCACGGTATCGAACACGGCCTCGATCCCGCCGAGCTGCACGGCGGTGAAGCGCCAAGCGCCACCGGAAAAATGCGGCTCGCGGAAGTAATCGTCGGCCTCACCCACCGCCGCCTGCCTGTCCACGGGAAGCCCGGAGAAGTCGAGCACCCCCGAGGTCGAGGCGCGCATGCCGTGGGCGCACCACGAAGTCAGGTCGGCCCGGGTGTCGGGCTCCAGGGTGACGACGAGCATCTGCTGGCGCCCATCGGGCCGCCGCGCGGTGACGAGGGGTCGCGTCACCGATCCCGCCCCCGAGGCGAAGGATTTCACGCCACCGAGCAGGCCGGCCCCAAGGGGATCGAGGTCGAGGCCGCCGGCCTGGGGCTGGGTGTTCCAGACCCCGAACAGGTGCCCGGCGCGGACATCCGCCGCGAGACGCGCGAGCACGGACTCGGACGCGTAGCGCAGGATCAGCGACAGGGCGTTGACATGGCCCTCGTAGAGCCGCCCGAGGGCGAGGCTACCGCGGCCGACTTCCGCGAGGACGTCGAGGAGCACCGGCGCCATGGTGGGCGCATCGAGGCCAGCGCCGCCGAGGGCCATGGGAAGCGGTGCCGCGAGCAGGCCGGCCTCATGGCAATGGGCCACGTCCTGCGCCGGAAATCCGCCGGTTCGGTCGAGGGCGTCCGCCCGCTCGGCGGCGAGCCGCGAAACCGCGCGGGCGGCGGCGCGGATTCGGGCAGGGCCGGCTTCGATGCGATCGGGGACGAGGAAGTTCATCCCTTGGAACATGGAACAGGCCTGAGCTTCCGCCAGTCGCCCAAGGGTCACAGCCCCCGCAAAACATGCGGCTTTCCCGATGGCATTCGCTGCGGGTCCACCGCTCGGGCGCGGGCGGCCCTCTCCGTCTCAGCTCCAGGCGTGGAACGGGGGGGCGACCCCGTTGAGGGCGTGGTTGCCCACGATGGCGTATTTCCAGCGCACCGGGTCGTGCAGGGTGTGGGTGCGGGCGTTGCGCCAGTGCCGATCGAGGTTGTGCTCGTCGAGGGTCGAGCGGGTGCCGGCGAGTTCGAACAGGGTGTTGGTGGCCGCGAGCGCCACCTCCGTGGTCAGCACCTTCGCTTCCGCCACGGCGAGCTGTGCCGCCGCGACGCTGCCGGCGTCGGGGGCGGCCACCGCCGCGTCGAGGGCGAGGCCGGCCCGGTCGAGGAGGGCTTCCGCCGCGTGCAGGCGGATGGTGAGGTCGCCGACGATGGCGATGGTGTGGGGATCGTCCGAGGCCCGCTCCAGGCCGCTGTCGATCCAGGGCCGCGATTTCGTGCGCACGAACGCGACGGTCTCGGCCAGCGCCTCGCGGGCGATGCCGGCATCGACGGCGGCCTGGATGACCTGGAAGATCGCCCCGTTGGCGCTCGGACGTTCGTAGCCCTTCCACGCCGGCACGAGGTGGCTCTTCTCCACCCGCACGCCCTCAAGGATCACCGTGCCGCTCGCCGTGGTGCGCTGGCCGAAGCTCGACCAGTCGTCGATGACGGACAGGCCCGGCGCGTTGCGCTCGGCGATGGCGTACCAGGGGCGTCCCTGATCGTCGACAGCGACGATGGGCACGAGGTGGGCGAGCAGCGCCCCCGTCGCGTAGAACTTGCGACCGTGGACGATGACATGGTCGCCGTGATCGACGAAATGGGTCTTGAAGTCGGCGGCCCTCGGCGTGCCGCTCTCGGAGAAGGCGTTGCCGAAGCGGGTGCCGGCCAGCACCTTGCCGAACAGCAGGGCCTTCTGCGCGTCGTCCGACACGGTGTCGATTGCGGCGACGATGCCGAGGTGGTTCTGGGCGATCTGCCCGATGGAGGGATCGGCCGCCGAGACGATGGCGATCACTTGTGCGAGGGTCCGGTAGGACACGCCCGGCCCGCCATGGGCCTTGGGCACGTTGATCGACCACAGGCCGCTCTGCGAGAAGGCGTCGAGCTCGGCGAAGGGCCGGCGCCCCGTGCGGTCGCGCTCGGCCGCCTCCGTGCGGAACGCGTCCGCCAGGGCGTGGGCGACGCGGAGTGCTTCGGCGTCGTCGCGGACGATGTGGGCGGGCTCCGACGGCTTCTCGGGGCCGGGGACTCCCTGGGGCACGCGGTTGGCCTCAATGGCACTCGCGCTGACGGCGATGTTCATGGCTGTTCTCCGGAGGATGTCGGAAGGGCGGTCGTTCGATTCAGGCGGCTTCCGCCCGGCGCCCGCGTTCCGCCTCCAGGGCCCGCACCCGTGGGATGATGTGCGCACCGAAATACGCGACCTCCTCCTGGAAATGCAGGAAGGCCAGCAGCGCCAGATCCACGCCGGCCTCCTTCAGGGCGACGATGCGCTCGGCGATCTGGTCGGGCGTACCGATGAGGTCGGTCTTGAAGCCGTCGTTGTACTGGACGAGGTCCTCGAAGCTCGATTTCGCCCAGTTCCCCTCCCCTTCCGGCGAAGCCTTGCCGGCGTTCTTCGCTTCATGGCCGAAGGCCTTGACCGCCTCCGGGTCGGCGTTGTCGATGATCTCCTTGAGGACGGCGCGGGCCTCCTCCTCCGTGTCGCGGGCGATGACGAAGGCGTTGACGCCGACCTTGACGGAATGGCCGTTGGCCCGCGCCTTCGCCTGGATGTCGTCGACCTGGGCCCGGATGCCCTCGGGGGTGTTGCCGTTGGTGAAGTACCAATCGGACACCCGCGCCGCCATGTCCCGCGCCGCCCTCGACGAACCACCCTGGAAGATCTCCGGCTGCGGGTCGGCGGGTTTCGGTTTCAGGGTGTAATTCGTGTAGCGATAGAAATCGCCCCGGAAGGTGTAGTTGTCCTGGGTCCAGATTCCTCTCAGGGCCGTAATGAACTCTTCCGAGCGCCGATAGCGCTCGTCGTGGTCGAGCCACGGCTCGCCGATGGCGCGGAACTCGCCAGAGAACCAGCCCGAGACCACGTTGATGGCGATGCGCCCCTCGCTCAACTGGCTGATGGTGGCGATCTGCTTGGCGGCCAGAGTCGGGTTCCACGGTCCCGGCAACAGGGCGGCGATCACCTTCAGTTTCGTGGTGGCGGCGAGCAGCGCATGACTGAAGGCCACGGATTCGTGCTGGTACTCAGCGCCGTAACCGGCGGTGAAGCGGATCTGCGTCAGGGCGTAGTCGAACCCTGCTTCCTCGGCGATCTGTGCCAGGCGCCGGTTGTAGGGCGCGTCCCAGCTCGTGCGTTGGGGAATCTTGCTGATGACGAGGCCGCCCGAGACATTGGGTACCCAGTAGGCGAACCGGATCGGGGCATCCGTCGCGTCGGCAGGTGGTCGAAGGCTCATGTGAGGATCCACATTCAAAAGGGGATACGTCCGGCGCCGAGCGCCGGACATGGAGCAACGAACTTCGCGAATGCTGGAGATGCAGCAGAAAAGTTGGTCGAAATATCATGCGACCCACAAATATTTGCGGCGCATTCTCGATCAATTTGAAGTATCAGCTCGTAATAGGTCTGCGTCAAAGGAAGCAAATGGCTTTTTGCGGCGCCGATGGAAAACAGCCTTCTCCCATTCGCATGTTCGACCACGCGATCGGTTCTCTGTCCGGCAGCACCGGGCTTTCCTCGGACGGGAGGGCGATGCTTCGCGGCGCGCAAGATTCCCCTCGTTCGCGCGGCGTCGCCGCCTTGAGGGGGGCGGGGCGGAATTCCGGAGTCACGAAGGAGGGGGCTATCGCAGGGCGTATGTCCGGCCGCCGCCGCATCGCTTCGGCCGACAGATCCGCAGGGGCCGGAGCGAAGTGCCCATTGCGCGCCATGAGCGGTTTTCCACCATCGATCCGACTGCGCTTCTCTATTGGGCAGTTCGGTGGTCGTCTCGTGAGCAGATTACGTAAATTAAAGGCAATGTACCAATCTGCAATACGACGCGGATTGTCAGAATAAGCCGGACGTTTAAGAGGGCGTTAACGATTCGACGGCCAGATTGGGTGGATCGTTTCTTGATCGGCTGCACATCGCATCCGGATCGGCAGGCAGGATCATCGCCATGGCTCGTGCGTCCCTTCCGCCCCTCGTCGTGCTGCTGGCCGGCGACGAGTTGACCCGTTCGATCACCACGAGTTGCCTGGAAGCCTCCGGCTACGATGTCCTCAGCGCCCGCACGGCCGGCGAGGTCGAAGCGTTGCTCCTGAGTCAGACCGTCCTGCGCCGGGTCGATGTCCTGGTGACCGATGCCGACGTGCGCGACGCCGTCGAGGGCGTATCCCTCGGGGCCGTCGCCCGCTGCCTCGATCCCGCCGTCGGAGTGATCTACACCACGCGCTCGCCGCGCACCCTGCCCGACGCCATCGTGGCGGGGGCACCCTGTCTGCGCACGCCCTATCATGCGCATCAGCTCGTGCGTCTCATCGCCGATCTGCCCCGGTCGCCGGAACCGGGCCGGACCGCCGTACGCCGGGCTGCTTGAGGCTGCGCCCTTCGCGGGCACGGTGCGACCCACCGGGTGATGCGTCGGGCGGCTACCTCACGCCTTCAACCTTTCACAAACCATCGATCCTGTTACAATCGCAGGAGGAATTCGCCGAGTAACGCTTGTGCACGATGTTCGTCAGACCGCGTTCGACATTATCCATCGGCTGCGATCGGCGGGGACTCAGCGGGCAGTCTATGCGGAGTTGCGCCGCACGGGGGCGATCTTCGGCTACGACGCGTTCCTCATCGGCGGCCTGCCGCAGTCACCGAACGAGAACCTGTCCGACTGTTCGCTGATTTCGGGCTGGCCGGTCGGCTGGGCGCAGCGTTACCAGGAGCGGAACCACCTCCATCGGGACCCGGTTATCCGCTACATCCGGGCGACGACGGAGCCGTTCCTGTGGCAGGAGGCGGCGACCCGTGGCGACGGGCACGGCCTCACCGTGATGAACGAGGCACGGGAGTACGGCCTCAGGGAGGGCTTCTGCGTCCCCTTCCACGAACTCGACGGCGGCGAGGCCGGGGTCAGCTTCGGCGGTACGCAGGTGCGGCTGTCGGATGATGCCCGCGCCGGCCTGCACCTCGTGGCGATCTACGCCATGTCCCGGGCCAAGGCGATCGCGCGCCGGATGCAGGACGACGATGCGGCGGATCGGGCTTTCGCGGGGCTGACCGACCGAGAGGTCGAGTGCCTGAAATGGGCCGCCGCCGGCAAGACCGCCTGGGAGACCTCCGTGATCCTGTCGATCTCCGCACGCACGGTGGAGCATCACCTCGCGGCCGCGGCGCGCAAGCTCAACGCAGCCAGTCGCGTCCAGAGCGTCGCCGAAGCCTTGCGGCGGGGCATCATAAGCTGATTCCAGTCGCCGCGATCCTCCGTAGATCTACGGATGCCTGATCGACCCAAGCTTGGCCAGAACTCCCTGCATCGCAGGGAGATCGGGCATGTTGAAGGTTCTGAGCGGCGACGTCGAGGCGCGGAATCCCGTCCTCATGGATCGGATCTATCGCTTCCGGCACGATTTTTTCGTCGATCACCTCAAGTGGGAGGCCTGCCGCAAGCCGGACGGCCGCGAGCGCGACCAGTTCGACGGGCCTGACTGCCTGCACGTCGTCGGCCAAGAACCGGTCGGCCGACAAACGACCGATCAAGAATTGGCCGGTCAACAGACGGCCGGTCAGGCGAGCGAAGTCATCGTCTCCTACTCGCGCCTGTTGCCCACCACCCGACCGCACCTGCAGACCCACCTTTATCCGGAACTCCTCAAGGGCGCGTCGGCGCCGTCGGGGCCGCGCATCTACGAATGGACGCGCTGCGCCGTGGCTCCGGCCAAGCGCGAAAGCGCCAAGGGCGTGGATGCCGTCTCGGGTGCCTCCTTCACCGCCGTGGCCGAGGCCGCCGAACATTTCGGCCTCGAAGGGCTCCTGGTCCAGACCCACCCGGTGCTGGTGACGCGCCTCATGGAGATGGGCTGGGACGTGGAGCCCCTCGCCCTGCCCTGCCCCTACGGCGATTCGCTCCTGCTACCGATCTACGCACGCCTGACCCCGGAGACTGTGGCCACCTGTCGACGGGTGTTCGGCCTGCCCGGATCGGTGCTGCGGATGCCCGCCCCCGACAGTCCGCGGCCAGCCGCGCGGTCCTCCCGCCGCCCGATGCCGTGAGCGGATCGCCACAACGCCCTTTCCCGTCTGTTGCCAGAGTACCACGATGCCGACCTTCCCCCACGAAATGCCCCTTCGCGCCCGTTCCGATCAGGACATCCCGGATCTCGAGGTCGAGCTCGTCTACCGCGCCGTCGATCACGCCATCCAACTGCGGGAATCCGTGGACCGGATTGCCGATCCGCTTCTGCGCACCCTGACCGATACGCTCCTGTTCGAGCTCGGCCGCCGCCTGGCGCGTCTGGAGGGCGAATGAAGGTGGGCACATGACCACGCTTGCGGGTGGGCCGCCGATCCGCAGGCGTGACGCGCCCTGCGCGGGCGGCCCCCGGCCGGACTTCAGGACCGTGTCCGGATATGGTCGAAATCGAGCCCGGCCGTCTCGATGACGATCTGGGTCCGGCTGCCCACTTCGAGCTTGCGCAGGATCTCCGTGACATGCGCCTTCACGGTGGAATCGCCGACCTGGAGGGCGTGGGCGATCTGCTTGTTGAGCTTGCCCTGGCGGATCATGCCGAGCACTCGCATCTGCTGGGGCGTGAGCCGGGCGACGCGCTCTGCGAGTTGCGTCCGCTCGGGCCGATTCGCGGCGCCGGCCAGGGCGGGCGGCAGGGAGAGGCCGCCCGCCAGGACGTCCGCGATCGCCCGCGTGAGGGTCGCCTTGTCCACCGCCTTGGGGACGAAGCCGGCCGCGCCGTGATGGATGGCGTCGCGCATGATGCGCGGATCGTCGAGGCCCGACACCACGAGGATCGGCACGCGGACGAACTGCGCCCGGATGGTGGCGAGGCCGTCGAAACCCTGCACGCCCTGCATCGACAGGTCGAGGAGAACGAGCTCGATGGCTCGCTCGCGCCCCAGGGTGGCGCAGGCGCCGGCAATCCCGTCCGCCTCGTGGAGCACCGCCCCCGGATAGGCGAGGGCGAGCGTGCTGGCCAAGGCCTCGCGAAACAGCGGGTGGTCGTCGACGATGAGGAGATGCATGGCGCGCTCACCTTGGGTCGGAACGATCCTGCGATGGTTCACACCGACCGCTTCCCGTCCAGCCTTCCCGTGCGGCGGTGGCGCCAGGGGAGCACGGTGCGGCCGTGGTGTCGAACGGGACCCAGGCTCCGTCCCCACCTGGGCTTCGTCTGCACCTAAGCAGGATTGCGCCATCGGGCCAACGTTCCCCCGGCCCACGACCGGGAAGCGACTGGCCGTGCTGCGCGTCGGGATCCCTCGCGAGGCCGGGCACCGGTTTTGCAGATCCCGTCCCCAACACCTCCCGGCAGCCGCGAACCGTCTTCGGATCGTCACCTCGCGGCTCCATGCGGGACCGGAACGGGAAGGCGATCAGACCCATGGACAGCCGACGCTGCATCCTCATCGGCGCGCCCGTGCAGGCGGGCACAAGGCGTCTCGGCTGCGATATGGGACCGAGCGCCTACCGGGCGGCCGGCCTCGGGCCTGCGCTCGCCGCCCTCGGCCTCGCCGTCGAGGATCGCGGCAATCTCGCGCCCTCGCCCGTCTCCGTCCCGTGCCACCCCAACCCGGCCGTCCACGGTCTCGCCGAGGTCGCAGCCTGGACCGCCGCCCTCACGGGGGCCGCCGACGACGCAGCGGGCGCGGGGGTGCCGATCTTTCTCGGCGGCGACCACAGCCTGTCGGCGGGGACCGTCGCGGGCATGAGCCGGCGGGCGGCCCGCGAAGGACGCCCGCTCTTCGTGCTGTGGCTCGACGCTCACCCCGACCTGCATACCCTCGACACCACCACGAGCGGCAACCTCCACGGGGTGCCCATGGCCTACGCCACGGGGGCTTCGGGCTTCGAAGGTTACCTGCCGCCGCTGGGCGCACCCGTCGATCCGCGCCACGTCTGCATGATCGGCCTGCGCAGCGTCGATCCGGCGGAGCGCGCGGCGCTGGCCACGGCGGGCATCCGCGTCCACGACATGCGCGCCATCGACGAGAACGGCATCGGCGTGCTGCTGGCGGGTTTTCTCGACCGGGTGTCGGGCGCCGGCGGTCTCCTGCACGTGAGCCTCGACGTCGATTTCCTCGAGCCCGGCATCGCGCCGGGGGTGGGCACCACGGTGCCGGGCGGCGCCACGTTCCGCGAGGCGCATCTCGCCATGGAGATGCTGCACGACAGTGGCCTCGTGCGCGGCCTCGATCTCGTCGAACTCAACCCGTTCCTCGACGAGCGCGGCCGCACCGCCCTGCTCATGTCGGATCTCGCCGCCAGTCTCATGGGCCGCCGGGTCCTCGACCGGCCGACCCCGAGTTTCTGATGGAAGGCCTGAAGGCGCTTGATTGCGAGGGGGTGTGGATCAGGCCGCCTGGGTCGATTCGGCGTGAAGGTCGCGGAGAAACGCGGCCGTTACATCTTCCAGAAGGACGACCTGATCGCGCACGGCCCGTGTCGAGGTCTGGACCTCGTCGGCCACGGCCGTGGTCGTTCCGAGGGCGGCCGCGACGGCGGTCACCTGGGTGGTGGCCGATTGCGCGTCCTCTACGGCGGCACCGACATTGGCGTCCATGGCCCGCGTCGCCGCGCGCTGGCGCTCGATGGCCTCGAACATCGCCGAAGTCGTGCGTTCGACATCGGCGATCCGCGCCGCGAAGCCGCGCATGAAGGCGATGGAGGTCTGCGTCGCTCCCTCGACGTCGCGGATCTGGGTCGCGATCTCTTCCGTCGCCCGGGCGGTCTGGCCGGCCAGCGTCTTCACCTCCGCCGCGACCACGGCGAAGCCCCGGCCGGCCGGGCCGGCGCGCGCGGCCTCGATGGTGGCGTTCAGGGCGAGCAGGTTTGTCTGCTCGGCCACCTGCCGGATCGCCGTGATCACCGAGCCGATCCGCTCGACGGAGACGGTGAGAGCGCCGATGGTCTCGCCGGTCTGGCGCGCCTCGTCGGCGGCGGCACGGGTGACGGTGTCGGTGGCCGCGAGGTGCCCGGCGATCTCGTTGGCCGCCGCCGTGAGACCGAGGCAGGTCTGCGCGATCTGATGGATGTTGCGACCGGCGTGCCGCGAACTCGCCGTCGCGCCGTCCGTGGTGTGCGTCGTCTCCTGGGCGAACCGCATGAGGCGGCCAGCGCTGCCCTCCATGCTTCCGAGGGTCTGGCCGATGGTCCCCACGGTACGGCCCACTATCCCCTGGAACGCCTGGACCTGAGCCTCGACGGCGAGCATCCGGGCCCGCTCGGCCTCGACCCTGGCCTCGATTTGAGCCATGGCCCGAGCCTTCAGGGTCTCGGCGGCGTCCCGGTCGGCCACGCTCTGCTGCAGGGCATCGCTCGCTGCGGCCCCGGCCTGGAGGCTCGCCACCAGCCAGACGAGGACACCGGTCTGGGCGATCAGGATGACGGCATGGAGGAGGACCCGGTCGATCCCCGCGCCATCCGGGAAGACGAAGCTCGGCACGATCAGGGAGAGCCCGAGATGGTGCACGGCGACGACGGCGGCGTAGGCCACCAGGGCCTTCCAATCGAGCCAGGCGGCGACGATGGCGAGGCAGGCGAAGAAGTACATGTGCACGTCGAGCTGGAGCGAGCGCCCGCCGCCCTCGCGGTGGAGGATCGCCACGAGAACCGCGACGAGGCCGGCGAGCGCCATGCTGGAAGCGATCCGGGTTCGTGCCCCGATGAGGCTGCGCGTGCTCAGAATGGTCGGCGGAAGCGCGAGGGCGAGGGCGGCCCCCGCCGCCGCCGCGTTCGGCAGGGTGCCTTGCCACGCGTTGAGCCCGATGACGAGGGCGACATTGACCCAAAGGAGCGCCACGATCGTCTTGCCGGACGTGGTCCGGATCTTGTCCAGTGTGGAGGCCCGTGGTGGAACCGGGTGCAGCGTCATGGGGCATTACCGAAGGGTTCACGCGTCGTCGGACAACCCGAGACGCTGCTGGCGTTGACGACGACCCAGGCCCCGGCCGCGCGCAGGCGCTGCGGGAAGTCCGCGTGCTCCGACACGGCAACCGCCATCCCGGCCATCCCGGCCTCGCGCAGCACGCGGCCGTCTGCCTCTCTGATGAGTTCGAGGAGCCGGATGGCGTTCGACCAGGGCGGAGCGATTACCAAAACGGGGCGGCCGGCCTCGGGCGCACCCACGATCAGGAGCGGGATTCCGATGGCCATTGCGAAGGGGACGAGCAGGTCGGACAGGAGCGCCATGAACAATGAATAGGCCTGCTTCCTTTGAAGAAGCTCTTAACGCTGCTTGAGTAAGCGCGTTGCCGGACGGCCTATCACTTGAGTTTCACCAATGGTGATCGGTTCAGGTGAGGCTGAAGATTGGTTGTTGCCGGCTTACGCGATGCCGGAAATGGTGGATCTATTTGTGTCGAACGGTGGGCTCAATAAGCATTTTTGGTGCTGATCAAAGACATCGGTGTCGCGAGCATGATCTTGATGTCGAACAGGACCGACCAGTTTTCGATATAGTGCAGGTCGTGTTCGACCCTGCGCTGGATCTTGTCGCTGGTGTCGCTCGCCACGCCAGCCGTTGACCTGCGCCCAGCCGGTGATCCCCGGCTTGACCTTGTGGCGGGCGAAATAACCGTCCACCACCTGATCGTAGAGCGTGTTCGAGACGTGACCCTGCAGGGCGTGGGGCCGCGGCCCGACGAGGGACAACTCGCCCTTGATCACGTTGAACAGCTGCGGCAACTCGTCCAGGGACGTCCGGCGGATGAAGCGGCCCACCGGCGTCACCCGCGGNCCCGACGAGGGACAACTCGCCCTTGATCACGTTGAACAGCTGCGGCAACTCGTCCAGGGACGTCCGGCGGATGAAGCGGCCCACCGGCGTCACCCGCGGGTCGCCCCGGGTCACCTGCCGGCTCGCGGCGACGTCGGCCTTGTCGTTGTACATCGAGCGGAACTTGTAGACCTCGATGGCCTCGTTGTTGAAGCCGTAGCGCTTCTGCCGGAACAGGACCGGACCGGGCGAGGTGAGGGCGACGGCCAAGGCCACGCCGAGCATCACCGGGCTGAGCGCCACCAGCATGGCGAGGCCGACGAGGCGGTCGAACACGCTCTTGGCGATGATGTCCCAGTCGGCCATCGGCTT
>NZ_LMMW01000014.1:0-45740 GCF_001422845.1 Methylobacterium sp. Leaf100 | reverse complement strand
AGCGACGTCCTGACCCTGGTGCGCGATCCCCAGACCTTCCTGGCGGTGGGCGCGCTCGGCAACTCCACCGAGATCCCGTTCCAGGCCGAAGGCATCACCCTCGCCCAGGCGCTGGCCAAGGCGCGCGGCCTATCCGACTTCCAGGCCGACCCGGCCGGCACCTTCATCTTCCGGTTCGAGCCGGCCGCCGTGGTGCGCCGGCTCAAGCCCGGCAGCCCGCTGCTGGGCACGCCGCTGGTACCCGTGGTCTACCGGATCAACATGCGCGACCCCAACAGCCTGTTCCTCACCCAGGCCTTCCGCATGCGCAACCGCGACCTCGTCTACGTCTCCAACGCCCCCTTCACCGAGGTTCAGAAGGTCCTGTCGGTGTTCTCCACCGTCACCGCGCCCGTCGCCGCCGGTGCCTCCCTCTACGCCACCGCCCGCTGAGAGGACGATGCGGGCCGGAGCGGTCTTCCTCGGGGCGATGGTCCGCGCCGGGTTCGCCCGTTGCGGAGCGCGGCACGAATCCAGACTTGCGTTCTCGTGCAGCTTCCCGCACGGGTCGGGCGGTCCAAGGGGTGCGAGCCCCGCATTGTCTTCGGTAGATCCGCTGAAACCTTCCTGAGGTCGAACGAGGCGTGAGACGGGGCGAGACGAGGTTCAGACGCGCGACCCGGCGCCTCGGGCTCGATGGGCGGTGGGCGGCCGGCCTCCTGCTGTTGAGCCTCGTGCCGGTGAGCCTCCTGCCGGCCGGGGCCGCGCGGGCGGACGTCGTCATCGGCGTCGCCGTGCCGCGCTCGGGCGCCTACGTGGCGGTGGGCGAGCAGGTTCTGCGCGGCGTCCAGGCTGCGGCCCGCGATGCCAACGCGAAGGGCGGCCTCGACGGCCAGACCATCGTCCTCGACGTGCAGGACGACGCCTGCGATTCCAACAAGGCCGTGGCGGTGGCCAACCACTACGCCGCGCAGGGCGTGCGCCTCGTGGTCGGCCATGTCTGCTCCAACGCCTCGCTCGCCGCTTCGGAAGTCTACGCCGCCAACGGCACCCTGATGATCACGGCGGCGTCCGTGGCCGCCAAGCTCACCGATCGCGGCCTGCCGACGATCTTTCGGGTCTGCGGGCGCGACGACGACCAGGCCAAGCTGTCGGCGACGATCCTGGCCGAGCGCTTCCGCGAAAAGAAGATCGCCATCCTCAACGACCTCACGCCGGGCTCGCGCAACCTCGCCGCCGCGACGAAGGAGAACCTCAACCGCATCGGCATCAACGAGGCCCTCGCCACGGCCTTCGCCTCCAGCGACGCCGACGACGCGGCGCTGGCCGACCGCCTCAAGGAAGCCGGCATCGCGGTGGCGTATTACGGCGGGGACGCCCGCGAGATGGGCCGTCTGGTGCGGATCGCGGCCGAGCGGGGCTACAGGCCGCAATGGTTCGGCACCTCGGCCATCGCCACCCAGGAATTCGCCACCATCGCGGGACCGGCCAGCAACGGCGTGCTGATGACCTTCTACCTCGACCCGCGCCGCAAGCCCGAGGCGGCAGCCGTGGTCGCCGCCTTCAAGGCCGAGGGCGTCGAGCCCGAGGGCTCGACGATCTACGGCTACGCCGCCCTCCAGGCCCTGGTGGCGGCGGGCAACTTCGCCCACAGCCAGGATTCCAAGCGCCTCGCCGCGACCCTGCATGCCGAGCGCTTCGACCTCGTGCTCGGTTCCGTCGGCTTCGACGCCAAGGGCGACGTCACGGCGCAGGGCTACGTTCTCTACGTCTGGAACGACGGGACCTTCGCTTACGCCAAATGATCCCGGCCCCGATGATTCTTCGCCAAATGACCCGGCACGGGATCGTTTCGGGCGCGTCCCCGTTCGTGAACCGATGGCCGGACGGGCCGCCCGCGCCGATTCTCCGGTGCGTGGATCGATTGTGAAGCGAGGCGTCATGCCCCCACCCCTCTCCGGACGCGCCCTCCCCCGGCGCGCCCTCCTCGCCGCCGGTCTCGGCGGTGCGGCGGCCGTCGCCGCGCCCGCCCTCGCGCAAGGGGCGCCGGAGCTGCGCTGGCGCCTCGCCAGCGCGTACCCCAAGGGCCTCGATATCCTGTACGGCGCTGCCGAGACCCTGGGCCGCCTCGTGGCCGAGGCGACCGACGGCCGTTTCCAGATTCAGGTTCAGGGACCGGGCGAGCCGGTGCCGGGGGACGGAATCCTCGATGCCGTCGCGGCCCGCACCGTCGAGATGGGCTATGCGCCCGCGACGCAGGGGGTGGCGAAGGACCAGACCTTCGCCCTCGCCACCGCCATCCCCTTCGGCCTCAACGCCCGGGGTCAGTCCGCGTGGTGGCTCGACGGCGGCGCCGCCGACCTGTTCGCCGAGATCTTCTCCCGCAACGGCCTCGTGGCCCTGCCGGCCGGCAACACCGGCGCGCAGATGGGAGGCTGGTTCCGCAAGGAGGTGAAGGCAACGGCCGATCTCCAGGGCCTCAAGCTGCGCATCGCCGGCCTCGGTGGCCAGGTCCTGGCCAAGCTCGGCGCCGTGCCGCAGGCGACGCCCGGTCCGGAGATCTACGGCGCCCTCGAAGCCAAGACCCTCGATGCCGCCGAATGGATCGGCCCCTACGACGACGAGAAGCTCGGCCTCCAGAAGGTGGCGCCGATCTACCATTATCCGGGCTTCTGGGAGGGCGGCGCCCTCATCCACGTCTGGTTCAACGCCGAAGCGTGGAAGGCCCTGCCGAAGGCGTATCAGACGATCCTGCGGTCTGCGGCCGCGCAGGTCCACGCCGAGGTTCAGGCCCGGTACGATGCGCGCAATCCCAAGGCCCTGCGCCGCCTCGTCGCCGCCGGGGCGCAGCTGCGTCCGTTCCCCCAGGAGGTGATGGAAGCCGCCTTGAAGGCGTCGACGGATGTCTACAACGAGATCGCGGGCAAGAATCCGGACTTCAAGCGCATCTACGAAGCGATGCGGACCTTCCGGAACGAGGAATACCTCTGGTTCCAGGTCGCCGAGTACACCTACGACAACTTCATGATCCGCGCCCGCGCACGGGGATGACTTCACGATCCGCGCCCGCGCGGGGGGACCTGCATCGCGCCGAAAAAAAGGCCGCTCCGAAGAGCGGCCCGAAGTCTAGGGAGGAAACGCCCAAGAAGGGCAACGGGAGCGCGACGCCATCGCGTTCCCGCAATGCACAATCTGATCCTCCCGCTCGGAAATGCAAGGCCGTTGGGGCAGCACCCCTGTCGCTTTTCGTGCAACCCGACACGTTGTAATCCGTCTGTCTCCAAAATGTCGCAGGCCCCCGGTGGCGTCCCTGCAACGTCGCCGAGCCGCATCGAGACGGGCGGGGCCAGCGTCAACGCCCTGATGCCAAGGGGTTTTTCGAGCGCGACAAAGACCGGTCCGCGGTGCGGATCTGGCCGAAGGCCGTGCTCATCCGCCGCCGCCGCGCGTGTCGCCGAGGCTCTACATTTTCAGCACCACACGGGATGCGGCGGGCACGATGACGATACAGGCAGGGCGAATCAGGGTGTTGAACGACGTGGAACCCCGCGCGGACGGGGCCTACGTCGTCTACCTGCTGCAGCAGGCGAATCGCGCCCATTTCAACCCGGCGCTGGAATACGCCGTCGCGGAGGCCAACCGCCTCGGCGTGCCGGTCGTCGCGTGCTTCGGCCTCCTCGACGGGGCCAACGGCTTTCCCGAGGCCAACGCCCGGCACTATGCCTTCCTGCTGCAGGGCCTCGCCGACGCCAGGGCCGGGTTCGACCGGCGCGGGATCGGCTTCTGCCTGCGCAAGGCCTCCCCCGCCGAGATCGCCATCGACCTCGCCCGCGACGCCGCCCTGCTCGTCCTCGACCGCGGCTATCTCGCCATCCAGAAGCGCTGGTACGGGGAGATCGTGGCGGCGGTGAAGACCCGCATCGTCCAGGTCGAGGGCGATGTCGTCGTTCCCGTCGAGGTGGCCTCGACCAAGCACGAATACGCCGCCCGCACCCTGCGGCCGAAGCTCAACCGCCTGTTCGACGACTATATCGTCGGTCTGTCCGAGCGCACCGTGAAGCACAGGGCCGGGCGCGGCCTGCCGAAGGCCGAGATCGACATCGCCGACCCGGACGCGGTGCTGGCCGGCATGACCCTCGACCGGGACGTTCCCCCGGTCAAACGCTTCACGGGCGGCGAGACGGAAGCGCGGCGGCGCCTCAAGGCCTACCTCGCCGGCCCGTTCGCCACTTACGGGGCCGAGCGCAACAAGCCCGAGGCGGGCGCGGCCTCGCACATGAGCCCCTACCTGCATTTCGGCCAGATCTCGCCCGTGGAGATCGCGCTCGCCGTGCGCGCCGCCAGGACCGGCGGGGACGACGACAAGACCGCCTATCTCGAGGAGCTCATCGTGCGGCGCGAGCTCGCCATGAACCACGTCCACTACACGAAGGGCTACGAGTCCTACGCCGACGCGGTGCCCGAATGGGCGCGCAAGACCCTGGCCGAGCACGCCGACGATCCGCGTCCGCACACCTACACCGAGGCCGAACTCGCCGCGGGCGAGACCCACGACGTCCACTGGAACGCGGCCCAGGCCGAGATGCGCGAGACCGGCTACATGCACAACCACCTGCGCATGTACTGGGGCAAGAAGATCCTCGACTGGTCGCCCTCCCCCGAGGAAGGATTCAGGCGCACCCTGCGCCTCAACAACCGCTACTTCCTCGACGGCCGCGACGCCAATTCGTTCACCAACGTCGCCTGGGTCTACGGCCTGCACGACCGCCCCTGGGCCCGGCGCAAGGTCTTCGGGACCGTGCGCTACCAGAGCGAGAATTCCTTGAAGAAATTCGACGCCAAGGCCTACCTGAAGACCGTCGCGGAGCTGTGCGCGGCGGAAGGCGTGAAGGCGTGATGCAAGGCGTGATTCGAGAGGGGTGATGCAAGGCGGGCCGGCGCCGGGTATGCGCCTTGCCTGAGGCGCCGTGCGCCGCAACGCCGGATCCCCCACCCATGCCGTCCCGTTCCCGCATCCGCCCCGCCATCACACGTTTGCGCAGTGGGGCCGTCGATGCCTTCGCGGTCTGGCGGCGGCGGCTGCTGTTCCTCCTCGGCGGCATCGGCGTCGGCCTCGCCGCCGTCCTGATGGCCAAGCTCGCCGATGCGGCGCAGGAGGGGTTCCGGATGATCCTGTCCCTGTCGCCCTGGATGGCCCTCGCGGTCACGCCCGTGGGGTTCGGCCTGTGCACCTACCTCGCCCGCACGGTGTTCCCGAATTCACAGGGCTCGGGCATTCCCCAGGTGATCGCGGCGCGCCACACGGCTACGGCGTCCCTGCGGCGGGCCCTGGTCTCCCTGCGCACGGCCGCGGGGAAGATCGTCGTGATGGCGCTCGGGCTGCTGTTCGGCGCCTCCACGGGACGCGAGGGCCCGACCGTCCAGGTCGGCGCGGCGATCATGGCCGCCGTCGGCCACCTCACCCCCAATCGCCAGCCCGGTCTCATCCTCGCCGGTGGGGCCGCCGGGGTTGCCGCGGCCTTCAACACGCCCATCGCCGGCATCGTCTTCGGGATCGAGGAACTCGGACGCGCCTACGAGGCCCGGACCGGCGGACTGATCGTGGCGGCCATCGTGGCGGCCGGCCTCACCGCCCTGGCGATCACCGGCAACTACACCTATTTCGGCACCACCGACGCGGCCCTCCCGTTCGGCCCCGGCTGGATCGCCGTGCCGGTGATCGGCGTCCTCGGCGGGCTGACGGGCGGCGTGTTCGCCCGCGTCGTCATCCTGTTCGCCCGCGGATTGCCCGGGCGTCCCGGCGCCGTCATCGCGCGCCGGCCCATCGTGTTCGCGGTGGCCTGTGGCCTCGGTGTCGCCCTGTGCGGCCTCGCCTCGGGGGGCGCCGTCTACGGCACCGGCTACGAGGAGGCCCGCACCCTCCTCCATGGCGCCGGTGGCGGCGCCCTCGATTTCGCGCCCCTGAAGTTCCTCGCGACCCTGTTCTCGGCCATCAGCGGCATTCCGGGCGGCCTGTTCGCGCCCTCCCTCAGCGTCGGGGCCGGCCTCGGCGCCGTGTTCCAGGGCGCCTTCCCGGGGGTGCCCGTGGCGGCCCTCGTCCTCGTCGGCATGGTGGCCTACCTCACCGGCGTGCTCCAGGCGCCCATCACGGCCTTCGTCATCGTCACCGAGATGACCCAGGGCCACGCCCTGATGATCCCCCTCATGATCGCCGCCCTCATCAGCGACGCCGTCTCGAAATCCATCTGCCCGGAGGGGCTCTACCATGCCCTGGCCGCGGGACTGCTGGCGCGGGCGGAGAACCGTCAGGCCGGCTGATGCGGCCCGACGACCGGGCCGACCCCGGACGCCCGACCGAATCCGCGAGCTTGGCGGGAACGGAAGCGTGACCGCAGGGTTATCGCTCGTTCCCGCGTGCTGGAGTGCTGCGCATGACCCTGTTGAAATGGGCCCTCATCTGTTTCCTGATCTCCCTCGTGGCGGGTGGTCTCGGCTTCACCGGCATCGCCTCGGGCGCGGGCTCCCTGGCGCGCATCCTGTTCGGGCTGTTCCTCGTGGTGGCGATCGTCATCGTGGTCGTGGCCTTCGCCGTCGGGCAGGCGGTCTTCTGATCCCGTGGCGGGCGGCATGACCGGCGCGGCGCCGATGCGGGACCGGATCTGCCTCGTCACGGGCGCGACCTCCGGCATCGGCTTCGAGACGGCCCTCGGCCTCGCCCGAAGGGGCGCCCGGGTCGGCCTCGTCGGTCGCGATGCCGCCCGCACCCGTGACGCGGTCGGGACGATCCAGGCGGCGGTCCCGGGTGCACAGGTCGATGCCTTCGTGGCGGACCTCTCCGCACAGGCTGAGATCCGGCGTCTCGCCGGTGAAGTCCGGGCGCTTTATCCGCGCCTCGACGTGCTCGTGAACAACGCCGGCGCGATCTTCGACAGCCATCGGCTCACGGAGGACGGGATCGAGCGCACCTGGGCGCTCGATCATCTCGCCTATGTGTGCCTCACCCTCGAACTTCTCGACCTGCTGAAGGCGAGCGCGCCGTCGCGCATCGTCAACGTCGCCTCGGCGGCGCACACCCGTGGGCGCATCGCCTTCGACGACATCGGCCATGCGCGCGGCTTCTCCGCCATGACGGTGTATTCCCAGGCCAAGCTCGGGAACGTGCTGTTCACCAAGGCCCTCGCCCGCCGCCTCGACGGCACGGGCGTGACAGTGAACGCCCTGCATCCCGGCGTCATCGCCAGTGGGTTCGCCGCCGGCACCGGGGGCTGGTTCGGCTTCGGCTGGCGCCTGATCCGCCCGTTCATGGCTTCGCCGGTCGCCGGTGCGGCCACGTCGATCCACGTGGCGAGCGCACCGGAGCTCGCGGGTGTGACGGGACTCTACTTCGCGCGCTCGCGCCCGGTGGCGACCTCGCGCCGGGCCGCCGATCCCGATCTGCAGGAACGGGTCTGGCACCTGAGCCTCGACCAGCTCGGTCTGCCTTCGACGGCCGCGTCATCCGGAGCGGCGGCGACCTGACCGGCCTGAATGCATTCCGCGCATACCCATCCCCTCATTCGGGGGCGTTGTAGGGTGCAGTGCAAAATGGCATCTCAGTCACATGCACCGCAGCGATGGCGTCGCCGCGGTGTGCCCTTCTTGGGCGTTTCCTCCCTAGACTTCGGGCCGCTCCCTCACCGGGGCGGCCTTTTTTCGTCTTCGGTGGAGCGGCTTCTAGCCTCCCCGCCCCCTTGCGACAAGCACAATGATGCGCCGGCCGCCGAAGGGGTGGTGTTTTGTTGCGCAATTCTTCGTGCGGACAGCCGATTCATGCTTCCGTGGGCACGAAGGCCCCCGACAGGGCCTCCGCGATGAGCGCCCGCGTCTCGGCCACGCCGTAGAGGGCGACGAACGAACCGAAGCGGGGGCCGCGCGCCTCGCCGAACAGCACGTTGTAGATGGTGGTGAACCAGGCCTGCGACACGCCGGGCCGTCCGTCCGGGCTCTTCGCCTTGCCCGAGAGGTCGGGAAAGTGCCGCCGCCCGACCTCGTACACGATGGCCTGGAGCCCTTCCGGATCGGTCGAGCCCTCATGCGCCGCCAGGGTCTCGGACAGGTCCGAGAGGGCGGCCGCTTCCGCCTCCGTCGCCGCCCGGTAGGTCTTCTGCGGCCGCACCACGTCCCGGAAATACGCGAGTGCGTGGCCGACGAGCCGGGCGAGGACCGGATGGGTCTGCGGGCCGACATCCGGATCGTAGCGGCGGATGAAGCCCCACAGCACCGCCGGATCTTCGGTGTTGGCCACCGCCGCGAGGTTGAGGAGCATGGCGAAGTTGAGCGCACCGCCCTTGCCGACCGCCTCGGCCGCCGGCGGCCGGCCGGCGTGCAAGTGCCAGACCGGGTTGCCGAGCTGCTGGGCCGGCTCCTGGCCGAGAAACTTCTCGAGGAAGCCGAGATAGTCGTCGACCTGGCGCGGGATCATCTCCACGAACAGGCGCTTGGCCTCGCGGGGCTTGTTGTACATGAACAGCGCCAGGCTGTCGGCGGTGCCGTAGACGAGCCAGTCGTCGATGGACAGGCCGTTGCCCTTCGACTTCGAGATCTTGCGGCCTTCACGATCGAGGAAGAGCTCGTAGTTGAAGCCCTCTGGCGGTTCGCCGCCGAGGGCGCGGGCGATCTCGCCCGACAGCTTCACCGAATCGATGAGATCCTTGCCGGCCATCTCGTAGTCGATGCCCAGCGCCACCCAGCGCATGGCCCAGTCGGGCTTCCATTGAAGCTTGGCATGGCCGCCGGTCACGGGGGTCTCGTAGGCCTCCCCCGTCTTGGGGTCGCGCCACACCAGGGTGCCGGCGCCAGACCGCACCTCGTCGATGGCTACCTGCATCACCTCCCCGGTCACAGGGTGGATCGGCAGGAACGGCGAGTAGCTCGCCGAGCGCTCGGCGCGCAGGGACGGCAGCATGATCGCCATCACGGCCTCGTAGCGGTCGAGCACCGTCAGCAGGGCCGTGTCGAACAGCCCGGCCTTGTAGCACTCGGTGGCCGAGCGGAACTCGTAGTCGAAGCCGAACGCATCGAGGAAGCGGCGCAGCTCGGCGTTGTTGTGCGCGCCGAAGCTCTCGTGGGTGCCGAACGGGTCCGGCACCTTGGTCAGGGGCTGGTTGAGGGCCGCGATGAGCATCGGCTTGTTCGGCACGTTGTCCGGCACCTTGCGCAGGCCGTCCATGTCGTCCGAGAACGCGATGAGCCGCGTCGGCACGCTGTCCTTCGTCAGCACCCGAAAGGCGTGACGCACCATGGAGGTGCGGGCGACTTCGCCGAAGGTGCCGATATGCGGCAGGCCCGAGGGGCCGTAGCCGGTCTCGAACAGCACTTCGCTTTTTGGGTTTCGCTCGAGCCGTGCCAACAGCTTGCGCGCCTCCTCGAACGGCCACGCGGTGGCGGAGACGGCGGCCTCTATGAGGGCGGGGTCGAGGGCGAGCGGGGACGAAGTCGAGGACGACATGAGGCCGGGGTTCGGTTCCAGTGAGCGCCTTGGCGGAAGGGCGTCACCCTAAGCGGGATTGCGCCGGCAGGCCAACGCAATCCCGTCTTCGAACCCCTGAAGCGTGCGGACCGGTTCCGGCGGCGGGCGCTTCAGCCGTTCTGCTGACGCGTGAGGCTGCCCGCGTCGCCGGACGTATCGGTCATGGGGCTCGTGGATCCGCTGACGTTGTCGCCGCCCGTGGCCGCGGCGCCCACGTCGTCGGCCAGGCGGTTGCCGACGTGGTCCTGATACTGCTCGGTCTGGACGTTCTTGCTGTCGAGGCCGCGCTCGTCGCTGTGCTGGGCCTTGTCGCGATTGCTCAGGACCATGTTTTCCGGGAGGATGCCCTCCGGGAGATCGGTCATCGCGCCCGTTCCGGAGCTCTTGCCTTGGGTGCCGGGCCCCATCTTGTGCTTGTTCGCGTTCGCCATGCTGCGCTCACTCTCTCATTCGGCTTCGCCCCGGGACGAATCCGCGCCGGGGCAGATCGCGTTGGGGGAACGATGTCAGTGCGACCGGGCGGGACTGTTGCCGTCCGCGTCGTGGGCGTGGTGACGGTCACGTTCTCCGCCGCCGGCCGAGACGTGGGACTTGGCATCGCTGGTCGGGCTGCCGGGATTCGAGCCGTCACGCGTCTCAGCTTGCGGCTTGCTCGCGTCCTGGTGACTGCTGCCGGGGCCGCCGTGATGCCGGTCGGCGGCAGGTGTCTTCTTCGAGGTGCTCATTACCGATCCTGCTGATGGCCTTGATGGGTGGTGTTCACCTTGGAATTGCCGGCCTGACCGATCGTGTCGGGGTTCCGGGTCTGGCCCGAACCCTTGGGCCCGGTGGCGAGGGGGGCGTCGGGTGCGCTTCCGGGCCCCTTGTCGGACTGGTTGGCCGGGGGGACGGGCGGTGCCTTGGTGGTCATGCGGCCTCCTCTGGGCATCGAACGGGTGATGAGGACTCAACCGGACTGTCGCTCGCCGGTTCCGGATGCACTGGTCTTCGCGGTCGCGCCGCAAGACTTCGCGGCGAACGGCGAAGGACCGGATCCGCTGGCGATGCATCGCCTTCCGACAAGGCTGTTATGGCGAAGCTATGGTCCGTTAGAAGTTGCGGACCTGATCGCACCTTGTCGGGCGATGACGTAATGTCGGCCGGTGTGAGCTTGCCGTAAGTCGTCGTTTTGAGGTGCGATACGCATCGGATGCGCGCGATACCCTTGGGATGCGCGCGATACCCTTGCCGGGAGCGAGTTCCCCGGGCAGAACGGTGCCGTTCGCGGAACGCCCTAGAACGGACTGACGGGGAAGAACCTGAGGTAGAGTTCGGCGTACTTGCCGTCGTCCCACACCCGCTGCAGGGCGTCGTCGAGGGCGCGGGCCAAGGCCGCGTCGTCGGGTCGGGTGACGAGGCCGATGCCCTCGCCGAAATAGCGGTTCTCGAGGTAGTCGCCGCCGACGAGGGCGCAGCACTGCGCCGATTCGATGCCGCCGACCCACAGGGCGAGGTTGAGGCCGTCGGCGAAGACGTACTCCACTTCGCCGCGCCGCAGGGCGCCCTCGGCGGCGGCGAGATCGTTGAAGTCGCGCGCCTCCGCCTTGGGGAAGAACGCCTTGAGGTAGGCCGCGTGGGCGCTGCCCACGACCACGCCGACGCTGCGGCCGGCGAGGGCCGTGGCGGAGGGGACGGGCAGCGCCTTGTCCGTGCGCGCCGCGAACCGGCCCGGCCAGCGAAAGTACGGCCGGGTGGCCAGGAACCGCGCCCGCAGGGCCGGCGTGAGCGGGATGGCGGCGGCGACCACGTCGCCCTGCTTGTCGGCCAGCGCATCGAGCAGCGTGTCGAAGCGCCGGGCCTGGACCGTGCAGGTCAGGGCGAGCTTCTCGCAGACCGCGCGGGCGAGCTCCACCGAGAAGCCCGTGGGCGTGCCGTCCGGCCCGGGGAAGTGCAGGGGCGGGAACTCGTCGTCCGTGAGGAAGCGGACCGTGCGGCTCGTCTGGGGCGCGTCGATGCGCTCCTGGCGCGCGCGCGGGTTCCAGAAGTTCGGGATGGCGACCCCCTGTCCCGGCGCGGGAGGCGTCTGCGCGTCTGCGCGTCCCACCAGCAGGGCCATCGCCACGGCGAGGACCGCCGGAGAAATCCAGCGCGTCCTTGACCTCAGGGTTGTATTCGTGGTGCGCTGGTTGTGCGCGGACGCGGTCTGGCTCACGCCGTCTCCCTAGCACGTTCTCGAGCCGCCGGGAGACGCTCCCGTTGTCGATCCTCGGTTTACCCTTCGTGTCGCAGGCCGGCGTCTCGCCCCTGCCGCCCGACCTCGCCTTCCTCCTGGATCACGGTGTCGATCCGGCAGCCCTGGCCAAGGCCGCCGACCGCGCCCGCGCCTGGGGCACCGACGGAGCCTCCGCCCTTCTCGCGTCGGGCACCGTCACGGAGGAGGCCTATTACCGGGCGCTCGCGGCCGAACTCGGCACCCCCTTCCTCGCCGACGCGATCCCCCTGGGGCCCGGCGCACGCTACCCCGAGAGCGTGGTCGCCGGCGTCGCCCCCCTGCTGCCGGGCGCGCCGGCCGCCTTCGTCCTGGCGCCGCGCGGCGCCGCCATCGCGGAAGTGCTGGGCGGGCGCAGCCCCATGGGTCGGATGCCAGCGCTGACCACGCCCCGCGCCCTGCGCGAGGCCGTCTTCAGCGCCAACCCCGCCGGCATCGCCGCCGCCGCGGCGGATTCCCTTCAGGTCCACCGGCCCGACTGGGCGCTGAAGGCCCGTCCCATGGGACCGACCCTCGCCATCGCCGGCCTGATCGCCGGACTCGCGGTGGTTGCCATGGTCGAACTTCCGCCCACCCTGGTCGTGGGCCTCTGGACCGCCGTCCAACTCGTGCTCCTCGCCATGGTGACCCTGCGGGTCGCCGCCGTCAGCGTCGAGGCGGAGGGCGTGGCGGCGGACGCGTGCCTGGCCGATGCCGACCTCCCCGTCTACACGGTGTTCGTCGCCCTCCACCGGGAGGCGGCCGTGGTCCCACGCCTCACCGCGGCCCTCTCGGCCTTCGACTATCCGGCGGCCAAGCTCGACATCAAGTTCGTGATCGAGGCGCACGATGCCGAGACGGCCGCCGCCCTCGCCGCCGCAGCCCTGCCGCCCGGGGCGGAGATCGTGGTGGTGCCGCCCGGCCTGCCGCGCACGAAGCCGCGTGCCCTCAACTGCGCCCTGCCCCTCGCCCGCGGTACCTGCCTCGTGGTCTACGACGCCGAGGACGTGCCCGATCCGGGCCAGCTCCGCGCCGCCGCCGCGCTGTTCGCCCGCAGCGACCCGAGGACGGCCTGTCTCCAGGGGCGCCTCGTCATCGACAACCAGCGCGACGGCCCGCTGCCGAAATGCTTCGCCCTCGAATACGCCGCCCTGTTCGATGTACTGATCCCGGCGCTCGCCGCCTGGAACGTACCGATTCCGCTCGGGGGCACGTCGACGCATTTCCGGACCCACATCCTCCGGGCCGTCCACGGCTGGGATGCGTGGAATGTCACCGAGGATGCCGATCTGGGCCTACGCCTCGCGCGGGCGGGCTACCGGGTCGGCGACCTGCCGAGCAGCACCTTCGAGGAGGCTCCGGCGCGGCCCGGCGCATGGCTGCACCAGCGCGCCCGCTGGATGAAGGGCTTCATCCAGACGAGCTTCACCCACGGCCGTCAGCCGCGCGAGACGTTCCGCCAGCTCGGGGCGTTCGGGACCCTGGCCGCCATCGCCCTGGTGCCCGGCACCGTCGTCTGCGCCCTCGCCTACCCGTTCCTGATGGGGCACGCCGCCTACCGGTTCGTGTTCGCCGGGGTCGAACCCGTCGCGGGATTCTGGAGCAACCTGCCCACCGGCACGGCGGTCACGGTGTTCGTGTCCGGCCTCCTTGCCATGCTGCTGCCGGCCGCCCTCGGCTGCGTGCGCCGGGGCTGGTGGGACCTCCTGCCCTACGTGCCCCTGATGCCGGCCTACTTCCTCCTCGTCAGCGCCGGTGCCTGGCTCGGGCTCGTCGAACTCGTCCTCGCCCCCGACCGCTGGAACAAGACCGAGCACGGCCTGTCGCGCAGCTCCCGCAGCGGGGCGCTGCACCGAACCTGACCCTCAGCCCCAAAAGTGAACGCCGGTTTTCGGAAGAAGCCGATGCGGAGACGGAGCGCTCACAGCATCTTGGCGAGGTCGGCGGCGGCGGCCTCGGGCGGCTTGGTCAGGTTGAGGGCGTTGAGGAAGCGGTTCTGGCCATCCATCACGTAGACCAGGGCCGTATGCTCCATGGTGTAGTCGCCGTCCTTGGTCGGCACCTTGCGGACATAGGCGCGGTAGCCCTTCACCGCCGCGGCGATCTCCTCCGGCGTGCCCGTCAGTCCGACGATGCGCGGATCGAAGCTCGCCAGATAGGCTTTCAGGGCAGCGGGCGTGTCGCGCTCGGGGTCGACGGCGATGAACAGGGCCTTGGTGTCCTGGCCCTTCGGTCCCAGTGCACGGAGCACGTCGCCGATCTGCTGCAGGGTCGTCGGGCAGACGTCCGGACAATGGGTGAAGCCGAAGAACACGAGATGCGTCCGGCCGGTGAAATCACGCTCGGTGACGCGGCGCCCGTTCTGATCCGTGAGGGTGAATGGTCCGCCGACGGTACTGGTGGCGACGACGTTGGCCTGGGGCACCAGAACGAACACGGCGGCGACGCCCAGGGCGACGAGGCCGACGGCGAAGAAGATGAGCGGCAGAGCGCGACGCATGGGACACCTTACGGTGGAGACGGAAGGCGGCTTCTGACCACAGGCACCGTGCCCGGGCAATCGCTTAAACCGTCGCTGGGCTCACGGCATCCCTCAGGTCCGGTCAGACATCGTCGGGGTTCGGATCCAGTCCGCGGCGACTTCCGGCGAGGGCGGCACTCTCGCGCTTGAGCGGCCGTCCGATCGGACAGGCCTCCTGCACGAAGCCGTTGAGGGTGTTGAGCAGGCTGTCCTCCACCTGCCGATAGAATACGAACTGCCCGCGCTTCTCCCTGACGATCAGCCCGGCTGCTTCGAGCACCGAGAGATGTTGCGAGATCGAAGGCTTCGACATGGAGAAACGCCCGGCGATCTCCCCCGCGCTGAGTTCGCCGTGGGCGAGATAAGCCAGGATTTTCCTTCGCACGGAGGAGGATAGGGCTTCGAAGACGCGCTGCATGGGAGGGGTGATTCGAGGGGCACGGGATGACACGCACCCGGTACTTAAGTGCGGAGCTAACCATTGACAAACCAAGAACGTCGTCGTTTAGGTAATTACCTAATCGACATGTACTTGGGGGCTCGGGTGGGTTGTTTGTCGACACCGCGATTGATCGCCGGGACCGCCACATCGGCCACCGACGGTCGCGTAGTCTGGGCGCCCGCGCGCTCCCTCTGGGTCGGTGGTATGACCGCGACCGCCCTGATTCTGGGGCCTGTGTTCGTCACACCCGGCGCCGTGCTGCTGTTCCTTGTCACCAGCGCCGTGACGCTCTGCGCCGGGCACTCCATCGGCCTGCACCGGCTGCTGATCCACCGTAGCTTCGCGGCTTCGCCATGGGTCGAGTACGGTCTCGTCTACCTCGGCACCTTGGTTGGCATGGCCGGGCCCCTGGGCATGGTGCAACTCCACGACACCCGCGATTGGGCGTAGCGCCAGATCGTGTGCCATCCGCTCCATGCCCACCGGACCGGGTTCCTGCGCGATGCCTGGTGGCAGATGCATTGCCGTCTCGTTCTCACGAACCCGCCACGTTTCGTGCCAGAATCCCTCCTGACCCGGAATCGGGGGCTCGCCTTCCTCGAGGCGACATGGATGGTGCAGCAGCTTCCCTGGGCCCTGCTGTTCTTCTGGGTGGGCGGGATGCCGTGGTTGGTCTGGGGCGTGCCGGTGCGGGTCGCCGTGAGCCTCACGGGGCACTGGCTCGTCGGTCATCTCACACATCGCCGGGGGCCGCAGGGCTGGGTCGTCGACGGCGTGGCCGTGCAGGGGCACGACCTGCCGGCGGCGTCCCTCGTCACCTTCGGCGAGGCTTGGCACGGCAACCATCATGCGTGGCCGGACTCGGCCCGGTTCGGGCTCGAGCCCGGCCAGCACGATCCGGGCTGGTGGGTCCTGCTGGCCTTGCGTCGAATCGGATTGGTCTGGCACCTCAAGCAGCCGGCCGATCTGGTGCCGCGCACGGGGCTTCGCCGCCTCGGACCAGCTGAGGGGTGGGCATGATCGGAACCCCCGCCCCCTGCCCCATCCCGGTGCGCATCGCGGTCTCGGGATTCATCGGCGTGGTCGCTTCGGTGCTCCTGGTGTTGGCGCACGGCCCCCATGGCGATCCGTCACTGCTCCGCGTCCCCCTGTTCGGCGGCGCGCTGCGGGCGCTCGCCCTTGCGACGCTTCTCCTGCAGTTCGCCCTCATCCTCGCCGGACCGCTCATCGTCGTCGCGATCGTTTGCGGCCTGCTGCTCAAGCGGTCGATCGAACGGAACCTCCTGCGGTGGAGTCTCGCGGCACCCATCATCGTTTGGCTGTTCGTCTGCGGAATCTTTGCGTCGATACCCAGCAGCCCGGCCGCCGCCGCGCAGGGGTTTCTCAACCGCTTCGCCGCGGCGATCCTCGCGATGGACAACCTTCTCTTTCTCTTCGGGGCGTGCGTCTCAGGCGTGGCCTTCTATTTCCTGTCGATCTTTGGAAACCGACGGGCGGCCTGATCCGCCGCCTCCGCCGCTTCCGGATCAGATCGCGAGCTTGTCCGGCTCGGCCATCGCGGGGGCGGCCTGCGCACTCGTCCGACGCAGCGCCTCGCCGACCATGAGGAGCGCCGGCCCCTCGTGGCCCGAGGCCTCGACGCGGTCGGCGAGGTCGATGGCGCTGGCTTCCACCACTGTCTGGTTCGGCCGGGTGGCGTTGAACACGAGAAGCGCCGGGGTGCCGGGGGCGAGGCCCTCGGTCATGGCGCGCTCCAGCAGCACGCGCAGGGTCTTCTTCGGCATGTAGACCACGGTGGTCACGCTCGGATCGGCGAGGGCGCCCCAGTTCAGGTCCTCGGGCAGCGCCCCGCGCCGGTCGTGGCCGGTGACGTATTGCAGGCGGCGCGCCGCGTCGCGGTTGGTGAGCGAGATGCAGAGGGAGGCGGCCGCTCCCTGCGCCGCCGAGACGCCGGGCACGATGGAGACGGGGATGCCGGCCTCGCGGCAGGCGTCGATCTCCTCGCCGGCCCGGCCGAACACCAGGGGGTCGCCGGATTTCAGGCGCACCACCTGCTTGCCGGACTTGGCGAGCTGCACCATCAGGGCGTTGATGTCGTCTTGGCGGCAGGAGGGGCCGTGCCCGGTCTTGCCCACCAGCATGGTGCGGGCCTCGCGGCGCGCGTAGTCGAGGATCTCGGGCGCCACGAGGTCGTCGTAGAGGATCACGTCGGCATTGCGCAGCGCCCTGAGCGCCTTGAGGGTGAGGAGTTCGGCGTCGCCCGGTCCGGCACCCACGAGGGTGACGGCGCCGCCCTTCGGCGCGGCCTCGGTCTCGCCCAGCAACTCGGCGAGATCGGTTGCGGTCGGCGCCCGGTCCGGCTCGGCGAAGGCGCGGTCGGTGAACCGCTCCCAGAAGGCGCGGCGGTCCGAAAAACCGTGGAAGCGGCCGGTGACCTCCTCGCGCCAGTCGCGGGCGGCGCCGATCCAGGCCTTGAAGCCGCGCGGCAGCATGCCCTCGATGCGGGCGCGTACGGTCTGGCCGAAGACCGGGGCGGCGCCCTCCGTCGAGATGCCCACCACCATGGGCGAGCGGTTGACGATGGCGCCGAACTTCACGTCGCAGAGATGCGGGCGGTCGACGGCGTTGACGATGGCGCCGGCCCGGCGTCCGGCGGCGACGAAGGCGATGCAGTCGGCCTCGTCCTCCATGGCGCCGATGACGAAGGCCGCGCCCTGGAGGTCGGCCTCCGCCCACTGACGCGCGTGCAGGGTGACGGAGCCGGCGACGATCTCGCCCGGCACGGCGCGGAGTTCCTCGCTCGGCTCGGGGGCGTAGACGTCCACGTCCGCCCCGGCGGCGGCCAGCAGCTTCACCTTCCAGGGCGCGCCGCCGTTGGAGCCGGCCAGCACCGCGCGTTTGCCCTGCAACGGCACGAAGACCGGCAGGACGGCCAGGGGCTCGAGGCCGGCGGCATTGGCGCCGCGGGCGGATTCGGGACTGGCGGGGCGGGTTTCGCGGGGCTGGCGAGGTGTGCTCATGGATCTCGGATCGGGGTCCTTCGTACCCACAAAGTGAGCCTATGCTGCGTTGCGCGCAAGCGCCTGCGGCAGCAGCTTGCGGATCTCGGGGATGCACGAGCCGCAATTCGTCCCGGCCTTGCAGGCGACGCCGACGGCTTCGACGGAGCCGGCGCCGGCCGCGATCACGCCCGTGATCACGTCGAGGCCGACGCCGTGGCAGGCGCAGATCGTCGGACCGGCCGAGGCCGTCTCGGCCCGGCCCGACAGCAGGGCGCGGCGGGCGGCGGGCTCGATCTCCTCGGCGGCGAAGTACGCCTTGGCCGCCTCCCAGCTCGGTCGGGCCTCGCTCGGGGCGAGCGCCAGGCAGGCGACCAAGCGAACTCCGTCATAGACGGCGCAGCGGTAATGCCCCCGCGCATGGTCGGCGTACTCGGCGAGTTCCAGGCCCTGGAACAGGCCGCGCATCATCAGGGCGACGGCGCGTGAGCTCTCCTGGGTGGCGAAGTGCAGGCCGGACCCGCCCTCCACCGTGGCGCGCGCCCACCACCAGCCGGCGGGCGGGGTATGCGCCTCGCGGGTGAGCAGGAAGCCGCGGTTGCGGTAGGGCGCGGGCGCGAGGGCGGCGGGCGTCGCCTTGAGTTCGGGCTGGCCCGAGACCGGGTCCGGCACGCCGCGCACCAGGGCGCCGACGCGGGCATCCGACGCGGTGGCGTCGCTCCAATGGAAGGCGGCGAAGAGATCGCCCCGGCGCACGCCCTCCGTGACCATCGCCTCGAGGATCGCGGTGCCGTGGGGCGTGGAGACGCGGGCGAGATCGCCCTCCGCGACGCCGAGCCGCGCGGCGTCGTCGGGGTGGATCTCGACGAAGGGCACGGCGCGGTGGGCCGAGAGGCGCTGGCTCTTTCCCGTGCGCGTCATGGTGTGCCAGTGGTCGCGCACCCGGCCGGTGTTGAGGACGAAGGGGTGTTCCTCCGTGACGGGCTGGGCCAGGGCTGGCGCCTGCACGGCGACGAAGCGGGCACGCTTGTCGAAGGTGTAGAACTGGCCGTCGGCGAACAGGCGGGCCCGGCCCTTGCCGCGCTTCGGCAGGGGCCATTGCAGGGGGGGCGTTCCCGCATAGGTCGCATCGGGCATGTCCGCGAGGGCGCCGATGTCGAAATCGCGGGTGCCGTTGTTCTCGTAGGCCGACAGGGCCGCGTGCTCGCGGAAGATCGCGGCCGCGTTGGGATAGGCGAAGGCCTCGCCGTGGCCGAGGCGCTTGGCCACGTCCGCGATGATCTGCCAGTCGGCCCGCGCCTCGCCGGGCGCCTTGAGGAAAGCGCGCTGGCGCGAGACCCGGCGCTCGGAATTCGTCACCGTGCCGTCCTTCTCGCCCCAGGCCAGGGCCGGCAGCAGCACGGTCTTCTTCCCCGTCGCCCGGGCGGTGTCGCTGTCGGCCACGGCCTCGGAGACCACGTAGAGGTCGAGGCCCTTCAGGCTCTCGCGGATGGCGTCGGCCCGGGGCATGGAGACGACGGGATTGGTGCCCATCACCCACAGGGCCTTGATCTTGCCGCGCGCCACCGCCTCGAACAGGGCCACCGCCTTCATGCCCTCGCCGGTGATGATGTTGGGCGCCTTCCAGAACCGGCGGACGCGGTCCACCTCCTCGGGGGCGAAGTGCATGTGGGCGGCGAGCATGTTCGCGAGCCCTCCGACCTCGCGCCCGCCCATGGCGTTGGGCTGGCCGGTGAGGGAGAACGGCCCCGCGCCGGGCCGACCGATGCGGCCGGTGGCGAGATGGCAGTTGATGATGGCGTTGCCCTTGTCGGTGCCCTGCGCCGACTGGTTCGCCCCTTGCGAGAAGGCCGTGACCACGCGCTTCGTACCGGCGAACAGAGCGAAGAACCGGGCGACATCGGCCTCGGCGAGGCCCGTCGCGGCGGCGGTGGCGGCGACGCTCGGGGCGATGGCGGCGGCGCGCTCCAGGGCGCCGTCGAAGCCGCTGGTATGGTCGGCGACGTAGGCCGCATCGACGGCGCCGGTGGCGGCGAGATGCACGAGCAGGCCCGAGAACAGGGCGGTGTCGGAGCCGGGCGCGAGGCCGAGGAACAGGTCGGCCTCCTCCCCCGTCTGGGTGCGGCGGGGATCGACCACCACGAGCTTGGTGCCGCGCTTGGCGCGTGCGTCGATCATCCGGCGGAACAGGATCGGGTGGCACCAGGCGGTGTTGGAGCCGACGAGCACGATCACGTCGGCCTCGTCGAGGTCCTCGTAGCAGCCCGGCACCGTGTCCGAGCCGAAGGCGCGCCGGTGGGCGGCCACGGCGCTCGACATGCACAGGCGCGAGTTGGTGTCGACGTGCGGGGTGCCCAAAAAGCCCTTCGCGAGCTTGTTGGCGACGTAGTAATCCTCCGTGAGGAGCTGGCCCGACAGGTAGAAGGCGATGGACTCCGGCCCGTGCTGCGCGGCGATCTTCTGCAGGGACCCCGCGACGGTGCCGAGCGCCGATTCCCAGCTCGCGCGCGCGCCGTCGACCTGCGGATGGAGCAGGCGGCCGTCCAGGGAGACGGTCTCCCCCAAAGCCGAGCCCTTGGAGCAGAGGCGGCCGAAATTGGCCGGATGCGCGGTGTCCCCGGCGATGCCGACCCCGCCCTGCCCGTCTGGCGTCGCGAGTACGCCGCAGCCGACGCCGCAATACGGGCAGGTGGTTTTGACGGGGGCGGGCGCCTGGACGTGCGCGTTCATGGCGTGATCCTCGGCGGGGTTTTTTGTCAGCATGGATGGGAGCAAGAGTCGGGCCTGAAGCGCCGGCCAGCCCTCCTCCCCCTTGTGGGGAGGAGTTGGAGGTGGGGGTGGTCGGGTGCCCCTCATGCTGCGGGGTCTGGCGGAACCGCCCCCACTCCTAACCTCTCCCCACAAGGGGGAGAGGGACGCGCCCGTTCTGAAGAGCGCCAGATATGCGGAGTTCGATAGCCCACGGCGCCGGGAGGGTTTTGCCTCTCAGTACACGTCGGCCTGATACCGCCCGGTCTTCTTCAGATGGGCGAGGTAGGCCACGGCCTCGTCGGGGTTCTTGCCCCCGTGTTGGCCGGCGACGTCGATGATCGCCCGCTCCACATCCTTGGCCATGCGCTTGGCGTCGCCGCAGACGTAGAAATGGGCACCGCCCTCGAACCACTTCCAGAGTTCGGCGCCGTTCTCGCGCATGCGGTCCTGCACGTAGGTCTTTTCGCCGCCGTCGCGGGACCAGGCCAGGGACAGGCGGGTGAGCAGCTTCTTGTCCTTCAGGGCGTTGAGCTCGTCCCTGTAGAAGAAGTCGCTCGCTTGGCGTTGGTGGCCGTAGAACAGCCAGTTGCGGCCCGGCGCCTGCGTGGCGTCGCGCTCGCGCAGGAAGGCGCGGAACGGCGCGATGCCGGTGCCGGGGCCGACCATGATCACGTCCTTCGACAGGTCGTCGGGCAGGGCGAAGCCGTGCGCCTTCTGGAGGTAGACCTTGACCTTCATGCCCTCGGGGATGCGCTCGCCGAGATGGGTCGAGGCCACGCCCAGCCGCAGGCGCGAGCGGTGGCTGTAGCGGACCGCGTCCACCGTGAGGGAGACCCGGCCGGGATCGGCCTTCGGCGAGGACGAGATCGAGTAGAGCCGGGGCTGCAACTCGTCGAGGGCTTCGAGGAACACCTCGGCGTCGGGCCGCGCGCCGGGGAACTTGTGGAGCGCGCCGAGCACGTCGAGATGGGCGGCGTCGCCGTCCGGATCCTCGCCGGCGGCGAGCGCCTGGGTCTTCTTGCGCGCCTCGCCCGAGGTGAGGAGGGAGAGGAGCTGGTAGAGCCCGTCGGGCGCGCCGCCCAGCGCATAGTCCGTGAGCAGGCAATCCCGCAGGGTCTTGCGTCCGATCCTGCGCTCGGGACGGGCCCCGAGCTCGGCGATGACCGCGTCGACCAGGGCCGGGGCGTTGGCGGGAAACAGCCCGAGGGAGTCGCCGACCACGTACTCGATGGGCGTGTCGGTCAGATCGATCTCGACGTGCCAGGTTTCCTTCTCGCCCCCAGGCGCGTTCAAGCGGAGCCGAGACAGGAACGTTGCCTCCACGGGGTTCTCGCGGCAGAAGCCGAGGGGGCCGAGGGTCGGTTCGGCCTTGGGCGCGGTGTCGCCGGCGGTCTTCGGGGCGGCCCCGCCGCCGGCGCCGAACTCCTCGTCGAGCTTCTTCAGCATCCGGAGCGTGTCCTTGCCGCCGGGCTGGCACAGGTTCAGTCGCTCCTCGCTCTTGAGGAAGATGGCGTTGGCGTAGTCGGCGCAGTTGTAGCCGCACTGGCCGCAATCCTGCTGCGCCATGGCGGCCATGAGCTTCTGCGCCTCGGGCCGCTCACGCGCGAGCTCCATCCGGTCGGGCAGGGGCATCGACGGGTCGTGCCACGGCGCGTCGTCGTTGTCGGCGAGCTTTTGGCCGCCGCCCATGTCGCCGGGGGCCAGCGCCGTGGCGCCCTCGACGGCGGGGCCCAGAAGGGCGGCGAAGTAGCCCGACAGCCACGAGCGCTGGTCGGGGTTGAACGGGGCGTTCTCGGGGATGAGAACCAGCGGGGGCGTGACGTGCTCGCTCATGCGGCTGCCTTCAGGACGGGTTGCTCTTCGGCACTGTGGCGCAGGGATTCGGGACCGGTGCGCAGGGTGAAGGCCTGGAAGCTCTCCTGCGGGCCCTCGCGGCTGCCGAGGTAGCTGCGTAGGAGCGCCTCGATCCGGGCCGGGCAATCCTCGGCCTTCACGGCCTTCCAGATCTCGGTGCCGATCTTCGGGCTGTCGCCGAAGCCGCCGCCGACGACGATGTCGTAGCCCTCGACGGTGTCGCCCTCCTCCGAGACCACCACCTTGGCGCCGATGAGCCCGATGTCGCCGATGTAGTGCTGGGCGCAGCTATGGTGGCAGCCCGTGAGGTGCACGTTCACCGGCACGTCGAGTTCCTTGAGGTTGGCCTCGATGTAGTCGGCGATGACGAGGGCGTGGCCCTTGGTGTCCGAGGCGGCGAACTTGCAGCCCCGGTTGCCCGTGCAGGCGACGAGACCGGCGCGGATGCTCGACGCCTCGGTGGTGAGACCCATGGCGGCGACCCGCGCCTGGACCTCGGCGACCTTGGCGTCCGGCACGCCCGAAAACAGAAAGTTCTGCCAGACGGTCATGCGGATGGCGCCGTCGCCGCATTTGGTCGCGATCCTGGCCAGATCCCGCATCTGGTCGGTGGTGAGCTTGCCGACGGGCAGGATCACGCCGATCCAGTTGAGGCCGGGCTGCACCTGGGCGTGCACGCCCACATGTGCGAAGCGGTCCATGGGGCCGCGCGGGGCGACATGGGCGGGATCGACCCGGTCGAGTTTGCGGCCGAGTTCGTCCTCGACGGCGGCGAGGTACTTGTCGAAGCCCCAGGCGTCGAGGACGTACTTCATCCGGCTCTTGTTGCGGTTGGTCCGGTCGCCGTTCTTGATGAAAACCCGCAGGATGGCGTCCGCCACCCGGTTGCAATCCTCTGGCTTGAGGACCACGCCGGTGTCGCGGGCGAGATCGCGGTGGCCCGAGATGCCGCCGAGCACGAGGCGCATCCAGATGCCGGGCGCCACGGCGGCGCCGTCGAGAACCCGGATGGCCTGGAAGCCGATGTCGTTGGTCTCCTCCAGCACCGGCATGACGCCGCCGCCGTCGAAGGCGACGTTGAACTTGCGCGGCAGGCCGAACAGCGAGCGGTCGTTGAGGATGTGGTTGTGCCAGGATTTGGCGAGCGGCCGGGTGTCGAGCAGTTCCTGGGCGTCGATGCCGGCGACCGGCGAGCCGGTGACGTTGCGGATGTTGTCGGCGCCCGCGCCGCGCGCGGTCAGGCCGAGGTCGATGAGGCCGTCGAGGAAGGGCTGGCCGTGCTCGGGCGTGATCTCGCGGACCTGGAGGTTCGCCCGGGTGGTGACGTGGCTGTAGCCGCCGCCATGGGCGTCGGCGAGATCCGCGATGCCGGCGAACTGCCAGTGCTGCAGGATGCCGTTGGGGATGCGCAGGCGGCACATGTAGGAGTTCTGGGTCGGTGCCACCCAGAACAGGCCGTGATAGCGCCAGCGGAAATTGTCCTCCGGTTTCGGGGCCTTGCCGGTGGCGGCCTCCGCGATGAGGCGGTTGTGGCCGTCGAAGGCGTTCTCGGCGCGCTTCCACTTCTCCTGGTCGCAGAGCTTGCCGCCGGCCTTCACCGTGGCGTCCTGGGCCTTGATGTGGATGGCGTCGGGCCCGGTGGGCTCGGCCGGCGGAGCGGCGGCCTGCCCGAGGGCGAGGCCGCCCGTCATGCGGGCCGCGGAGATGCCGGAGGCGAAACCTTCGAGGTAGCGCTTCTGCTCGGCGTTGAAATCGTCAGCCATGAAAGCCTCCGTCAGGCTGCGAGGGGTTGGGGGGCGGTTCGCCCGAACATCAGGTCGTCGCGATGCGCCGCGACGGAGGCGCCGGTGCGGATGAGGTCCTTGCACCAGCCCTGCTCGGCGATGTCGCCGACGAACACGGCGCCGAGCAGCCGGTCGTCGGCGACGATGAGCTTGCGGTAGAGACCGAGGCCGGGATCGCTCATGAGGATCGTCTCGGAGCCCTCCGGCGCCTCGATGGCGCCGGCCGAGAACACCGGCAGGCCCGAGACCTTGAGGCTGGTGGCGAGCGACGTGCCCGCATAGGCCGCCTCCTCGCCGACGAGGTGGCGGCTCAAGGTCTCGGCCTGCTCGTAGGCGGGCTCGACGAGGCCGTAGATCTGGCCGCGATGCTCGGCGCATTCGCCGAGCGCGAAGATGCGGGGATCGGACGACTGCATCCGGTCGTCGACCTTGATGCCGCGGCCCACCGCGATCCCGGCATTCTGGGCCAGGGCCACGTTGGGGCGCACCCCCACGGACATCACCACGAGGTCGGCGGGCAGCACGGTGCCGTCCGACAGGATCAGGCGCTCGACTTTTCCGTCACCCTCGACGGTGGCGGTGTCGGCCTTGAGCAGCACCTTGACGCCCCGCGCCTCCATGGCGCGCTTCACCAGGCCGGCGGCGGCGTGGTCGAGCTGGCGCTCCATCAGCCGGTCCATGACGTGGAGAAGCGTGGTGTCGACGCCCAGGCGCGCGAGGCCGACGGCGGCCTCGAGCCCCAGGAGGCCGCCGCCGATGACGATGGCGCGAGCGTGCTCCACGGCCGCCTTGCGGATGGCCGTCACGTCCGCGAGATCGCGGAACGTGAGGACGCCGGGCAGGTCCATGCCGGGCTTCGGCAGCCGGATCGGCACGGAGCCGACCGCGAGCACGAGCCTGTCGAAGGGCAGGACGTGGGTCTCGCCCACCATCACGAGGCCGTTCTCGCGGTCGATCTCGGTGACCGGCGCGCCCGTGATGAGGCGGATGCCGTGGCTCTCGTACCAGTCGAGGCCTCTGAACGCGCAACCGGCCTCGTCGACTTCGCCGCCCAGCAGGGACGAGAGCAGGACGCGGTTGTAGGCCGCCTGCGGTTCGGCGCCGACGACGGAGACGTCGTAGCGCCCCGGCGCGCGCTCGGTGAGGCGCTCCAGAAACCGCAACGACGCCATGCCGTTGCCGATGACGACCAGTCTGTCCTTCATAGCGCGCGGCCTGCCTTAGGCCGCCATGGCCGGCTTGGCGTGCCGGGCATAGAGGAACTCGAGGACGGCGGCGCGGGCGTGGGTGTAGGTGGCGTCCTCCACGAGATCGAGGCGGCGGCGCGGCCGCTCGAGATCGACGGTCAGGATTTCGCCCACCGTGGCGGAGGGGCCGTTGGTCATCATCACGATGCGGTCCGAGAGCAGCACCGCCTCGTCGACATCGTGGGTGATCATGATCACGGCGTTCTTCAGCCGCGCATGGATGTCCATGAGCGAGTCCTGGAGATGCGCCCGGGTGAGCGCGTCGAGGGCCCCGAACGGCTCGTCGAGGAGCAGGACCTTCGGCTCCATGGCCAGCGCCCGGGCGATGCCGACGCGCTGCTTCATGCCGCCCGAGATCTCGCTCGGGCGCCGGTCGGCGGCGTGGGTCATGTTCACGAGCGACAGGTTGTGGTCGATCCAGGCGTTGCGCTCGGCCCGCGATTTCTTGCCCTTGAAGACCTTGTCGACGGCGAGCGCCACGTTCTCCCGCACCGTCAGCCAGGGCAGGAGCGAGTGGTTCTGGAACACCACGGCACGGTCGGGGCCGGGGCTGTTCACTTCCTTGTCTTCGAGGAGGACACCGCCGGTCGAGGCCTTGAGCAGGCCGGCGACGATGTTGAGGACCGTCGACTTGCCGCAGCCGGAGTGGCCGATGAGCGAGACGAACTCGCCCTTGTCGATCTTCACGCTGACGTCGCGGAGGACCTCGTTGGTGCGGCCACCGCGGGTGAAGGAGATGCCGACGTTCTCGATGCTGAGATAGGTCATGGGATGATCCTCAGGCCGTCGCGGTGCCGCGGGTGACGAGATTGCCGACGAAGGCGACGAAGCGGTCGAGGATGAAGCCGATGATGCCGACATAGACGAGGGCGACGATGATCTCGGAGATGTGGGAGGAGTTCCACGCGTCCCAGATGAAGAAGCCGATGCCGACGCCGCCGATGAGCATCTCGGCCGCCACGATGGCGAGCCAGGACAGGCCGACGCCGATGCGCAGGCCGGTGAAGATGTACGGCGCCGCCGAGGGCAGCATGATCTTGGAGAAGAACTCCAGCGGGTTGAGGCGCAGCACCGCCGAGACGTTGCGGTAATCCTGCGGGATGTTGCGGATGCCGACCGCCGTGTTGATGATGATCGGCCAGATCGAGGTGATGAAGATCACGAAGATCGCCGACGGCTGGCCGTCCCGGAAGGCGGCGAGCGAGAGCGGCAGCCAGGCGAGCGGCGGGATCGTGCGCAGCACCTGGAAGATCGGGTCGAGGCCGCGCATGGCCCATTCCGACTGCCCGATCAGGGTACCGACGAGGATGCCCACCACGGTGGCGAGGGCGAAGCCCAGGGCCACGCGCTGGATGCTGGCGGAGATGTGCCAGAACAGGCCCTTGTCGGTGCCGCCGTTGTCGTAGAACGGGTGGGCGATGATGTCCCACGCCTCGGTGACGACGCGCGAGGGCGGCGGCAGGCCGGCGCCGGGGCGCGAGCACAGCAGCTCCCAGATCACCAGGAAGGCGATGAGCACCACCACGGGCGGGATCAGGTTTTTCGCGATGGTGTTCAGGGTGGCCATCGTGACGAACGGCGCGCGCTTGGGCTTGGCGGCCGCCTTCGCGACGGCGGGGCTGGCGGCGATGGTGGAGGTGTTGGCCATCACGCGGTCCTCTTGATGCCGAGGCTGGACAGGTAGGCGGCGGGATCGGCCGGATCGAAGACCTTGCCGTCGAAGAACGTTTCCTTGCCGCGCGACGTGGAGGTCGGGATCGCGGCGACGCCGAGGGCCTTGGCCGCCTCGCGCCAGATGTCCTCGCGGTTCACCTTGGCGATGAGGGCCTTGGTGTCGGTCTGCGCATCGAACTTGCCCCAGCGGATGTCCTCGGTGAGGAACCACAGGTCGTGGGACTGGTACGGGTAGGAGGCGTTGTCGGAGAAGAACTTCATGATGTGCGGGCTGTTCTCGACCATGCGGCCGTCGCCGTAATCGATGGTGCCCTTCATCCGGCCGGCGACGTCGGCCACCGGGATGTTGATCCACTGGCGCTTGGCCACGATGGCGGCGAACTCGTCCCGGTTCTCGGGCTTGTCGCACCACATCTGCGCTTCGAGCACCGCCATGGTCAGGGCTTTGGCGGCGTTCGGATGCTTCTCGACCCAGGAGGCCCGCATGGCGAAGGCCTTCTCGGGGTGGTCCTTCCAGAGTTCGCCGGTGGTGAGCGCCGAGTAGCCCAGGCCCTGCTGCACGAGCTGCGCGTTCCACGGCTCGCCGACGCAGAAGCAGTCCATGGTGCCGACCTTCATGTTCGCCACCATCTGGGGCGGCGGCACGACGATGGTCTCGATGTCCTTGTCGGGGTCGATGCCGCCGGCGGCCATCCAGTAGCGGATCCAGAGGTCGTGGGTACCGCCCGGGAAGGTCATGGCCGCCTTCACGGACTTGCCCGAGGCCTTCTTCTTCTCGACGGCCGCCTTGAACACCTTGGAATCGAGCCCGACCTTCTGGTCGAGGTATTCCTTGGCCACCGAGATGCACTGGCCGTTGACGTTGAGGCGCGCCAGGATCTGCATCGGCACCGGGACGTTGTTCTGCGTCACCCGGCCGGCGGTGATGAGGTAGGGCATCGGCGAGAGGATGTGGGCGCCGTCGATGCCGTTGCCCTCGGAGCCGAGCACGAGGTTGTCGCGGGTGGTGCCCCAGCTCGCCTGCTTCAGCACCTCCACGTCGGGCATGCCGTGCTTGGCGAAGAAGCCCTTCTCCTTGGCGACGAACAGCGGGCCGGCATCGGTGAGGGCGATGAAGCCGAGCTTGGCTCCCTTCACCTCCGGGCCCGCCCCCTGCGCGAAGGCGCCGCCCGGGAAGGCCGTCCGGGCGAGTGCTGCCAGGGAGAGGGTCGCGGCGGCCCCCTTCAGGACGTTGCGCCGGCTGTTGCGAAAACCATCACTCATCGAAACCGGAATCCTCGCCAGGACTGCAAAGCGCCAAAACAGAAAGCCGCCGACCAAGCACATCCGTCGGACGCATAACGGTGCGTGCCTTGGGGAGACTCGGGTCAGCGGCTCTGCCGACGGATAAGGCCCGTCGTCGTTGACGGGCCTCCAGCTCCTAGCAGGAGGCGTGCCAGGACGAAGGGACGGCCTCCGTGCGTGCGTCCCGGCGATCCTGTCGGGGATCCTGCGCGCGACCTAAGCGGATGCCAGTTCTGGAATTTTTCCAGTTTGTCTCAGGTCCCTCCGTAATGGTCGGGCGAGACGGGCCCGAGCGCGACGCACGGCCTCACGGACCTGTGATTCCACGTGCCGGAACCATATCGTCCTCCGACTCGGTGGAGAGCCTCGCTCCCGCACTGCACAATCCGCGTGCAGAATGCCGGTGGCACGGGCATGTGCCCGCCCAGTGCGAGCCGCATCAATCCGGCAGAGCGGCGTCGTACAGATCCGGGCGATAGAGGCCGTGGGCGCGCTCGCTCACCTCGGGCGTGGCGACGATCTGGCCGGCCTCCGTCATTCGGTCGAGGAGCCAATCGACCTGGGCGGGCCTCGGCCGCTCGGCCGTCTCGCCGAACAGGACGAAATCCGGCGCGTCCCGTCGCGTGCCGTCGGGATCCACCACCACCGTGCCGGCCAGGGCGCGGCGGGCGAGGGCGGGCGCGATGGCGAGGTGGTCCGGTCGCGCGAGCAGGCGTGCGAGTTCCTCGTAGTTCTCGTGCCGCGCGCACCAGCGGCCGGCCCGACGCACCGCCCGCACCAGGGCTCCGCAGGTCGGCGCCGCGTAGGCGGGCAGGGCCAGCACCTTCTCGGGGCAGTCCGGTGCGAGCGCACAGCCGAAGGCCGCGATCCGGCCGTAGCCCTCCTCCACCGCGAGGCTGTTCCAGGGACTTCCCGCGCAGAAGCCGTCGATGTGGCCGTCCCGCAGGGCTTCGGCGATGCGCGGTGGCGGGATCACCACCATCCGCACCGTCCCATCGAGGTCGAGGCCGCCGCGCGCGGCGAACAGGCGGAGCTGATAGGTGTGGCTCGAGAACGGATGCACGGTGCCGAGGGTCAACGGAGCCCCCTCCCGCGCGCGCGCGCGGGCCACCCCGGCGAAGGCCGTGGCCACCGTGTCGAGGCCCTCGTCCCCCGGTCCGTCGCGCATCATGGCGGCCCAGAGCGGCCGCGACACCGTGATGGCGTTGCCGTTGAGGTTGAGGGCGAGGGGCACGGCGAGGCGCGTCTCAGGTCCGCTGATCCCGAGGCTGCTGGCCAGGGCCAGGGGCGCCAGCATGTGGGCGCCGTCGAGGTGGCCGAGGGCCAGCCTGTCGCGCAGGGTCGCCCACGAGGGCTCGCGGACGAGATCCACCGCCAGCCCCTCGGCCGCGGTGAACCCGCGCTCCACGGCGACGATGAGCGCCGCCGCATCGACGAGGGGAACGTATCCCAGAGCGAGTCTCATCTGACCACGGCTCTCATCCGAGCAGATCCGCCGCCGTGACGATGGCGCGGGCGATGTCGGCGATCTTGCGCTTCTCGTTCATGGCTTTCCGCCGCATCAGCCGGTAGGCCTCCTCCTCGGGGAGGCCCTTGGCCGTCATCAGGATGCCCTTGGCCCGCTCGATGAGCTTGCGGTCGGCGAGTTCGCCCCGCGCCTCCAGCAGTTCGCGCTGCAGCCGCGCGAAGGCGTTGAACCGCAGGATCGCGACATCGAGGATCGAGCGGATGCGCTGCGGGTGCAGGCCGTCGACCACGTAGGCCGAGATGCCCGCATCCACCGCCGCCTGCATCATCGGCACGTCCGAGCGGTCGACGAACATCGCCACCGGCCGCTCGACGTGGCGCGACAGGCCGGACATCTGCTCGAGGATGTCGCGGCTCGGGCTCTCGACATGGATCACCACCACGTCGGGGTTCAGGGCGGCGACGCGGGCGGGAAGATCGGCGGTGTCGGGCAGGATCACCACGCGGGCGATGCCGGCCGCCGCCAGACCCTCTTCGAGGATCGCCGCGCGCGCCGGGCTCGGGTCGATCACGGCCACGGTGAGGGACGGCTCGGTCATCGGTGTCCGAAAGCGGGGCTGGGTGTCCGAAGCGAAGGGCGCGGGGTCCGACATTGGGGGAAGGCCGCCCTTCCGCTGATCGCACGGCCTCACGATTCTCGGCAAGGCGAGGTTTTGGGCACGGGCGGTTCGTCGTGTCGGCAACGGCCTCGGCCCGAAGCAGCGGGGAGCGGGACGCATCGCGCCCGGCGTGGTTTACCTTTGCGAAAGGAAATAGCCCAGCTTCCGCCGTAAACGGCGCCGCTAATGGGGTTTCGAAGACGATGGATTGCGAGGACGCCGGCATGACGGAGCGAAGCCAGTGCGGGTGTGCCAATGACGGCCTCGCCATGGATGCGACCTCCGGCGTCACCCCGCCCCTGCTCCCCACCCTCGTCATGGCCCTCGTGCTCGGCGCGGCCTCGCTGTTCTGCCGCGAACCGGAGGTGCCCGCCCCGGCCCCCACGACCCTCGCGGCGCGGATCGCTTCGGCGCCCGCGACCCTGGTGTCCGAGGCCGTTCCCGCGACGCCCTTCGTGCCCGCCGCCCTCACCTTTCCGCGCCAGTTCCCCCTGATGGTGGCGGCGCACGTCGCCGCTCCGGCACAAGGCACCGTCGCGGCGCCCGCCGTCGCGCAGCACCGGCCCTCCGGGCCCCGTGTCGCCGCCCTGCGTCGGCCCGCCCCCGCCAAGGCCATTGCCGCCCCCGCTGCGGCGCAGCACGCCGATCCGGTCGGGACCGTGGCGCAGGCGGAGGTGCCCGTCGAGGAGGGCGGCCTCCTGCCCGATCTCGCCCTGCCCTTCGCCCCGGCGATCCGGGCCGTGGGCCGGGCTCGCGATTTCGTCGGCGTTCAGGGCGCTGCGGCGCGCACGCAGGCCTCTGCGCTGGGCGGCGCGGTGGTGGACTTCGTCGGGACCCTGCGCTGAACGCAGTCCGGTTTCACCCCGGTTTCGCCGCCCGGCTTCGGGCAATCGCCGAATGGACCCTGGACCCTGCCCCCTCGGGGGACTAGGTGGACGCCATCGATGGTGCGGCGCCACGCGGCGGGGCCCATCGAGAGGTGGCCGCGACGAGGGCGTGAATGGCGGGACGGATCGAGGATTACGCGCTCGTCGGTGACGGCCGCACCGCTGCCCTGATCGGGCGCGACGGCAGCGTCGACTGGCTGTGCTGGCCCCGGTTCGATTCCGCCGCCTGCTTCGCCGCCCTCCTGGGCACCGAGGATCACGGCTTCTGGAAGCTCGGCCCCGCCGACCCGGCGGCGAAGACCTCGCGGCAGTACCGGACCGGCAGCCTCGTCCTCGAGACCGAACACGAGACCGAGGCCGGATGCGTCCGGGTGACCGACTACATGCCGGCCAACGACGGCTCGCACCTCGTGCGCATCGTCGAGGGACTGCGCGGCGACGTCGCCATGCGGATGCATCTCGCCGTACGGTTCGATTACGGCTTGGCCGTGCCGTGGGTGTCGCACAACGAGCTCGGGGACCTGCGCGCCATCTCGGGGCCGCACAAGGTGGTCCTGCGCACCCTCGTGCCGCTCCACGGCGAGGGCCAGACCACGGCGGCCGATTTCACCGTGGCGGCGGGCGAGAGCGTCGCCTTCACCCTGAGCTACGGCCCCTCCCACGAGGACGACCCCCCGCCGGTGCAGCCGCGCAAGGTGCTGTTCGAGACCGATCGCCACTGGCGCGACTGGTCGAACCGCTGCGCCCGCGGCACGCCGTGGGACGCCATCCTGCAGCGCTCGCTGCTGACCCTGAAGGCGCTGATCTACCATCCCACCGGCGGCATCGTCGCCGCGCCCACCACCTCCCTGCCGGAGGACCTCGGCGGCGTGCGCAACTGGGATTACCGGTTCTGCTGGCTCCGCGATTCCACCTTCACCCTCATCGCGATGATGGATGGCGGCTACCTCGACGAGGCCCGCGCCTGGCGCGACTGGCTCGTGCGGGCGGTGGCCGGCAACCCCGAGCAGGCCCACATCCTCTACGGCATCGCCGGCGAGCGCATGCTGCCGGAGATCGAACTCGACTGGTTGCCCGGCTACGAGAACTCGAAGCCCGTGCGCATCGGCAACGCGGCCGTCGAGCAGTTCCAACTCGATGTCTACGGCGAGATCTTCGACGCCCTCTATCAGGCGCGCCAGCGCGGCCTGCTCGGCGATGCCGATGGCTGGCGCGTCGGCCTGGCGCTCCTGCGCCACCTCGAGAAGGTCTGGAGCACGCCGGACGAGGGCATCTGGGAGGTGCGCGGCGGGCGCCGGCACTTCGTCCATTCCAAGGTGATGGCCTGGGTCGCCTTCGACCGGGCGATCCGCTCCCAGGAAGAGGGCGAAACCCGCCCAGGGGCGCCGGTGGAGCGCTGGCGCGAGATCCGCGACCAGATCCACGCCGAGGTCTGCGAGAAGGGCTTCGACACGGAGCTGAACAGCTTCGTGCAGTCCTACGGTTCGAAGCGCCTCGACGCGAGCCTGCTGCTCATCGCCCATATGGGGTTCCTGCCCCAGCACGATCCGCGCGTCGTCGGCACCGTCGAGGCCATCGGCCGGACCCTCATGCGCGACGGCTTCGTCCTGCGCTACGACACCGAGGACCAGACCACGGACGGCCTGCCGGGCGACGAGGGCGCCTTCCTGCCGTGCAGCTTCTGGTACGCCGACAACCTCATCGGGCTCGGCCGCTGCGAGGAGGCCAGGGCCCTGATCGAGAAACTCATCGGCGTCTGCAACGACGTCGGCCTCGTCTCGGAAGAGTACGACGTGAAGGCCAAGCGCCTCGTCGGCAACTTCCCACAGGCGTTCAGCCACGTCACATTGGTGAACACCATCCTGAACTACAGCCGCGCCAACGGGCCGGCCCGGGAACGCAGCGCGGGCGCGGAGGATGGAACCGGGTCCGAGGGGGCATGCTTCCAGGGGGACGAGGCCGGCGAGGCCAAGGTCGACCAAACCAAGGTCGACGAAATCAAAGCGGTCGAGATGTCGGCCTGACGGCCGGCACTATGGGAATCGAGGTGGGCGGGTCCGGCGTCGCGTCGGCGACCCCCCACGGGACGAGGGCCGGATCCGCGGCGCGGGCGGCCCAGGCGACACGAAGGAAGACGTGAGATCATGAGCGGAGCCGACACCAAGCCGAGCGAGGCCCTGAGCCCCATCGACAAGCTCAGCATCGATACCCTGCGCACCCTCGCCATCGATGCCGTGCAGAAGGCGAATTCCGGCCATGCCGGCGCCCCGATGGCGCTCGCGCCCGTGGCCTACACCCTGTGGAACCGGTACCTGCGCTACGATCCGGCGCATCCGCACTGGCCCAACCGCGACCGCTTCGTCCTCTCGGCGGGCCACGCCTCGATGCTGCTCTACGGCCTGCTGCATCTCGCCGGCGTCGCCCAGACCGACGGCGGCAACGAGCCGGCGGTGTCCCTCGACGACATCAAGAACTTCCGCCAGCTCGACAGCAAGACGCCGGGCCACCCGGAATACCACTTCACCACCGGCGTCGAGACCACCACCGGGCCGCTCGGCCAAGGGGTCGCCAACTCCGTCGGCATGGCCATGGGCGGGCGCTTCCTCGGCGAGACCCTGAACCGGCCCGACCTGCCGCTGTTCGACTTCAACGTCTACGCGATCTGCTCGGACGGCGACCTGATGGAAGGTGTGGCCTCCGAGGCCGCCTCCATCGCCGGGCACCTGCGCCTGTCGAACCTGTGCTGGATCTACGACAACAACACCATCACGATCGAAGGGCATACGGAACTGGCCTTCTCCGAGGAGGTCGCGACACGCTTCCTCGGCTACGGCTGGCAGGTGCTGCGGGTGGCCGACGCCAACGACGTCCACGCGATCTCGGGGGCCCTGGAGACCTTCCTCCAATCCAGTGACCGGCCGACGCTCATCGTCGTCAACTCGATCATCGGCTTCGGCGCCCCGAAGAAGCAGAACACCTCCAAGGCCCATTCCGACGCGCTGGGCGAGGAGGAGGCCCGGGGAGCCAAGCGCGCCTATGGCTGGCCCGAGGACGCGCAGTTCCTCGTGCCCGAGGGGGTGCGCGAAAACTTCCAGGCCGGCATCGGCGAGCGGGGCGCGGCGCTCTTCGCCGACTGGGAGCGGTTCATGGGGGAGGCCAAGGCGGCCGAGCCGGCGCTGGCCGAGGAGATCGACGCCCTGCACGCCGGCCGCCTGCCCGCGGGCTGGGACCGCGACATCCCGGTCTTCCCGGCCGACGCCAAGGGCATGGCGACGCGCGAATCGTCGGGCAAGGTCCTCAACGCCATCGCGAAGAACGTGCCCCACCTGCTCGGCGGTTCGGCCGATCTCGCCCCGTCGAACAAGACCAAGCTCGAATTCGAGGGCGCCGGCACCCTGACGCCGTTCGAGCCGGGCGGCCGCAACATCCATTTCGGCGTGCGCGAGCATGCGATGGGGTCCATCGTCAACGGCCTTGGCCTCGTCGGCCTGCGCGCCTACGGCGCCACCTTCCTGGTCTTCGCCGACTACATGCGCCCGCCCATCCGCCTCGCGGCCCTGATGGAGCTGCCGGTCTTCCACGTCTTCACCCACGATTCCATCGGGGTCGGCGAGGACGGGCCGACCCACCAGCCGGTGGAGCAGCTCCTCACCCTGCGGGCGATCCCCGGCCTCGTCACCCTGCGCCCGGCCGACGCCAACGAGGTCGCGGAAGCCTACCGGGTGATCATGGGCTTGAAGGACCAGCCGGCGGTGCTGGCCCTCTCCCGCCAGCCCCTGCCGACCCTCGACCGCTCGCAGTATGCGAGCGCCGCCGGAACCGCCAAGGGCGCCTACGTGCTCGCCGACTGTGAAGGCACGCCCGACGTGATCCTCATCGGCACCGGTTCCGAGGTGCAACTCTGCGTCGGCGCCTACGAGGCCCTCAAGGCCGAGGGCGTGAAGGCCCGCGTGGTCTCGATGCCGTCCTGGGACCTGTTCGAGTGCCAGGACGAGGCCTACCGCAACTCCGTCCTCATCCCGGACGTGCTGGCGCGGGTCGCCGTCGAGCAGGGGTCGGTCATCGGTTGGGACCGCTACGCCGGTTCCGCCGGCACGATCATCGGCATGCACACCTTCGGCTCCTCGGCGCCGATCAAGGACCTCCAGACCAAGTTCGGCTTCACCCCCGAGAAGGTGCTTCAGGCCGCACGCGACCAGATCGCGCGGCACAAGAAGTAGGGTTCGGGGGTTTCTCGAAGGTGGGATGCGCTCCCCTCGTCGGAGGGGGGCGCATCCCGACATGATGGCTGAACGGCGCTCCCCCGCGTGAGCGCCACGCACCGCGACGGACGACGAGGAGTTTCCATGAATCCGCTCAAGGCTCTCTTCCCCGAACAGGGCCAGGCCGTGTGGCTCGACTTCGTCGCCCGCGGGTTCGTCCTCGACGGCAAGCTCAAGGCCCTGGTGGACGAGGACGGCCTGCGCGGCGTGACCTCGAACCCGTCGATCTTCGAGAAGGCCATCGGCGGCTCGCAGGAATACGATGCCGCCCTCAAATCGGTGATGGACCAGGGGGACGCCCGGGTCATCGACCTCTACGAGGGCTGCGCCATCGCCGACATCCAGGCGGCGGCCGACGTGCTTCGGCCGGTCTACGAGGCGAGCGACGGGGCCGACGGCTACGTCAGCCTCGAGGTCTCGCCCTACCTCGCCCTCGACACCGACGAGACCCTGGCCGAGGCCCGGCGGCTCCACAAGACGGTGGCGCGCGACAACCTGATGGTGAAGGTGCCGGCGACCCGTGAGGGCATCCCGGCGATCCGGGCGCTGACCGCCGACGGCATCAGCATCAACGTCACCCTGCTGTTCTCGGTGGAGACCTACGAGGCCGTGGCCCGCGCCTTCATCGACGGCCTGGAGGAATTCGGCGCCAAGGGCGGCGACGTCTCGAAGGTTGCGAGCGTCGCGAGCTTCTTCATCAGCCGCATCGATGTGGCCGTCGACAAGGCCCTCGACGACAGGATCGCCGCCACGGAAGGCGCGGATGAGAAGGCCGCGTTGGAGGCTCTCAAGGGCAAGGTCGCCATCGCCAACGCCAAGCTCGCCTACCAGCGCTACAAGGCGGTCTTCGCCGAGCCGAAATGGCAGGGCCTCGCCGCCAGGGGCGCGAAGGCGCCGCGCCTGCTATGGGCGTCGACGGGCGTGAAGAACAAGGCCTATTCCGACGTGCTCTACGTCGAGGAGCTCATCGGCCCCGACACCGTCAACACCATGCCGCCGGCCACCATGGACGCCTTTCGCGATCACGGCACCGTGAAGGCCGCCATCGAGGCCGACGTTCCTGGGGCCAAGGCCGTGATGGACGGTTTGGCCCGTGCCGGCATCGACATCGAGACGGTCGGCGACCAGCTCGTGGACGAGGGCGTGCAGCTCTTCATCGACGCCGCCGACAAGCTCCTCGGCGCGGTCGCGGGCAAGCGCATCGACTTCCTCGGGCCCAAGCTCGACGGCCAGACCCTGGTGCTCCCCGAGCCCATCGCGGCGGAAGCCAAGAAGGCCGTGGAAGCCTGGCGCGCGTCCGGCGCCATCCGCCGCCTGTGGGCCCACGACAAGACCGTGTGGTCGAATGCCGACGAGGACACCTGGCTCGGCTGGCTGCGCATCGTCGAGGACGAGCTCGCCCGCGTCTCCGACTACGCCGCCTTCGCCGACGACGTGCGCCAGACCGGCTTCACCGACGTGGTGGTGCTCGGCATGGGCGGGTCGAGCCTCGGCCCCGAGGTGCTGGCCGAGACCTACGGCACACGCGAGGGCTTCCCACGCTTACGCATCCTCGATTCCACCGACCCGGATCAGGTGCGCGAGACCGAGGCCGCGATCACCCTCGAGACGACGCTGTTCATCGTCGCCTCGAAGTCCGGCTCCACCCTGGAGCCCAACGTCTTCCGCGACTACTTCCTCGGCCGGATGAAGGCGGCGGTGGGCGAGCGCGCCGGAGCGCATTTCGTCGCCGTGACCGATCCCGGCTCGGCCATGGAGGCGGCGGCCAAGGCCGACAACTTCCGCAAGATCTTCTACGGCGTGAAGCAGATCGGCGGACGCTACTCCGTGCTCTCGGCCTTCGGCCTCGTGCCGGCGGCGGCTTCCGGCATCGACGTGAAGGCGTTCCTCGACACCGCCCGCACCATGGTCCGCTCCTGCGGACCGGCCGTGCCGCCGGCGCAGAACCCCGGCGTCCTCCTCGGAACGGCGCTCGGGGCCGCCGCGCTCGCAGCCGGGCGCGACAAGGTCACGTTCATCGCCTCCCCGGGGATCGACACCTTCGGCGCCTGGGCCGAGCAGCTCATCGCCGAATCCACCGGCAAGGACGGCAAGGGCCTGATCCCCATCGACGGCGAGCCCGTCGACGTGCCGGCCGTCTACGGCCTCGACCGGATCTTCGTGTACCTGCGCCTCGACAGCCGGGCCGACGCCCGTCAGGACGAGGCCGTGCGCAACCTCGAGCGCGAGGGCCATCCCGTCGTCCACATCACCCTGGCGAACGAGGAGCAGCTGCCGCAGGAGTTCTTCCGCTTCGAGATCGCCACGGCGGTGGCCGGCGCGATGCTGGGCATCAATCCGTTCGACCAGCCCGACGTGGAAGCGAGCAAGATCGAGACGAAGAAGCTGTTCGACGCCGCCGAGGCGAGCGGGTCCCTGCCCGCAGAGACGCCGCTCTTCTCCGACGACACCCTCGCGCTCTACGCCGATGCGAAGAACGCCGAAGCCCTGCCCCAGGCCGGCGAAGGTCTCGACGCGGCGTTGAAGGCGCACCTCGCCCGCACCAAGGCCGGCGATTACGTCGCCCTGCTCGCCTACGTGGCGCGCAACCCGAAGCATCACGCGATCCTGCAGGATGCCCGCGTCGCGCTGCGCGACAAGACCCGGCTCGCCACCTGCCTCGAATTCGGCCCGCGCTTCCTCCACTCCACGGGGCAGGCCTACAAAGGCGGGCCCGACACCGGCGTCTTCCTCCAGATCACCGCGGACCCGTCGGAGGACCTGTCGATCCCGGGGCGCAAGCTCGGTTTCGGCACCGTGGTGGCGGCCCAGGCGCGGGGTGATTTTGCGGTGCTCGCCGAACGGGGCCGGCGGGCCCTGCGGGTCCACATCAGGGGCGGCGAGGTCGAGGCCGGCCTGAAGCGCATCGCCGCCGCGCTGAAGGCGGCTTTGGCGTAGGGCGGGCAGTTCGACGTTCCAGCGCTGCGTCATTCCGGGTCCGCCTCTGGCGCCCCGGAATGACGGCGCCGGTGATGAAGAGCCTTCTATTGGTTGTTTCGGCGTGGGGCCTCGGCGCCCCGCGTTCCTCACGCGACGGAGATCACCCATGCAACTCGGCATGATCGGCCTCGGCCGGATGGGCGGAAACATCGTCCGCCGGCTGCTGCGCGACGGGCACACGGCCGTGGTGTTCGACCAGAGTCCGGAGGCCGTGGCGGCCCTCGTCGCCGAAGGCGCTACCGGCGCGGCGAGCCTGGAAGAGTTCGTCGGCAAGCTCGATGGGCCGCGCACCGCCTGGGTGATGCTGCCGGCCGGCGCCGTCACGGAGGGCACGGTCGCCACCCTCGCCGGCCTCATGGCCGCCGACGACGTGATCATCGACGGCGGCAATTCGTTCTACAAGGACGACATCCGCCGCGCCGCCGAACTGAAGCCGAAGGGCATCCATTACGTCGATGTCGGCACCTCCGGCGGCGTCTGGGGCCTGGAGCGCGGCTATTGCATGATGATCGGCGGCGACGCCGCGGCCGTCGCGCGCCTCGACCCGATCTTCAAGACCTTGGCGCCGGGCCCCGGCACCATCCCGAAGACCCCCGGCCGCGAGGGGCGCGATGCCCGCGCCGAGGACGGCTACATCCATGCGGGCCCGAGCGGCGCCGGCCACTTCGTCAAGATGATCCACAACGGCATCGAGTACGGCCTGATGCAGGCCTATGCCGAGGGCTTCGACATCCTCAAGCATGCGAACTCGACGGACCTCCCCGAGGGCCAGCGCTTCGACCTCAACATCGGCGACATCGCCGAGGTGTGGCGCCGCGGCAGCGTCGTCTCGTCCTGGCTCCTCGACCTCACGGCCGGGGCACTCGCGGGTGACGAGAGCCTGTCGAACTTCTCGGGCTTCGTCGCTGATTCCGGTGAAGGTCGCTGGACCCTCAATGCGGCCATCGAGGAATCCGTGCCCGCCAACGTCCTCTCGGCGGCCCTCTACGCCCGCTTCCGCTCCCGCGAGGATGCGAGCTACGCCGACAAGCTGCTGTCCGCCATGCGCAAGGGGTTCGGCGGACACCAGGAGCCGAAATAGGGGCCGCACCGCATCCCCTTCGATCGACGCGCCGAGACCTTCCGAAACGAGGAGCCGCGATGATCCCCCTGCCCGACGATGCAGACCTTCTCGCCGATGCGGACGCCGTGGCACGGGCGGCGGCGGACCGGTTCGTCGCCCTCTGCGAAGCATCGCCCGAGGGGGCCATCGCCGTCTGCCTCTCGGGCGGTTCGACGCCGAAGCGCCTCTACGCCCTGTTGGCTCGCCCCGAGTATGCGGACGCCCTCCCCTGGGCGCGCCTGCACTGGTTCTTCGGGGACGACCGGCACGTGCCGTGGGACGATCCGGAGAGCAATGTCCGCGCCGCCCAGGACGCATTCGGGGATGCGCCGATCCCGCCCGGGCACCTCCATCCCATCCCCACGGGGGGTGCCTTGGAGGCCGACGCCGCCGCCTATGAATCGGTACTGAAGGCGTTCTACGGAGCCGAGACCCTCGATCCCGACCGCCCCCTGTTCGACCTCGTTCTCCTCGGCCTCGGCGAGGATGGGCACACCGCTTCGCTGTTCCCGGGCAAACCGGCCGTCGAGGAAAGCGGCGCCTGGGTCGCTCCGGTGCCGGAGGCGGGCCTCGCCCCGTTCGTTCCCCGGATTACCCTGACCTTCCCGGCCCTCGCATCCGCGCGGCATGTTCTGGTGTTGGTCACGGGGGCGTCCAAGCGACGACCGCTCGAGCGCCTCGCCGATGGTGAAGACCTGCCGGCGGCCCGCATCGCCGGACCGGTGACGTGGCTCCTCGATCGCGCCGCCGCCGACGCCTGACGATCAGTTCGAGGTCGCGACGATCCACGGCGAGATGATGCGCATGGACGCCGTCTCGGCCTGGACCGGGGCGACGGCGGTCGGCGGAACCTTGCGTGCCTGGGCCGTCATTCGCCGGGCTTCCGCGGCCGGGATCGCTCCGGCGGGCATCACCATGGCGGAGAGCAACGTCCGGGTATGCCTGTCGATGAAGGCGGACCGCCCGATGCTCTCGAAATCGCGCGCCGCGTGGCGCTTGTCCGGATCGCCGGTGAACACCTTCACGCCGTCCTTCAGAACGACGATGTCGCCGGGTCGCAAGGTCGGATCCTTCATGAACGCGGCGGCGGCACCCGCGCTCATGTCCAGGGGCACCTGGCGGTCGCCGACGTGGAGCTTGAGCGGTTCTGCCTTCGGCAGGGCGGCGTAGCGCGTCATCGGGCGTGGCCGCCTGTTCAGGGCCCGGGCGGCACGGCGGACATCCGTCTGACGCGCGCCCAGGGTGTCCGGTGCGGGCACGGGTTGCACCGCCGCGGGCGGGCTCGGCTGGAACAGTCGTTGGAACAGGCCGCCCAATCCGTCATCGGCCGCGAAGGCGGGCCTCGGCAGGGCGAGGCACAGGCTGGCGAGGAGGGTGGCGGCAGCGGCGCCACGCACGAAAGGCCGGGCTCGGGTCATGGGAATTCGGCTCTCGTTGTCAATCCCCGCTGCACGCTGGGATGAGCCGTTAACGGATCCTCAATCTGAACAGTTCCCACCGATTCGTGGGGTTTGTCGCGAATGCTTAGGATCGTCTGAGGCCGATCGCGCGAATTCCTCCGGCGGGTCGGGAGTGCCGATGGCCGGACTCCGGATATAGCTCTTCCCGCCACCGATAGACCCTCGATGCATCCGTCGTGGGGCGGGAGCGCGAGGCGGCATGCAAGGCCACACCGACGACTTTTTATTGGAACATGGGAAACGATCGGCATCTGACGACTTGAACGTCCCTGTGACTCATCTCTCCCGGCGAATGGATCGCCGCGATGGGAGAGATCGCCCCGGGAGCAAGCGGTCCGTGAACGAAACCAATTCCCTTCTCTATTGCGGTGCCGCCGCCTTCGATCCCGTGACCTACGGCGTCGCCCAGGGCCTGTCCGAGATGTTTCCGCTCGTGGAGCACCCGGCGGGACTCGCCGGCGACGAAGCCACGCCGCAGGACGCAGAGGGATCGGACGCCGCATCCTGATCCGCTCGGACGCCCGCCGCCGCGCTCGGGTGATCGGCACAGCAAAGCCACCGTATCGGGAATGATCAGGTTCATTCGGCGGGGGACGGTTTTTCGTATCCAGGTCGGATTAGGCCCGATCGCTACGGTGAGCCGGCGAACGACGTCCGGTCAAGCGCATGCATCGTGGCGATCAAGACTGACCCAATCGCTGTGCAAGCGGAACGATTGGGCGATCCCGTTGATTGATTGGGTCCTCAGCTCAAGGAGAATACCGTGAACCGGACCCTGCAAACCCTCGCTATCCTGACGGTCCTCGGCGCCGGCCCGGCCTTGGCCCAGACCACCGTGACCGGAACTCCCGCCCCCGACGCCAAGTCCAGCGCCACGTCCGGCGGCCAGGAGGCCGTGACCCGGCCGAACACCGACAAGCCCGATGCCACCAAGCCCGGAACGGCCCACGCCGCCACGGGTGCGAAGCTCGAAGAGGGCGCGAACAGCTTCACCGAGGCCCAGACGCATCACCGCCTCACGGAAGCCGGGTACAAGGACGTCAAAGGTCTGACCAAGGACGAGAAGGGCATCTGGCGCGCCAACGCGATGCTCGACGGCAAGCCCGTCAAGGTCGGCGTCGATTTCAAGGGCAACGTCGCCGCGCAGTAAGCGCGACCTCGACCAATCCTTCACGATCCGAACAGGAGTCCACCATGGCACACCAGACCATCACGGCCCTCTACGACAATTACGATGATGCGAGCGCCGCCGTCGCCAAGCTCGAAGCGCAGGGCATTCCCCACAGCGACATCAGCATCGTCGGCAGCAACGAGGGCGATCGCCACAGCGGACGCGTCGGTACGCACGCGACCACGACCGGCCACACCGACACGACGGAGAGCGCGGCCACCGGCGCCGGTACCGGCGCGACCGTCGGTACGGTCCTGGGCGGTGCCGCCGGCCTCCTCACCGGTCTCGGTCTGCTCGCCATACCGGGCGTCGGCCCCGTCGTCGCGGCCGGCTGGCTCGTCGCCACCCTCACGGGTGCCGGCATCGGCGCGGCAGCGGGCGGTCTGGCCGGTGGTCTCACCGGTGCGGGCCTGAGCGAGACGGATGCGCACACCTATTCCGAGGGCGTGCGCCGCGGCGGCACCCTCGTGACGGTGCGCGCGGACGAGACCCGCTCGGCGACCGTCATGGACGTTCTCGAGGAGCATGGCTCCATCGACATCGACGAGCGCGCTCAGGGCTGGCGCGCCGAGGGTTGGACGGCACCGCAGGCCGCTTCCGCCGCGCATCCGAGCGCACTTCCGAGCGCTGCCGATGGACGGACCCGCGTTCGGGCATACCCGTCGAACCCCGTCTAAGGTTCGCGCCGCTTCGGTGAAAGACAACGCCCCGCGATCCGTCGCGGGGCGTTTTTCGTGACCGAAACCCCGGTCGCGCCACGCACGCGAAAGAACCGCACCGCGCTTCGCGCGATCCGGCTGCTGACAGAGCTGCAAAGAGAAAGATGGGTCCCGGAGCCGAAGCCCCGGGTTCTGTTTCGACGGTTACCCTACCGCAAGATGCTTACGCCGCGAGGCGGGCATCCATGACAACGTTATCGTTGGCATTTAGAGTTTTGGTCAGATGCCTGGAATAGGGGTTACCTACGCCAAACCGGTCGAAACCTTACCGACAGTCGCATCGTATCCCACCGAAGTGAGACTGAACTCGCGATCCCTTTACCGCCCAGTCGATCCTATTTCGCCCCCATCAGAAGCCCAACGCTACCCGGATGTCCCGCGATGAGCTTTTGGTGGAGGCGCCGGAGTACTGCCCTCCGGGTCCTGAAACGTTATTATGAACCGGTCATCAACCGCACTCGGAATATAGGTGATGCCTCGCCCCGGGTCCAGTCCGGGCTGCACCGAAACGATACCCACGGTCCGCTCCCGCCCTATGCCGTCTCATCTTGGCCGGCGTACCAGTCCGCGTAAGGCGTGTTGCGCGCGAGGCGGCGGTTGAGATCCGGCGCCCCATCCGTCCACCAAACCGGCCCACGCTCGCCGAGACCTCGCTTGGCGCGATCGACGGCCGCTCGGGCGTCCGCGACGGCGGCCGCGTCGTCGCCCTTTCGGCCGGCCTTCACCGCACGCCGGGCATCCATGAGACCGTGCACGAGACGATCGCGGACATCTGCGGGCAGATCCGGCCGGGCCCGCCGCCAGAGCCGCCCCCGCACGACGATGTAGCGACCGTCCGGCGTCTCCAGGACCCGACGGTCAGGCGCGGGCGTGACGCTGTTCATCGATAAGCGCCTCGACGGCCGCGATGGTATTCTCCAGATCGGCGATCCGGCGCAACATGCTGTCCGGTGGCAACATGGCGACTTTCGCAGCGTCCAGGATGAGATCGCGCTGAGCATTCTTCAGGCGGTCGAGAAGAGCTTCCAAGTCTGACATGGGCTCGCCTTACGGCATCGCTCGGCAAAGTGGAATCCGATTCTGGCGAAAGCCGACCCGGCCGACGACTGCCTGCGGACTTGTCCGCAACGTCGTTCGCCGATCGGGTTCATCCGAAGGCGTTTCGCCGGAAGCGTCGAAGCCAGTCTCGGATAGCGCTCGGAATTCGCATCGGTCGGAAACAGGGATCAGAGGTCGCAAGGCTCGGGGGACCGTTCGATGAGGACCGCAATCGCATCGAGCAGCGCCGTGTCCTCGCCGGCCATCGCGTCCATGGCTCTCATACGGCGCAGAACCGTACCGGCGATGGCTTCCTCCACCGTGGCTTCCGCGAACGCGTAGTAGATCGTCGCCTGCTCCCCGTCGCGATGGCAGCGGCCCTCGATCTGTGCGACCTGGATCGCGCTGTGGCGCATGTCGTGGATGACGAGGGCACGCACCGCCTCGCCCCCCGCCATCTCGTTGCGGTGGAGCGAGATCGATTCCGTGACGGTGAAGACCATGACGTCGCGTGCGCCGGACTGGAATGCCACCCGTTCGCTCTCGTTCGTCCCGGCGTCCCGCGTTCCGTCGATGCTGCCCACACGCCAGCCGCGTCGGGCTAGAATTTCGGTGAGGGCGGCGCCCGTTTCCAGAAAGGCGACGGAGATCGCCACAGCCTGGCCGGCTTGGAGCAGGGTCTCGACGAAATCCGCCGTGCCGTCGACGCGCAGAAGGCTCGCCTTCTGCCGAAAGCGCAGATCGGCCGCCCACCCGGCCGGGCGGCGGCCGCTCCCGCCGAGCAGGCCCCAAGCCCGGCGAAACTCCCGCCAGTTGGCATCGTAGAGCCGGCGCGCCGCGGGATCGAGGGCGGTGGCGGCGAGCTCACGTTGCACCTCGGGCCAACCGGCGATGTCGCCCGGACGCCGGCGCAGGCCGATGGCCTTCGATCCCCCATAGAGAAGATCCGCCATCACGGCGCAGTCGCGCGCATTGGCGGTCCAGCTCCAATTGGCCCACCGGCCCTTCGCCCCACCGATGCCGAGGCTTCGCAGGAGGATGCGGAAGTCGGCCAGGGTCTCGCAGGGCGTGCCGGCGGCAGCCCCGAGGAGCCGGCCGAGATAGGACAGTTCGTGCGGCGCCTGACCCGCGGTGGCACTGAGATAAACCGTGAAGGTGGCAGCTTCCGCGATCTGGCGGCAGACCAGGCTCTGTTGGGCCGTCGGATTGCGCAGGCGGTGGCTCTCGTCGAAGGCGACGAGGGGCCAGGTCCGTTTCAGGATCCCGCGCTTGGCGAGTTCGTTGTTCTTCGCCCGCGTCGACCGTTTCGTGCTCGCGGCCGGGGGGGCCATGAGCGATTTGGTGCGCTCGTAATTGATGAGCGTCACGGCCTTCGGCGCCAGGCCCGCCTGCGCGATGGTCCGCCGCCATTGCGGCATGGCGCCCTTCGGGCAGACGATGAGGATCTCGGATTCAGGCATGCGCGCCAGGGCGCTCCACACCGACAGGGTCTTTCCCAGCCCCGTCATGTCTCCGAGCAGGAAACCGGGTTTCCTGTCGGCTCGCGCCTCTAGGATGGTCCGAGCCGCCTCCTCCTGATGCGGACGAGGAACGAGGAGGTCTGGCGACTCGGCGATGGGACAGGCTCCTTCGCGCAGCGAAAAGCCCCCGACCGTGAGGTTGGGGGCTTTTGGTTTGTTGTTGTGATGTTGGTTGCGGGGACAGGATTTGAACCTGTGACCTTCAG
>NZ_LMMW01000013.1:0-112669 GCF_001422845.1 Methylobacterium sp. Leaf100 | reverse complement strand
GCTGTTCCCCTCGACCTGCACCGACACCTTCGGCACCAAGTTCGCCGCCACCAACGCCGGCCTGCTCTACACCGCCAAGGGCACGGCGGCCCTGCTGGTGCCGGTGGCCAACTACCTGCAGCAGAGCACGGGAAGCTGGGACGGGGTGTTCCTCGTCGCCGCCGGCGCCAACGTCCTCGCCTCGCTGCTGGCCATCGCCGTGCTGAAGCCCTGGCGCAAGCGGGTCGTGGCCCAGGCGCAGATCGCCCCCGAGACCGTCCAGGCCCCGCGCATCGTCACAGCCTGACGCCCCTCGAACCCTCCACATGCGGGGCCGGACATCCGTCCGGCCCCGCATCCGTTCCGGGAGAGCCACCATGCAGCACACCCCAGAATGGCGCCGGATGAACACGGCCCCGCAGGACGTCGACCGGGTCTGGCTCAGGCACCGCACCCTCGGCATCGTCCTCGCCGAGGGCCGGGCCGGACGCTGGTACGCGCCGAACGCCGCCCGCCAGATCTGGCGCTGGCACCGCTGCGAGGCGGCGCCGGATCCGTTCGAGGGCTGGCTTCCGTTCGACGCCCTGACGCCGACGCCGGCAGCGATCGCACCGTCCGTGCCTGCGGCCGCGATTCCCCTGCCCGCGCAGAAGGGTCCGTCGGCCATGGCGCGATGAGCGCCGATGCGTTGCACCGGGCGGGCTCACCGTATCGGTCACCGACCCCGCGTCCGTCAGGACCCCGCGTCCGCTAGGGCGCCGCGATCGCCGCAAGCGCCGTGTGCCCGTCGACCACCACGCCGCGCGGCCACACATCCCAATCGGCGTCGCCGGTGATCGCCTCGGCGAGACGTCGCTTGTAGACGTGGCGCGGCACCTCCTCGGCGCCGAACTGCAGCAGGTGGTCGGTGACGAACTGGGTGTCGGCAAGGCGGTAGCCCCCGGTCCGCAGGCGGGCGACGAGGTGGACCAGGGCGACTTTCGAGGCGTCCCGCACGGTGTGGAACATGCTCTCGCCGAAGAACGCCGCCCCGAGGGAGACCCCGTAGAGTCCGCCGACGAGGCGGCCCTCGGCATAGACCTCCACCGTGTGGGCGTGGCCGGCGTCGAAGAGCGCGCCGTAGAGGTCGCGGATGCGGGCGTTGATCCAGGTGCGCGCGGCATCCCGGCGCGGGGCGGCGCATCCGGCGATCACCGCGTCGAAATCGTGGTCGACCCGGACTTCGAAGGCATCCGACCGCACGGTGCGGGCGAGGCGCTTGGCGACGTGAAAGCCGTCGAGGGGCAGGATGCCCCGCGCCTTCGGCTCGACCCAGTAGATCGCCGGATCGTCGGCATCCTCCGCCATGGGAAAGATGCCCGCCGCGTAGGCCTTGAGCAAGATTTCGGGCGTGATGTCCACGCGGTCCGCGTCATGCATGGAAAAGACTTTGCATGGAGGAGACTTTGGCGTGGCGCGCGCCGGAATGCCAGGGTGAAGGCGGGCTCCGAACACGGAACGGCGGAGCCGGGAGGCTCCGCCGCTGGACGAATCGGGACCGGGTCCGCCGATCAGAACTCCGGTCCGCCCGAGGTCGTGCCGAGGTTCGGCACCGTGCGGTTGATCTGCTCGGCGTTGCCGCCCTTGGCCGAGTCGACGATGATCGCCTCGCTGTTCGAGGGGAGCGGACGGGCACCGACGCTGCCCGTCGCGTCGAGGTCGACGAGGCCGGTCTCGGGATTGCGATAGGCGCCGTAGACGGACGGGTTGTCGATGGGGCCGCGCGTGGTGTTGCCGGCCTGCGGCACGGCGCGCTCCGGCTGGCCGACATTGCCGGAGGGGGACTGGGCCAGGGCGCCGGTCACGGACAGGGCAAAGGCGGCGACGGCGAGGGTCACGGAACGCATGGGTGTCTTTCGGGATGCTATGGTGTGTCCGGTTGGCGCGGGGCCGATGGCCCTGGCTGGGAAACTGTCTGTCTCCCGTCCGGTGTGGGGAGAGAAGTCGATTGTGCGCAATCGGTTCCAGCGAATTATTTGCTGGCAAAATGCCGCATCGCGTGGCCCTGGCGCCCTTGCCGTGGCCGCCCAATGCAGGGGGATTCTGGAGCCTTCACCATCCGCAATGAGCGGAAAGCGGCAGGTATCGGGTCCGCATAGCCACGCGACCGGACCCAAACTGGGGATTTCTTTCCTTATCAATTGATCGTGATGGTGACGGCGCGTGCCCGAACACCGTCTCGGATTGCGCATGAAAAAAGGCCGGCCCCATGGGGAGCCGGCCAATGACGGACGGTTCGGTTTCGCGAGCCGGGTGTCACACCCGGCTCGCCGCGGGGCGGTCTATTGGGCCGGACCACCGGACGTGCTGCCGGTGTTCGGCGCCCCGCGGGTCGGGTCCGATGCGTTGCCCCCCTTGGCCGAGTCGACGGAGCCCGCGCCGGGGGACATGCCGCCCTCGCCCACCGGCGTCGATTCGGTCCGGGTCGGGGCCATGTCGCGGGTCGAGGGCTTGTCGATGGGGCCGCCGGCGGTGTTGCCCGCCTGCGGAACGCCGCGCTCGGGCTGGCCGACATTGCCGGACGAGGATTGCGCCAGGGCGGGGGTGGCGAGGAGGGCGGTGGCGATCAGAACGTAGGAGAGGCGCATGGACGGTTCCTCGGCGGACACGGGCGAGAGCACTGCGCCGGAGGTGACGCTGACCAGCCCTGGTCGGCGACCGGCCTCGGCGGCACGATGTCACGGGTGAACGAAAGTCGACCCCGCGCCGTTCCCGCCACGGTTGCTGGTTCCGATGCAAAACCGAAGATTTACGGCTCGTCGAGGCCCCCGGCCGCCAGGAAGTTCTCCAGCCAGTGGATATCATAGGCGCCGTTCTGCACATCGGCGTTGCGCACCAGGGTGCGGAACAGCGGCAGGGTGGTGTCGACGCCATCCACCACGAACTCGTCCAGGGCGCGGCGCAGGCGCATCAGGCACTCGTTGCGGGTGCGCCCGTGCACGATGAGCTTGCCGATGAGCGAGTCGTAGTGCGGCGGGATGCGGTAGCCCTGGAACACCGCCGAATCGACCCGCACGCCGAGGCCGCCCGGCGGGTGGAAGTAGGTGATGAGGCCGGGGGACGGCCGGAAGGTCGCCGGGTGCTCGGCGTTGATCCGGCACTCGATGGCGTGCCCCGACACGCTGATTTCGTCCTGTGTCACCGACAGCGGCAGACCGGCGGCGACGCGGATCTGCTCGTTCACGAGGTCGATCCCGGTGATCATCTCGGTGACCGGATGCTCGACCTGGATGCGGGTGTTCATCTCGATGAAGTAGAACTGGCCGTCCTCGTAGAGGAACTCCACCGTGCCGGCGCCGAGGTATTTCAGCTCCTGCATGGCGCGGGCGCAGATGCCGCCGATCTCGGCCCGCATCGCTTCGTTGAGGGCCGGCGAACCGCCCTCCTCCCACACCTTCTGGTGACGGCGCTGGAGCGAGCAGTCGCGCTCGGCCAGATGCACGGCGTTGCCGCGCCCGTCGCCCAGCACCTGAACCTCGATGTGGCGCGGCTTCTCGAGATACTTCTCAAGGTAGACCGCATCGTCGCCGAAGGCGGCCTTGGCCTCCTGGCGGGCCATGCCCAGGGCCTGTTCGAGGTCGGCCTCGGAGCGCGCCACCTTCATGCCGCGGCCGCCGCCACCGGAGGCTGCCTTGACCAGCACCGGATAGCCGATCTCGGCCGCGATGCGCTTGGCCTCCACGGGGTCCTCGACTCCGCCCTCGGAGCCCGGCACGCACGGGATGCCGAGGCGTTTCGCCGTGCGCTTGGCCTCGATCTTGTCGCCCATGATGCGGATGTGCTCGGCCTTCGGGCCGATGAATCCGATCTCGTGATGGGCCAGGACTTCGGCGAAGCGCGCGTTCTCCGACAGAAAGCCGTAGCCGGGGTGCACCGCGTCCGCCCCGGTGATCTCGCAGGCGGCGATGATGGACGGGATGTTGAGGTAGCTGTCGCGGGCGGCCGGGGGGCCGATGCACACGCTCTCGTCGGCGAGCCGCACGTGCATGGCGTCGGCATCGGCAGTGGAATGGACGGCGACGGTCGCGATCCCGAGTTCCTTGGCCGCGCGCAGGATGCGCAGGGCGATCTCGCCGCGATTGGCGATCAGGATCTTGTCGAACATGGTGCCTCGCGCCTCACTCGATGACGAGGAGGGGTTCGCCGAACTCGACGGGCTGGCCGTCCTCGACGAAGACGGCCGTGACGGTGCCGGCGCGGGGGGCCACGATCTCGTTGAAGGTCTTCATGGCCTCGATGAGGAGAACCTTCTCGCCGGCCTCCACCTTGGAGCCGACATCGACGAACACCTTGGCGTCCGGCGACGGGCGGCGATAGGCGGTGCCGACCATGGGCGAGGGCACGGCGCCGGGATGGCCCGCACCCGCCCGGGTGCGCTCGGGCACGGCGCCCGGCCCGGCCGCCGGCGGGGGCGGCGGAGCCACGGCGGCGAGCGCCGGGGCGGGGGCCGCCACCTGGACGTGGACCGGCTCGATGCGGCGAGCGACGCGGATGCGCAGGTCACCCTTCTCGACCTCGATCTCGGTGAGATCCGTCTCGGTGATGAGCTTGGCGAGCTCGCGCACGAGCTCCGGATCGAAGGGATCGTTCTTGGACATCGGCTCCTTGGGCATCGGCTCGGTCGTCGTCAGGCTGGATCGTGTTGTATCGGGAGACGCGGTCTCCCGGGTTCGGGGCGCTTCGCGGCTCGGGGGCCCTTCAGCAGCCGGCGTGGCCGCACTGGCGCACATCGGCGATGACCTTGCGGATCGGATCGACGCCGACGGCGCCCGGAATCACCTCGTCGCCGATGATGAAGGCCGGGGTGCCGGAGAGGCCGAGCTTGTCGCCGAGGCTGACGTTCTCGGAGAGCGCCGCCTTGACCTCGGGCCCCTGCGCGTCCTTGGCGAGGCGCGCCGTGTCGAGGCCCATTTCCTTGGCGACGGCGATCGCGCGCTCGCCCGTCACCCGGCCCTTGGTCTCCAAGAGCTTGACGTGGAACTCGAACATCCGGTCGGCCTTGAGCTGCTGCTTGGCCGCCAGCGCCAGCTTGCTCGCCTCGAGGGATTCTGCGCCCAGCACGGGGAAGTCGCGCAGCACCACGCGCAGCTTCGGATCGGACTTGACCAGGGCCTGGATGTCGCCGAGCGCCTTGCGGCAATAGCCGCAATTGTAGTCGAAGAACTCCACCACGGTGATGTCGCCCGCAGGATTCCCGACGACGACGCCGTGGGGCGAATTGGTGAGGGTGTCGCGGGATTCCTTCAGGGCGGCGGCCTGCGCCAGCTTCTGGGTCTCCTGCGCGCGCTTCTCGCCCTCGGCGATGGCCTCCTGCAGCACGTCCGGATTCTTGACGAGGTAATCCTTGACGATGGCCTCGATGGCCTGGCGCTGGGTGTCGGAGAACACCGGGGCGGCCGAGGTCGCGGCCGTCGCCGCCGGGGCAGTCGCCGCCGGCGCGGCCTGCGGGGCGGTCTGGGCCCACGCGGCGGAAGCGCTGAACAGCATGGCGGAGGTGAGTAGGGACCGGAGCAGGGGCATGCGTCCTCGCGGAGGGGACCGGATGAAAACGCCACCGGCCGTAAGATGATCGTGCACGATGGGCGTGCGTCTATCGGCGGGGTTAGGCGTTTTCGCGGCGGCCGGTCAATCTCGGTCGCGGGCTCCGGACTGTTTCCGTCCCGCCGGATCGGCTCTACGGAGGTGCGATGACGGTTTCGCCAACGCCCCACCCCGCGTCTTCCATCGCTGCATCGCCTCTGCTGCCGTCGCGGCGCGCCGCCCGCGTCGCGCCGTTCCTCGCCATGGACGTGATGGCCGCCGCCGCCGCCCGGGAGGCCCGGGGCGACGGGGTGGTCCACATGGAGGTGGGACAGCCCTCGGCACCGGCCCCGCGTGCGGTGATCGCGGCGGCGCAGGCGGCGCTGGCTGGCGGCGCCCTGCCGTACACCCAGGCGCTGGGCCTGCCGGCGCTGCGCGCCCGCATCGCCCGGCACTATGCCGACACCCACGGCCTCGACGTGGCGCCCGGGCGCATCGTCGTCACCACGGGTTCGTCGGCGGGGTTCATCCTGGCCTTCCTCGGCCTGTTCGACGCCGGCGCCCGCATCGCCGTGCCGCTGCCCGGGTATCCGGCCTATCGCAGCATCCTGCATGCCCTCGACCTCGTGCCCGCTTCCCTGCCGCTGCGGCAGGCGGACCGCTACGCCCCAACGAGCGAGGGCCTGCGCGCGCTCCATGCGCAAGCACCGCTCTCCGGCGTGCTGGTGATGAGCCCGGCCAACCCGTCCGGCACGGTCATCGAACCCGTGCGCCTCGCCGAACTCTGCGCCACGGCCCGCGCCCTGGGGCTCCGCTTCATCTCGGACGAGATCTATCACGGCTTGAGCTACGGCGTGCCGACGGACACGGCGCTGCGCTACGAGCCCGACGCCGTCGTGATCAACTCGTTCTCGAAGACCTGGTGCATGACCGGCTGGCGCATCGGCTGGATGGTGGTGCCCGAATGGCTGGTGCGCCCGGTGGAACGCCTGGCCCAGAACCTGTTCATCTCCGCGCCCTACCTGTCCCAGGTGGCGGCTATCGCGGCGTTCGACGCCGTGGAGGAGGTGGAGGCCGTACGGGCCGGCTACGCCGCCAACCGGGCCCTGCTGCTCGATGCGTTTCCGGGCCTCGGCCTCGGCCGCACCCACCCGGCCGACGGGGCGTTCTACCTCTACGCCGACGTTTCGAACCTCACCGACGACGCGGCCGGGTTCTGCCGGCGGATGCTCGACGAGGCCGGCGTCGCCGCGACGCCGGGCCTCGACTTCGACGGCGTCGACGGCGGCCACCACGTCCGGTTCTCCTTCGCCGGCTCGCATGCGGATTGCGCCGACGCCGTGCGACGCCTGCGGGGCTGGCTGCGCTGAGGCGGCTGGCCCTCTTCATGCATGGGCCGAGAGGCATGGCCCGGGGGTGCTCTCGGGCGAACACCGATGAAGATCCGGCGGGCGCGTGAAACCCTGCACCGACAAAACACGGCGCTGCCTTGCCACCCGGTACCGGGCTCTGCATCCTGCCGGGAGATTTGGCGGCGTCTGGTTTCGGATAAGTCTCCGGCGCAACACTTATTGATCGACGCCCGTGCAACGATAGAGAGTTGCCGGCGGTTTGCGTCTTACCCCCTATTTCGACAAGTCCGGTTCGGGCTTGCACTGGAGCAGTGCCGCCATCATGAAGATCCGGACCGGTTACGCCATCACGTACGAGACGTTTCAGCCGACGCCGATGATGTTCCTGCTGAGCGTACACCCGTCGCGGGCGGGCGATATCCTGACGCCCGAGGTGATGACGTTCGATCCGCCGGTGGATGCGCACCAGTATCTCGACGCCTTCGGCAACGTCACCACCCGCATCCTGGCGCCGGCCGGCCGGATCACCGTGGCGACGGATTTCCTCGTGCACGATTCCGGGGAGCTCGATCCCGTTGTGCCGGACGCGAGGCAGCATCCGGTGCAGGACCTGCCGGACGAGGCTATGCGGTTCCTCCTCGGCAGCCGCTACTGCGACACGGACAAGCTGTCGAACATCGCCTGGGAGCTGTTCGGTGCCGGGCCGGAGGGCTGGGGCCGGGTTCAGGCCGTGTGCGACTTCGTCAACCGCCACATCAAGTTCAACTACCAGGACGCCGACGCCACCCGCTCGGCCCACGACGCCTACACCCAGCAGCGCGGCGTCTGCCGCGACTACGCGCATCTGGCCGTCGCGTTCTGCCGCTGCCTCAACATTCCGGCGCGCTACTGTACGGGCTACCTCGGCGATATCGGCGTGCCCGTGGTGCCGCCGCCGGATTTCTCCGCCTGGTTCGAAGTCTATCTCGGCGGCGCCTGGCACACGTTCGACGCGCGCAACAACCGCCGCCGTATCGGCCGCATCGTCATCGCCCGGGGCCGCGACGCCACGGACGTGGCCATCTCGACGAGCTTCGCCACGGCACTGCTCCTGCGCTTCGACGTCCACACGGACGAGGTTCTGGAGGAGGGAGAGTCCCCGACGCCGATCCTCACGGCCGAGGAAGCCGCCGCCGTGACGGGAAAGCCGACGGATCGGCCGAAAAAGGCCGCCGGGTCTGCCAAGACGCCAGAGACGGCGGTCGCGCCGGTCAAGTCGCCGGAAACGGCCGTGGTTCCGACCGAGGCCGCGACCGTGAACACGCCAAAGGCCACGGCCGGCCTGACCAAGGTCGCCTGAGCGGCCGGCGCCACCCGTGTCGGAAAGCGGCCTCACCTACGCCATCGGCGACATCCACGGATGCGCCGATGCCCTGCGGCGCCTGCTCGCGGCCATCGACCGGCACCGGGCCGGCGCCCCGCGCCGCCTCGTCTTCCTCGGCGACTACATCGACCGCGGGCCGGACAGTGCCGGGGTCGTCGCGACCCTGCGCGCCCTTCAGGCTGCCGAGCCCAAGGCCGTCACCTGCCTCATGGGCAACCACGAGAACCTGATGCTGGCCGCCTATCGCGACGGGTTCGGGAGCGCGCCCTGGCTCGAGAACGGCGGGGTCGCGACCCTGCGCTCCTTCGGCACCCGCGATCCGCAGGCCCTGCCCCACGACGTGCTGAACTGGATGTCGGCCCTGCCGACGGTCTGGGAGGATGCGCGCCGCTACTACGTCCATGCGGGCTTCCGCCCCGGCCGGCCCGGCATCGATCCGGACGAACCGACCCGGCTGTGGATCCGCGAGCCGTTCCTGTCGGCGGACTATGATTTCGGCCGCCACGTCGTCCACGGCCACACGCCGCAAATGGACGGCCGACCGGACCTGCGCCCGCACCGGACCAACCTCGACACGGCCTGCGTCTTCGGCGCCACCCTCACGGCGGGGGTGTTCTCGGACGGTCAGGATGGACCGGTGGAGATTCTCCAGGTGGACGCGCAGGTGGCCGCGGAGGTGTGACTCAGCCGCGCTCGGCCACCCTCGATCCGGCGGGCTTCGCCTTGTCCGAGGCCTTGATGGCTTTCCAGGCGTTCGGCTGGGCGACGAAGGCGCGTAGAGCCACGGTGTTGGCGGCGGCTTCCTCGGGCGAAAGGTCCTGGCGGGACACGGCTTCGGCGTCCGTGAACTTGCCCTTGAGGCCGTAGACCAGGGCGAGGTTCTGGCGCACCCGGGCATCGGCCCGGGGCTGGGCGGCGGCGCGCTGCAGGGTGGCCTCGGCCTCGTCGAGGCGCTTGGCCAGAGCGTAGGACAGGCCGAGATTCGACAGGATCACCGGATCGTCCGGCTGGATCCTGAGGGCGGCCTCGTACAGGCCCTGCGCCCGGGCGTGGTCGCCGAGCTGGTCGGCGACGGCACCCTGGGCCGACAGCACGCGCCAGTCGGGCTGGGCCGCCGTGTGGGCGTTCTGGAGGACCTCCGCGGCCTCGGTGAAGCGGCCGACCTCGGCCAGGCTCTTGCCGTAGGCGGCGAGCACCGCCGTGTTCTTCGGGTTGCGCAGGGCGATCTGCTGGAGCACCGCCACGGCCTGGGGCCGCTGGTCCGTCGCCCGCAGGGCTTGGGCGTAGCGCAGGGCCAGGGGAACGTCGTTGGGATCGGCGGTGTAGCGCTCGCCCATGGCGTCGACCTCGCGGCGGGACACCACGTTGGCGGGCGCGCGGCCGAGGCGCGGCAGGGAGAGACCGCCGAGGGAGCCGGTGGTCTCGGGGCCGTCCTGGCGGGTGCAGGCGCTGGACAGGAGCGCCAGAGCGGCGATCCCCGCGAGGCGCCGGAGCGTCCGTGCCGATGCCAAACGCGGCCTGACCATTGCGCGACTCCGCCTCAACCTTGCCCGCCGGCCGTTGCTTCACGGGGCCGGTCTCCGGGTGATAGACCGTTAACCCTAAGCAGCGGTTAATCCCGCCCCACGGCCGAGGAGCCCGAGCCCTGACCTCCCTGTTCGCCCCCGACTCCAACCACGCCTCCGCCATTCCCATCACCGGCGTCGGGTCGTCGGACTGGCCCCGGATCGAGGCCGCCTTGGATCCGCGCGAGGCGGCCTACGCCCGAGCGACGGGCTTCACGCCGAAGGCCGGCCGCATCGCCCTGCTGCCGGGGCCCGACGGCACCCTGGCGCGGGTGCTGTTCGGCCTCGGCGCAGCGAACCCGGCCCGCGAACGGCTCCTCGCCGGGACCTTGGCCGGCGCGCTTCCGCCCGGCACCTACCGCCTGGAGGGCACCGGCTTTGACGGCACGGAAGCCGCACTGGCGTGGCTGCTCGGCGGCTACCGCTTCACCCGCTACCATGCGGCCGTTCCGGCCGGAGAGGCCGTTCCCGCCGGAGAAGCCGTTCCGGCCGGCGGGTCCGTTCCGGCCGGCCCCGCCCTGCCCCGCCTCGTCGCCCCCGAGGGCGTCGATGCCGAGGCGGTCTCCCGCATCGCCGCCGCCGTGGCGCTCGGGCGCGACCTCGTCAACACCCCGGCCAACGACCTCGGACCCGCCGAGATCGAGGCGGCCGCGCGCGCGCTGGCCGAACGGCACGGCGCCGCCGTCACGGTGGTGTCTGGCGACGATCTCGCGCGCGATTTCCCCCTCGTGCACGCCGTCGGAGCCGCCTCGCCCCGCGCGCCGCGCCTCATCGACCTGACCTGGGGCGATGCCGCCGCCCCCCGCGTCACACTGGTCGGCAAGGGCGTCGCCTTCGACACCGGCGGTCTCGACATCAAGCCGTCCGCCGGCATGCTGCTGATGAAGAAGGACATGGGCGGGGCCGCCGCAGCGCTGGCCGCGGCCGCCATGGTGATGGGCGCGCATCTGCCCGTGCGCCTGCGCGTCCTCATCCCGGCGGTGGAGAATTCCGTCTCGGGCGCGGCCTTCCGGCCCGGTGACGTGCTGCGCAGCCGCGCCGGCCTCACCGTCGAGATCGGCAACACCGACGCGGAAGGGCGCCTCATCCTCGCCGACGCCCTGGCCCTGGCCGATGCCGAGACCCCCGACCTGCTCATCGACTTCGCCACCCTCACGGGGGCGGCCCGCGTGGCCCTGGGCCCGGACCTGCCGGCGTTCTTCACGGAGGACGACGCCCTGGCCGAGGCCGTCGCGGCGGCGGGCCGGACGGCGTTCGACCCGGTGTGGCGCCTGCCCCTGCATGCCCCCTATGCGGGTCTGCTCGACTCGAAGATCGCCGACCTCAACAACGCCCCCGGCGGCCCCTTCGCGGGGGCCATCACGGCCGCGCTGTTCCTGCGCCGCTTCGCGCCCGCCACCCGGGCGCACGTCCATTTCGACCTCTACGGCTGGAATCCCTCGACCAAGCCCGGTCGTCCCGAGGGCGGCGAGGTCCAGACAGCGCGGCTCGTCTATGCCCTTCTGGCGCAGCGTTATCCGGCCGGGACATAGGATTGAACCAACGCATCCCGGGGCCACGCCGCAGAACCCGAGATCGGGAAACACACCGCTCGTCCGATTGACGATGCCGGGTTCCGGGGGCGCGTACGGGAGCCTGGAACGATCCCGGTGCGGGGTCGGCTCCCAGGCTCTGACCAGAGCCCGTCTGGATCGAGCGGGACACCAGGACGCGACGCCGCTCCGGCGGATGCGGCCGGCATCGTTTCTCCAGGGGTCACGCCGCCGTGGCCGCCTTCTCCGCGTCGTACGCCTTGCGCACGAGGGCGGCGCCGTAGGTGCGTTCCAGGCGCCGCACGGTGAAGTGGGCCCGCGCCATGGCCTGGAAGTGGTCCATGAACGCGGCGTTGACGGCAGCCCCCCCGACGGCGCCGAGGATCGGCACGGCCTGGGCGGCGACCTTCTGCGAGACGACGATCCCGAAGCGGGCGGCGATCTGCGCCGAGAACCGGATGAGGGCCGGGGCAGCCTCGTCGAGGAGGGCACGGTTCCCGGCGTAGCGCGCCGCCTCCGCCATGGTCTTGGCCAGCGCCGCGCGCACGGCAAAGTAGCCGCTCTCGGAGAGGGGGGTCTCGGCCCCGCGGGTCCCCAGGGCGAACACCTGCACGCAGGCGAGGGCGTTCTCCGGCTCGGCCAGATCCTCGCCCTCCTCGCGGGCGATCCCCGCGATGGACCGCAGCATCAGGGTGGTGGACAGCGGCAGTTCCACCGCCAGCGTCGCGAGCCCGAAGGCCCCGCCGACGGCGCCCGACATCGCCGCCATGGCCTTGTGGGCGAAGTCGCTCGACGGCAGCAGGCGGCCGAGGCGCGTCCCCGCCCCCACGGGGGCCTCCGCGATCGCCTCGACGAGACTCGTGCCGTCGGCCGGCAGCACGGTCTTCTCCGGCAGGGTCGCGAGGGCGACCCGCAGGGCGGTGTGCATGGCGCTCTCGGTCGCCCGCGACACGACCCCGGTCACCGCCTCCGGTAGGGCGCGGCCGATGGCGTCGAGGGGCGCGCCGGCGGCGGCCGAGAGACGCGCGGCGAGGCCGGGATTCTCCAGGGTTCGCACCGCCCGGCGTAGGGCGGCGGCGTCCGCGTCGCTCAGGGTGGCGTCCTGGGTGGCCGGGGTGGCCGCACTCGTGTCGTCGATGAGGAAGATGTTGCTCACGTCTGCGGTCTCATGCGGGGGCCGGGCGCCGGGACGGCGGATGGATCGGAAGGAGCAAGCCCGGTGCCGCGCGGATAGTTCCCGCCCCGAGCGCCGGGCAGGTCTTCCGGCCCGGCCGGGTCGGCCAGCGCCGCGGGATTCGCGGCGGCCTCGGCCGCGATCCCGGCTGCCTTTGCGGCACTGCGCTCGCCGGCCCGTCCGACGACCAGGCACAGCACCACCACGGGGATGCCCACCGCCGCCGTGATGGCGAAGAACACCGGGTAGCCGTAGGCGGCGACGATGTAGCCGGAGGTGCCGGCCACGAGCTTGCCCGGCAGGGCGTAGAGCGAGGAGAACAGGGCGTACTGGGTCGCGGCGAACCCCGGGGCGGTGAGGCTCGACATGTAGGCGATGAGGGCCATGCCCGCGAAGGAGCCGCAGAAATTGTCGATGGAGATCGCCGCCGTCAGGCGCCAGACCTCCGGGCCGCCGAAGGACAGCCACGAGAAGGCGAGGTTCGAGGCCGCGCCCAGGAAGGCGCCGACCACGAGGGTCGGGAACAGGCCGAAGCGCTGCATCGCCCAGCCGCCGACAAAGGCGCCGGCGATGCCGACCCAGATGCCGTAGAGCTTCGACACGGCGCCGATCTCCGTGAGGGTGAAACCGACCTGGAAGTAGAGCGGGCTCGCCATCACGCCGGAGATGAAGTCCGGCATCCGGTAGAGCGCCACGAGGACGAGGATCGCCCACAGGCCGGGCCCGAGGCGCGCGTGCAGTTCGGCGAGGGGCTCCAGCACCGCGCCCCTGAAGCTCCAGACCTTGGCCGGACGGCCGGCAGCCGCCTCGACGGCGGCGGCGGCGCGGGCCTCGTCCCCCGTGCGGTCGAAGGCGGGGGCGAGGAGCGCGGCCACGAGCCCGACGAGCATCAGGGCCGCCATGAGCAGGTAGGCGGCGCGCCAGCCGTAGGCGGCGGCGAGGAACAGGGCGCCGGCCCCCGCCGACATGAGGCCGAAGCGGTAGCCGAGGTTCGAGGTGGCGGCGAGAACGCCCTGGAGATCCGTGCCGGCGGCGTCGATGCGCCAGCCGTCGATGACCACGTCCTGCGTGGCGGCGCAGAATGCCAGGAGGAAGGCCCCCAGCCCGAGGAGCGCGAGGCTGGTGGCGGGGTCGGCGAAGGCCATCAGGGCGAGGGCGGCGGCGACGGCGCCTTGCGTCGTCACCATCCAGGCGCGCCGGCGCCCGAGGCGGCGGGTCAGCCCCGGCACGTCGAACCGGTCGATGAGCGGCGCCCACAGGAACTTCAGGGTGTAGGGGAGCGCGACGTAGCTGAAGAGCCCGATGGCCTTGATGTCGACGCCCGAATAGGCGAGCCGCGTCGAGAAGGTGCCGAGCACGAGAAGGAGCGGCAGGCCCGACGAGAAGCCCAGCGCCAGCATCAGCGGAATACGCGGATCGCGGGCGAAATCGCGCAGGCGCGGCGCGTGACGCACTCGGCTTGCAGCCATGGAATGGAACTCCTCTCAAGCCCGGCGCTTACTTCCGGCAACCGGAGCGGACGGTGGCCGAGGGCCGGCCGTTTCTCGTCGCGACCGCTCGGGCCGCGATCCTCCGACCGATCTCAGAAATGGCCGATAACTTGTTAACAGCGTGCGTCCAAACTGCGTACATGCGGGACGGGGCCTTTCGGGACTCGGTCTCGCGGGACTGGGCCTTGCATCGCGTCGGACCGGTCGGCTGCACGCCGACCGTCGACTGCGCGGCGCCGCGCCTTACCGGGATGGCCCATGTGACGAACCGCCCCTCCCCGCGTTCCGAAGGCGGTCGGTACCGGCCATGACGGATACGGCTCATCAGGCGGTGCCGGCGGCCCTCGCGCAAACGACCCTCGCCTCGGCCTTCTCCGAAAGCCCGACGCCGATGGTCCTCACGGAAGTGCGGGGCGGCGCCCATCCCATCGTCTGGGCCAATGCGGCGTTCCTCGCCCTCACGGGCTACGCCTGGCACGAGCTCGAAGGCCGCAACTGCCGGATGCTGCAGGGGCCGCAGACCGACCGCGAGACCGTGGCGCGCATCTCCGCGGCCGTCGCGGAGGGCCGCAGCTTCGAGGCCGAACTCGTGAACTACCGCAAGGACGGCACCTCGTTCTGGAACGGAATGACCCTGTCGCCCGTGCGCGACGCCACCGGCGCCGTCACGCACTACTACTCGGCACAGGCCGACATGACCGGCAAGCACAGCCTCGAAGTCGCGATGACGCTCGCCAACATCGACCTCGAGCGCCGCGTGTCCGAGCAGACGGCGGACCTGCGCGCCACCCTGGAGCAGAAGACCGCCCTGCTCCACGAGGTCGACCACCGGGTGAAGAACAACCTCCAGGTGATCTCGTCACTGATGCTGCTCAAGGCCCGGCGCACCCCCGAGGGCGAGGCGCGCGACGCCCTCAACGGCATGGCCGAGCGCATCGGCGCCCTCTCGACGGTGCACCGCATGCTCTACTCGGCCGGGGACGTGACCCGGTTCGACCTGCGCGAATTCGCCGACGATTTCCTGGGCGACCTCGTCGCCGGCCTCGACGGCGAGCGTACGGCCGTGAGCGCCGCCATCGATTCCGTGGCGGTGTCGGCCGCCATGGCGGCGCCCCTGGCGCTGATGCTGCACGAACTCGCCACCAACGCCGTGCGCCACGCCTTCCCGGACAACCGCGCCGGGCGGGTGAGCATCACGGCGCGACGCCTGGACGGCGCCCTGCACATGCTGATCGAGGACGACGGCGTCGGCCTCGCCGCCGCGATCCCGAACCCGGCGGGCTTCGGCCGTTCCCTCGTGGAAATGGTCGTGCGGCAGCTGCGCGGAACCATCGCGTGGAGCGAGACGACACCCGGGACCCGGGTCGAGATCAGCGTGCCCCTCGACGCCATCTCCCTGCGCGAGGCGGCCGACACCACCGCCGAGGAGTTGCCGCAATGGGCCAAGTGACTCCGGGCGCGGGCGGGGCGGCACCGTGCCTGCGCATCCTGGTGGTCGAGGACGAGGTGCTCATCGCCCTCGAACTCGAATGCCTGCTCGAGGATCTCGGCCACGTCACCGTCGGCGTCGCCGGCTCGTCCCAGGAAGCCATCGCGCTGGGCCTCTCGACCCACCCGGACGTGGCGCTGGTGGACATCCACCTCATCGACGGCCCCACGGGCGTCGCCGTGGCCCGGGCGCTCAGCGCCGACCCGCGCACCACGGTGGTGTTCATGACCGCCAACGCCAAGCGCATTCCCGACGATTTCGCCGGCGCCGTCGGGGTGATCGCCAAGCCCTATTCCGAGCGGGTGGTGGCGGGCGCGCTCCGCTACGTCGCCGAGTGCCGCGCCGGCCACGCCGCGAGCCTGGACGGCCTCGACGGGTTCCGGCTCGCCGCCGATGGGTGGGAACGGCTGCATCCCTGAGGGAAACACGCCCGCGCTGTCTGCGAGATGTGCGAGCGCGGTGCCCGCAAGGAGGGGGAGCCCGGCCGCCTCACGTCTGTAGGCGTGGCGACGTCGGAAGCCCGTCGGCGGTCGGTCGTATGGACCCGGTGGCGCTTTGACGGGTCAGTCTTTTCCCGATCAGGTCGCAACACGGCATTTGCCGGCGTGAGCTGAACGGAATCGGACGCATGACGGCCCATAGGATCGAGACGATTGGATTTGTCCGTGGCGGACGCTCCGAGCCGACCGATGACGATTGGGGGCAAAGCCATTCCCTCATCGAACTGGACCCGGTGCGGTTCGGCGCGGATGCGTTCGCAGGCCTCGCTGCGTTCAGTCATGTGGAGGTGATCTTTCTCTTCGATCGCGTGTCGCCGGAAGCGGTCGAGGTGGGCGCACGCCATCCGCGCGGCAGGGCGGATTGGCCCCTCACCGGCATCTTCGCCCAGCGCGGCCGGAATCGTCCGAACCGATTGGGCGTGACGGTCTGTCGAATTGTGTCCGTCGAGGGCACTCAGCTCTCCGTCGAGGGTCTGGATGCCATCGACGGTACGCCCGTGATCGACGTGAAGCCGGTCATGCGCGAGTTTCTCCCTCGGGGGGAGGTGCGGCAACCGGACTGGGTGGCGGAGCTGATGTCGGCTTATTGGTGATGGAGCGAACGGCGGACATCCGCGTTAGGGCCGCCTCGTGCCGGTCGCCTTGGGAATGCGGCGAAGTCCGCCCCTGCTTCCGCCGGAGCGCGCAACTGCAGGTCGCTTGATGCGAAGGCCGGGCGGTGACTCACCCGTCCCGCGCCGCCTTCAGCCGATACAGCGCCTCCAAGGCCTCGCGCGGGGTGAGCGCATCGGGGTCGATGTCGTCGAGCACGCGGCGCAGGCTGTCCTCGCGCTCCGGGGGGGCTTCCTCCAGCGGCGGCGGCGAGAGGGCGGCGAACAGCGGCAGGTCGTCGATGCGCGGGCGCGTCGGGCGCTCGCGCTCGGACTTCTCTAGGTTCTTCAGGATGGCGCCCGCCCGCGCGATCACCCCCGGCGGCAACCCGGCGAGGCGCGCGACCTGGAGCCCGTAGGAGCGGTCGGCCACACCCGGCACCACCTCGTGCAGGAACACCACGGTGCCCCGGTGCTCGGCGACCTTAAGGGTGGCGTTGTCGAGGTGCGACAGGCGCTGGCCCAGAGCGGTCAACTCGTGGAAATGGGTGGCGAACAGGGCGCGGCAGGCGTTCTTCTCGTGCAGGTGTTCGAGGCAGGCCCACGCGATGGATAGGCCGTCGAAGGTCGCGGTGCCGCGCCCGATCTCGTCGAGGATCACCAGGGAGCGCCGGGTCGCCTGGTTCAGGATGGCGGCGGTCTCCACCATCTCGACCATGAAGGTCGATTGCCCGCGGGCCAGGTCGTCGGCCGCCCCGACGCGGGAGAACAGCCGGTCGACGAGGCCGAGCTGGGCGCTCGCCGCCGGCACGAAGGCGCCGATCTGCGCCAGCACGGCGATGAGGGCGTTCTGGCGCAGGAAGGTCGACTTGCCGCCCATGTTCGGGCCGGTGATGAGGCGGATGCGGCCGCGCCCCTCCCCCGACAGGTCGCAGTCGTTGGCGATGAACGGCTCGCCGGAGAGCCTGAGCGCCGCCTCGACCACGGGGTGGCGCCCGCCCGTGACGGAAAAGCCGTAGCCGTCGTCCACCACCGGGCGGCGCCAGTCGCGCTCCACGGCGAGGTCGGCGTGGGAGGCGGACACATCGAGGGCGGCCAGGGCCTCGGCCACGGACGCGATGGCGGCGGCCTGGGAGAGGGTCTCGCCCGACAGCGCGTCGAACACCGCCGTTTCGAGCCGCAGGGCCCGGTCGGAGGCGCCGGAGATGCGGCCTTCGAGGTCGCCGAGCTCGACGCTGGTGAAGCGCATGGCATCCACCATGGTCTGGCGGTGGATGAATGTCTCGCGCATCGCGCCCTTGAGGCAGCCCTCGCCCACCGCCTGCGGCACCTCGATGTAGTAGCCGAGCATGTTGTTGTGCTTGATCCGCAGGGTCCGGCAGCCGGTCTCCTCGGCGTAGCGCGCCTGCAGGGCCGCGATGACCTTTCGCGAGTCCTGGCCGAGCACCCGGGCCTCGTCGATCTCCGGCGAGTACCCTTCGCGGACGAAGCCGCCATCCGCGCGCTTGAGCGGCAGGTCGTCGGCCAGTGCCGCGGCGAGGTGCGCCACGAGGCCGGCATCGACCTGGGACAGCCCGGTTCCGAGGGCGGCGAGGTCGTCCGGCAGACCGTCGAGGGCGGCGAGGTGCGCGGCCAGGCCCTGCGCGGCGTCGAGGCCGTCGCGGAGCGCCGCGAGATCGCGCGGGCCGCCGCGCCCGAAGCCGAGGCGCGACAGGGCGCGGGCGAGGTCCGGCGCCCGCGCCAGGATCTCGCGGAACGTTTTTCGCGAGACGCCCTGCTCGCAGAGCCAGGCGACGGCGGCGTGGCGGCGGCGAATGGCGGCGAGGTCCGTGAGGGGACCGGCGAGGTGCTCGGCCAGCAGCCGCGCGCCGCTCGCCGAGACCGTGCGGTCGATGGCGTCGAGAAGGCTGCCCCGGCGCTCGCCCGACAGGGTGCGGGTGAGTTCGAGATTGGCCCGGGTCGACGCGTCGATGGCGAGGGTGGCGCCGCTGGCCTCCCGGGTCGGGGGCGACAGGGTCGGGCGCGCGCCGATCTGGGTGCGCTCGATATAGAGCAGGGCCGCGCCCGCCGCCGCGAGCTCGGCCCGGCCGAACTGGCCGAATCCCTCCAGGGTCGAGACACCGAACTGCGCCTTGATCCGTCGCTCGGCCCCGGCCGGCTCCAGCTCCGCCTGGGCCAGCGGCGTCACGGGAGCGGGAATCTCGCGCCACAGGCGGGCCAGCGCCGGATCGGCGTGGATGGTCTCCGACAGGACGATCTCGCGCGGCTCGTGCCGGGCGATGGCCGAGGCGAGTTCCGACGCCGGCACTTCGCTCAAGGCGAAGCGCCCCGTCGAGATGTCGAGGGCGGCGAGCCCGTAGGTGTACGCGGCCTGATCCTTGGCGGACTCCGATTTGGCGGCCCCGCCCTTGTTGCGGCCGATGGCGAGCAGGACGTTGGCGCGGGCCGGATCCAGGAGGCGGTCCTCCGTGATGGTGCCGGGGGTGACGAGGCGCACCACCTCGCGCCGGACGACGGATTTGGGCCCGCGCTTCTTCGCCTCCGCCGGATCCTCGGTCTGTGCGCAGACGGCGACGCGGTGTCCCAGCGCGATGAGGCGGCTGAGGTAGTCGTCGGAGCGCTCTACCGGCACGCCGCACATGGGGATGTCGGCCCCGCCGTGCTTGCCGCGCTTCGTCAGGACGATCCCCAGTGCCCGGGACGCGATCTCGGCGTCCTCGAAGAACAACTCGTAGAAATCCCCCATCCGGTAGAACAGCAGGCAGTCGGTGTTGGCGGCCTTGATTTCGATGTACTGCGCCATCATCGGCGTCGCGCCGGCGGTGTCGAGGACCGCCGCGCTGGTGGTGTAGTCCGACGGGGCGGAGCCGGTCTTCGGCATCGAACGGGCGGGGCGCTGCTGCATGGCCTGTGACATGGCGCCAGCCTAACAGACCCGGGCGTCCCTGATCAGCGCGGCCCGTCGCATCGGCTGGGGAGAAGCGCCGAACTCGGGCCGTTGCGCGCGACAGGTACGGCCCAACGAAAAAAGGCCGGCGCTCGCGCACCGGCCCTTCTGTCCGACCGGATCGGTCGGCGGTGTTCGGGGCGCTCAGTAGCGCGGGCCGCCCGTGGTCTGACCCTTCTGCTGCATGAAGCCCGGCTGCTGCGGGTTGCGCGCGTTCGGGTTGCTGCTCATGCGCGAGGCCGGACGGCGGTGCATCCGGTGACCATGGCCCATGCCGCGGTAGCGCATGCCCTGGTAGTGGCGGTGACGGCTCGCGACCTGCTCCACCGACTGGTCGCCGGCGACGATCGGGGCGCCGACCGGCATGGCCGGGGCAGCGGAGGCGGCGGTCATTCCGAAGGCGCCGAGCAGGGTGCTGGCAGCGAGTGCGATGGCGATCTTGGTCATTCGGTTCGTCTTTCGTCCATGCGCCGGGTGGGCGTCGGGGCATAAAGTCGCCGCTCAAGATTCCGTTCCGCGGAAACGTCGCAATAAACTTCGGCAACGGCCTGAAACGACTGACATTTTCGTTAAGCTGAACGGGATTAAGCCGGCCTGTCCGGACCGATGTGCCGAAACGAGCGACGCGGCACCGTGCCGCGAACGGCCCGCCGCGCCGACGGACGTCGGCCGATCTGTGATTCGACGATGCAAGTCCCGATCAGGATCGCATGCAGATCGAGCGATATCGAAACGGGTCCAAACGACTTCGCGTCTTCGGTCGGGGCTTCAATCACAATGACCGAACAATATCTACGTCACTGCGCAAGAACGATCAGGTCCAATATTTCGCCAAATACGCAAGTCTTTCAAATCTGTGCAAAAAATTGTGATTGAGAGCGGGATATTTTTCGTTCCAACTCCAGAAATAAACCGAAGGATGACTGTCTATCAGACCCGCCGAAGAGTCCTGTTGTTGGACCCGTCACGGGGGATCGGACGCCGGATCATACGATCTTAAAGAGTTTCCTCCTACGGTCGATCCAAGCCGGGGCTCCGATGCGGCGGGCGTTTCGTCCCTCCACCGAACCCGCGATCACGCTTCGGACGCTTGCCATGCTCACGACGATTCAAGGCCGCCTCGTCACGCTTCTCACGGTGATGGGCCTGCTCCTGCTCGGGGCGACGGCGATGGGCAACCTCGCCCTGCATTGGAGCCAGCAGAGCTTTCGCTCGGTCTTCGACGATCGCGTCGTCTGCCTGCGGCAGTTCAGCCTGATCCGGGACGCCTACGACGACCTCGTCGTCGCTTCGCGCGAGGTGAGGGACGGGCTCATCGCCGCTCCGGCCGCCAAGGCGCGGATCGAACGGGATCTGGCGAGCATCCGTACCCAGGCCTCGGCCTACCTGGCGACCTACCTGGCACCCGACGAGAAGCCCCTCGCGTCGGCCCTGCAGGACCGGATCGCCGGCAACGAGACCGTCGTCGCCGAACTCCTCCGGCGCATCGCCGGTGGCGCGCAAGGGGAACTCGCCACCGCCCACGCGACCCTGCTGGCGAACGTGGAAGCCACGAACCAGACGCTCGCGGCACTGACGGCGTTCCAGGTCCGGGAGGCGGAAGCCGAGTACGGTCGCGCCACGGCGCTCTCGGGCTGGTCGCGCCTGGCCTTGCTCACCGCTTTGGCCCTCGCGGCCGTCGCCATCGCGTACGGCGTCTACACGGTTCTGGTCCAGGTCTCCCGCCCCTTGCACCGCATGACCGGCACCATGGCGCGTCTCGCCGGGGGCGACCTCACCGCCGCCATCGACGGAGCCGACCGCCGGGACGAGATCGGCGCCATGGCCAAGGCCGTGGGCGTGTTCAAGCAGGCGCTCATCGCCAAGCTCGACGCGGACCGCGCGGCCGAGGTCGAGAATGCCGCCAAGATGCGCCGCACCCGGGTACTCGACGAGGCGACGCAGGCGTTCCGCAACCAAATCACCCAGCTGACCCAAGGCCTGTCCTCCGCCGCCACCGAGATGGAGGCCACCGCCCAGGCCATGAGCCGCACGGCGGACGAGGCCGCCGGCCAGTCCCTGAGCGTCGCCTCCGCGGCCGAACAGACCTCCGCGAACGTCCAGACCGTGGCGGCCGCGAGCGAGGAGATGTCGGCGTCCATCGGCGAGATCACCGTTCAGGTCGCGCGCTCCAGCGACATGGCGGAGCGCGCGGCGGCGGATGCGGCCGCCACCAGCACCATCGTGCTCGGCCTCGCGGAGGGGGCCGAGAAGATCGGCGCCGTCGTCGGACTGATCTCCGGCATCGCGGCGCAGACGAACCTGCTCGCCCTCAACGCCACCATCGAGGCGGCGCGGGCCGGCGAGGCCGGCCGGGGCTTCGCCGTCGTCGCCGGCGAGGTCAAGGAACTGGCGGCGCAGACCGCGCGGGCGACGGAGACGATCTCCGTCCAGGTCACCACCATCCAGGGCGAGACCCGACAGGCCGTCGCCGCCATCAGGGCCATCGAGGCGACCATCGTCGAATTGCGCAGCATCGCCGTCGGCGTCGCGGCGGCCATGGAGGAGCAGGGCGCGGCCACCCAGGAAATCGTCCGCAACGTGACGCAGGCCGCGCAGGGCACGCAATCCGTCACCGTCAGCATCGGCGGCGTCACCCGGGCGGCGGCGGAGACAGGTGCGGCGGCCTCTCAGGTCCTGGCCGCGGCCTCGGACCTGTCCCGCCAGTCCGAGCGGTTGAGCGGCGAAGTCTCGGGCTTCCTCGAGACCGTCCAGGCCGCCTGAGGCGCGCCGCGCAGGCATTGCGGCCGGCCCCGCTTGCGGCCGCGGCCGGTTCGCGGCACCAGGGCGGGCGATGCAACCTGCGCGCCCTCGCACCGATATGTCCTTCGCGGTTCTTCCCATCGAGGCGGTCCTGCCCGCCCTCGCGGCGGCGCTGGCTTCCCGCGCCTCGTGCGTGCTCGTGGCCCCGCCCGGCGCCGGCAAGACCACCCGCGTCCCCCTCGCGCTCCTCGACGCCCCATGGCTCGCGGGCCGAAAGATCATCCTGCTGGAGCCGCGCCGCCTCGCCGCCCGGGGCGCGGCCGAGCGCATGGCGCGCACCCTCGGCGAGCGCGTCGGCGACACCGTCGGCCTGCGCGTGCGCCTCGGCTCGAAGGTCTCGGCCCGTACCCGCATCGAGGTGGTCACCGAGGGCGTCTTCACCAGGATGATCCTCGACGATCCAGAACTCTCAGGGATCGGCGCCGTGCTGTTCGACGAGTTCCACGAGCGCTCCCTCGACGCCGATCTCGGCCTTGCCCTCGCGCTCGATGCCCAGGGCGCCCTGCGCGAGGATCTGCGCATCCTCGTGATGTCGGCGACCCTCGACGGCGCGCGGGTGGCGCGGCTCTTGTCCGACGCGCCCGTGATCGAATCGGAGGGGCGCGCCTTTCCCGTCGACACCCGCCACGTCGAGCGCGACCCCAACTGGCGCATCGAGGAGGTGATGGCCGACACGGTGCTGCGGGCCCTGCGCGCCGATCCGGGCTCCGTCCTCGCGTTCCTCCCGGGCCAGGGCGAGATCCGCCGGGTCGCGACCCTCCTGGCCGACCGGGTCGGGGAGGACACCGACATCGCCCCCCTGTACGGCGCCCTGACGCCGGCCGAGCAGGACCGCGCCATCGCCCCCTCGGCACCAGGGCGGCGCAAGGTGGTGCTCGCCACCAGCATCGCCGAGACCTCCCTCACCATCGAGGGTGTGCGCATCGTCGTGGATTCCGGCCTGTCGCGGGTGCCGGTCTACGAGCCCGGCCTCGGGCTGACCCGCCTCGTCACCGCCCGGGCCTCGCGCGCCTCCGTCGACCAGCGCCGGGGCCGCGCCGGCCGCACGGAACCGGGCGTGTGCCACCGCCTGTGGTCGGAGGTCGCGACCAACGCCCTCGAGCCGTTCGGACGCCCCGAGATCCTGGCCGCCGACCTCGCGGGCCTGCTCCTCGATTGCGCCGCCTGGGGTGTCGCCGACCCGACCACCCTCGGCTTCCTCGACACGCCGCCCGCCCCGGCACTGGCGGAAGCCCGCGCCATGCTCTCCGACCTCGCCGCCCTCGATGGCGACGGCCGCCTCACCCCCATGGGGCAGGCGCTCCGTGCCCTCCCCCTGCCCCCGCGCCTCGCCCGGATGGTGGTGGCGGCCGCCGCCCACGGACGGGCGCGCGAGGCGGCCGACCTCGCCGCCGTGCTGGTGGAGCGCGGGCTCGGCGGCGACGCCGTCGATCTGGGCGACCGGGTCGAGCGCTACGGCCGGGATCGCGGGCCCCGCGCCGGGGACATGCGCCGCCTCGCCCAAGGCTGGGCGAAGCAGGCCGGGACCTTCGCCGCCGAGGCCACGACCGCCTCCGCCGTCGATTTCTCCGAGCCCGGCCCCCTCCTGGCGCTGGCCTATCCCGACCGGGTGGCGCGGGCGCGGGGCCGCGACGGCGAGTTCGTCATGGCCAACGGCCGCGCCGGACGCCTCGATCCCGCCCTGGCGCTCGCCCGCGCACCGTTCCTCGTCGTGGCCGACATCACCGGCACCGCCGCGCAAAGCCGCATCCTCGCCGCCGCCCCCATCGGCCTCGACGCCCTCGAGGCGCTGTTCCCCGAGCGCATCGCCAGCACCGATCAGGTCACCTTCGACCGGAGCGCGCGCGCCCTGCGCGCCCGGGGGCTCCGGCGCCTCGGCACGCTGGTGCTGGGCGAGCGCATCCGACCGGTGCCCCCCGATGAAGAATCCGCTGCCATCCTGGCCCGGGGTGTGGCCGAACTCGGGCTCGCCGCCTTGCCCTGGACGCCGGCCCTGTCGCAATGGCTCGCCCGCCTGCGCTTCCTGCGCGCGGCCGATTCAGCCTGGCCCGACCTGTCGGACGAGGCCCTCACGGCAACCATCGAGGCGTGGCTCGCGCCCGAGATCGTCGGGCGCCTCGGAGTCGATGCGATCACTCCGGACGATCTTGGCCGGGCGCTGCACGCCCTGCTGCCGTGGGACCTGCGCGCCCGCCTCGACACGGAAGCCCCGACCCATGTCGCGGTGCCGACGGGCTCGCGCATCGCCCTCGACTACGACGCCGAGGGCGGCCCGGTCCTGGCGGTGCGGGTGCAGGAGCTGTTCGGCCTGGAGCGCCACCCGTCCATCGCGGGCGGGCGCATTCCCCTGGTGCTGCACCTGCTCTCGCCGGCCTCGCGGCCGATCCAGATCACACGGGACCTGCCAGGCTTCTGGCGCGGCTCGTGGAGCGCCGTGCGCGCCGAGATGCGCGGGCGCTATCCCCGCCACCCCTGGCCGGAGGACCCCGTGGCCGAGCCGCCGACCCGGCGGGTGAAGCCGCGCGGCACATGAGGTTCTTCGGATTTCTCGCGCGTGCCTTCGATCCGCGCGGCCGCATGTCGGCGGGCGCTTACCGGCGCGTCTTCGTCCGGACGATCCTGTACGGGGCGGGTCTGCTTTGCTTCGCCATCTGGCTCGCCGGCCTCGGGGGCCGTGCGGCGGCGATCCTCACGGCGGCCACCCTGCCCGTCGTCGGCCTCGCCATGCTCGCCGCCACCGCCCGGCGCCTGCACGACCGCGACCGTTCCGCCGGGTGGCTCGTCCCCTGGGGCCTCGCCCAGGCCGTCGGCTTCGCCCCCCTCGACCGGCTGGTCGACACCGCCCCCCTCCTCGTCATCGCCCTGCTGCTGGCGATGCTCGGATTCTCGGCCTGGTTTTTCGTCGAGACGCTCATGCGGCGCGGCTCCTCCGGCGCCAACCGCTTCGGGCCGCCGGACGATGCGGGTTAGGGCGCAAGCTGAGGGTCTCACCCCTCTACGCGGTGCGCGTAGGGTGACGGAACACGGGCGCTCGTTTTTCGCGAGCGACGGCGTTCCCCCTATCTCGCGGGCAGCGCGGGTCCCCTCTCCTTTCAGGAGGGGGAGTCCGGTCACGTCCCTTTCAGACGCCTCGCGGCGTGCGAAATCCAATGGTAGGCGGATGCGTGACCGAGGTAGCCTGGACGTGATGAGAGGACGCCAAGCCGTGACGAGGGGGCCGATCGTAGGCGGCTCACTGCCTGCGCCTCTTCAAGCAGTCCCGCCCAGCACGGCGCCGAGATAGACCTCCTCGACCTCGCAGAACGGCACCCCGTCCGGCGTCGCGAGGAGCGCCGCGATGGAGAACAGCGGCGCGGCGGCGGATGGCGGCGCGGCGGCGGCGTAGAGGGTACGGACCGCCAGGGTCCGGCGCATCGGCGCCAGGGCGTGGACCACCCGGCCGAACGGCACGTCCGTCTCCGCCAGGGCGTGGTTCATCGCCGGGGTCAGCCGGGCCGCGACGTACCAGTTGTCGGCGATCGAGAGCACGTGCGGGCCGCAGACGAGGCGCACCCGGCGATGGCGCGAGGGCGCGTCACCCGTCAGGGCGAGGCGGTGGCGCTGCGCGTCCGTGGGAGCGGTCTCGGGTCCGGGCAGGCGCTCCGCTCTGAGTTCGGCCCGCGACAGGCCACGGGCGGCGCACCACGCTTCAAGCACGGCGGTGGCGCTGGGTCCGGCGCGGAGGCGTTCGGTGAGGGTGGCGATCAGCGCAACGTGTGCCGGCAGCGTCATGAACGGGGGCGGCTCGGCATGGAACTCAATCGGGGCGATGCGGTGCCGGGGACGGATCGCCCGGCTCACACCCGTGCCGTCCCGTCACGGCCGAACCGAAGACGCACGTGACTCCGATGAAAAAGCTGGCTGACGACGGACCGGACTGGTGGAGCCTAACGGGATCGAACCGATGACCTCTTCCATGCCATGGAAGCGCTCTCCCAGCTGAGCTAAGGCCCCACATCGTCTAGTCTGGTCGTCCGGGTTCAGGTTCAAGGGAAACCTGATTGGTGGAGCCTAACGGGATCGAACCGATGACCTCTTCCATGCCATGGAAGCGCTCTCCCAGCTGAGCTAAGGCCCCACTTTGGTGCCACCGAACCCAACCCTGCGGTTGGTTTCGTGGGCGTTTCGACCGGCCTCCGCGGTGGCGGCCGGCGATGGCGGTTCTATATTCGGCCCCCGCTTGGGCCTCAACCCCCTTTCTCGCCGGCCGGCAAAGTTTTTTCCCGGCCGGTGCAGAAGTGGGGTCAGCTCTCTTCGTCGTTCTCGATGTCGCCGTCGATGAGATCGGCCACGTCGTCGTCGCCGGCATCCTCCTCCTCGAGGAAGGTGTCGTCGCTGTCCGCCGAATCGGAATCGCTGTCGTCCGTGGTGGTGTCGGTGTCGTCCTCGGCCGCCTCGACCTCGTCGAGGGAGACGATCTCGGGACCGCCCTTCTCGGCGTCGGTGTCCTCGTCGTCATCCGCCGGCACGGCGGCGGCGCGGGCGGCGAGCGCCGGGGCGGCGACGCGGCTGCTGGAGGCGATGGCCTGATAGATCGTCCCGCATTTCGGGCAGGTCGCCGGATCCTTGTCGAGGTCGTAGAACTTGGCGCCGCAGCTCATGCATTGACGCTTCAAGCCGAGTTCCGGTCTGGCCACGGGCGAACCTCTAGATACACTTTTCGGGGAGGGGCCCCGTTAGTCGCGTGCAACGCGTCTGTCAAATACTGGCGTGGTCCTGCGGCGCGGTGCGGTTTTCCTGTCGCGATTCCCACGACGCCGGACGGCTCGGATGACGCGGCCCCGCCTGCGTGATAACCGGCCTGTCCATGAGCCGGATCGTCGATCCCGGCACCCGTGCGGCGGAGGGCGCCGATCCGGCCCCGGATCGGCCCCGAAGCCCCTGACGCCGAAAAGTCCTGTCCCCGTGTCACACGACCTTCCGCCCCAGCCCCTCACCGCCACGGCGGGCCTCGCCCTCCAGGGCTCCCTGCGCCCGCCGGGCGACAAGTCGATCTCCCACCGGGCGATGATCCTCGGCCTGCTCAGCATCGGCGAGACCCGGGTCGAGGGTCTGCTCGAAGGCGACGACGTCCTGCGCACCGCCGCCGCGGCGGAAGCCCTCGGCGCCACCGTCGAGCGCCTCGGCGAGGGCCGCTGGCGCATCGTCGGCGTCGGCCTCGGCGGCCTCACCGACCCGGCGGACGTGCTCGATTTCGGCAATGCCGGCACGGGCTCGCGCCTGATGATGGGTGTCGTCGGCGGCCAGCCCGTGACGGCGACGTTCGACGGCGACGCCTCCCTTCGCAAGCGCCCCATGCGCCGCATCCTCGATCCCCTGGTGCGCATGGGGACGGACGTCGTGAGCGAGCAGGAGGGCGGGCGCGTGCCCCTCACCCTGCGGGGCCCGCGCGAGGCCATTCCCATCACGTACGAGACGCCGGTGGCCTCGGCGCAGATCAAGTCGGCGGTGCTCCTCGCCGGCCTCAACGCGCCCGGCATCACCACGGTGATCGAGGCGGCCGCCACCCGCGACCACACCGAGCGGATGCTGCGCCTGTTCGGCGCCCACGTGGAGGTCACGGCCCACGGTCCGGAGGGCCACGGCCGCACCATCGCGCTGACCGGCCAGCCGACCTTGCGCGGCACCGACGTGGTGGTGCCGGCCGATCCGTCCTCGGCGGCGTTCCCCCTGGTGGCGGCCCTCATCGTGCCGGGCTCGGAGGTCGTCATCGAGGGCGTGATGATGAACCCCCTGCGCACGGGCCTCATCACGACCCTGCTGGAGATGGGCGCCGACATCGAGCGCCTGCGCGAGCGCGACGAGGGCGGCGAGACCGTGGCCGACCTGCGGGTGCGCGCGAGCCGCCTGACCGGCGTCGACGTACCGCCCGAGCGGGCGCCCGCGATGATCGACGAGTACCCGATCCTGGCGGTGGCCGCCGCCTTCGCCGAGGGCACCACCCGGATGAACGGCCTGCACGAGCTGCGGGTGAAGGAATCCGACCGCCTCGCGGCGGTGGCGGACGGCCTGAGCGCCAACGGCATCGCGTACGTCATCGAGGGCGACGACCTCGTGGTGCACGGCGACGGGAGCCCCCCGAAGGGCGGCGGCACCGTGGCGACCCACCTCGATCACCGCATCGCCATGGCGTTCCTCGTCCTCGGCCTCGCCACCCGCGAGCCGGTCACGGTGGATGACGGCGCCATGATCGCCACGAGCTTCCCGAGCTTCCTGCCGACCATGCAGGCGCTCGGCGGACGGATCGCGTCATGAGCGACCTTCACGTGGGTGATATCCCCCTCGTCATCGCCATCGACGGCCCGGCGGCCTCCGGCAAGGGCACGCTGGCCAAGCGCATCGCCGCCCATTACGGCCTGCCCCACCTCGACACCGGCCTGCTCTACCGGGCGGTGGCGCTGACCGTGATCGACGCCGGCTACAAGCTCGACGACCACCAGGCCGCCGCGCGGGCCGCCGCCAGCCTCATCGCCGACCGCCTCGCGGATCCGCGCCTGCGCGAGCGCGCCATGGGCGAGGCCGCTTCGCGAATCTCCTCCGTACCGGCGGTGCGCTCGGCGCTCCTCGCCTGGCAGCAGCGCTTCGCCGGCAACGCCGCCGGCGCGGTCCTCGACGGGCGCGACATCGGCACGGTGGTGTGCCCCCACGCGCGGGTGAAGCTGTTCATCACGGCGGCCCCCGAGGAGCGGGCACGCCGTCGCCACCTCGAACTCCAGCGCCGGGGCGAGACCACGAGCGTCGGGGCGATCCTCGCCGACATCGTCGCCCGCGACGCCCGCGACGCCCAGCGCTCCACCGCCCCCCTCAAGGCGGCGGCCGACGCCGTGCTCCTCGACACCACGGACCTCGACCCCGACGCCGCCTTCGCGGCGGCCCGCGACGTGATCGACCGCGCCCGGCCCCATTGAGGCGGGTCGCTATCGGCTGGGGGATGAGGTGGATCGGAGCGCGCCGTGCCCTCGTCCCGCTGTCGTGAAGCGGAGGATCCGGTCAGTGGCAATGCCTTGCGTATCGCGCGAATGGCGCAAGTCCCCCTCTCCTTCCAGGAGAGGGGGTACCGTCATGCGCTATGCCCGCCGGATGCGGCTTTCGAAGACGTCGCAAACCGGTGTGTGATTTCGGAGCCGGCAAGGAACGCGCACGCGCGCTGTCCCCGACCTTATCGGAGCCGTACCGGGGATCGGATGATCCATCCGGCCCCGGGACTTCCTGAAGGCCCCCTCAGCGCGCGGCGAAGTCCGCGAACGCGTCGTCCTTGGCCAGCCGCAGAAGGTTCTGCCCGTAGGCGGTCTTCGCGAACAGGTTGCCGCGCGCGATGAGCTGATCCTTGTCGATGAAGCCCTGGAGGTAGGCGATCTCCTCCAGGCAAGCGACCTGCAGGCCCTGGCGGTGCTGCAGGGTGCGGACGAACTCGGCCGCCTCCAGCAGGCTGTCGTGGGTGCCGGTGTCGAGCCAGGCGTAGCCGCGCGACATCCGCTCGACATGGAGCTGGCCGCGTTCGAGATAGGCCTGGTTGACGCTCGTGATCTCGAGTTCGCCGCGCGGCGACGGGGTCACGGCGGCGGCGATGTCGAGGACCTGGTTGTCGTAGAAGTACAGGCCGGTCACCGCCCAGGGGCTCTCGGGCTGGGTCGGCTTCTCTACGAGGCGCAAGGGGCGGCCCTCCTTGTCGAGGGTGACGACGCCGTAGGCCGCCGGATTGTCGACGTGGTAGGCGAACACCGTGGCGCCCGACGTGCGGGTGCGGGCGCGGGCGAGGAGCTCGCTCATGCCGTTGCCGAAGAACAGATTGTCGCCGAGCACCAGGGCGACGTCGTCGGTTCCGACGAAGTCGCGGCCGATGACGAAGGCCTGGGCCAGGCCCTCAGGGCGCGGCTGGATCGCGTAGGAGAACTGCAGGCCGAACTGCTCGCCGGTGCCGAACAGGCGCTTGTAGTTGTCGAGGTGCTCAGGGCTGGAGATGATCAGGATCTCGCGGATGCCGGCGAGCATCAGCACCGAGACCGGGTAGTAGATCATCGGCTTGTCGTAGACCGGCAGCAGCTGCTTGTTGATCGACAGGGTGGCCGGGTGCAGGCGCGTGCCCGATCCGCCGGCAAGGACGATGCCCTTCATGCCCGTGTCTCCGTCTGGGTGTGGGCCGGCCCGATGAGCCGGTCGAGGATGTCGTCCAGGGCCTCGCCCCAGGGCCGCGGCGCGATGCCGTAGGCCGCGTCAAGGCTCGCCGTCGACAGGCGGGAATTGGCTGGGCGCCGGGCCGGCGTCGGGTAGGCGCTCGTCGGAATGCCGGTGACCGGGATCGACCGGCCGCCGCGCGCGGCCGAGCCCGCCACGATGGCTTGCGCGAAGCCGCGCCAAGTGGTCGAGCCGGCATTGACGCAGTGGAACGTGCCCGTCGGTGCGTCGGGCTCGGCGGCGAGCCGCAGGGCGATGCGGGCGCAGGCTTGCGCCAGATCCGTCGCCGAGGTCGGGCAGCCGTGCTGGTCGTCCACCACGGTGAGCGCGTCGCGCTCGGCCGAGAGCCGCAGCATGGTCTTCACGAAGTTGCCCCGGTGCGGGCTCACCACCCAGGCCGTGCGCAGGATGGCGTGGCGCGGGTTGGCCGTGCGCACCGCCATCTCGCCCGCCGCCTTGCTGGCGCCGTAGACGCTGCGCGGGTTCACGGGGGCGTCGGGCAGGTAATCCCCCTCCCCGTCCCCGTCGAAGACGTAATCCGTCGAGACGTGGACGAGGGGGATGCCGCGCGCCCGCGTCGCGGCGGCGAGGATCGCGGGCGCCAGGGCGTTGAGGCGCCACGCCGCGACCACGTCGGATTCGGCCTTGTCCACGGCGGTGTAGGCCGCCGTGTTGATCACCGCCCCGTAGGGTGTCGCGTCGAGGGTGCGGGCCACGGCGTCCGCATCGGTGATGTCGAGGGCCGCGCGGTCCGGCGCGTCGACCCGCACGCCGTCCGGCCAGGCATGGGCCCGCAGCTCGGTGCCGACCTGACCGGCGCCGCCGAGGATCAGGATATCCACTTAGGAGGCCTTCGTCGCGGACGCCTGCGCGCCGCCGAGGCCGAGACGCTCGCCGGTGTAGCGGCCCTCGCGGATCGGGCGCCACCACGCCTCGTTGTCGAGGTACCACTTCACGGTCTCTTCGAGCGCCGTCTCGAAGTTCTTCGTCGGCGCCCACGCGACCTCGGCCTCCGCCTTCGACGGGTCGATGGCGTAGCGGCGGTCGTGGCCCGGACGGTCGGCCACGTAGGTGATCAGGCGGTCGTGCGGGGCGTGCTCGGGGCGCAGGCGGTCGAAGGCGGCGCACAGCCCCTTCACCACCGCGAGGTTGTTGCGCACGGAGCGCCCGCCGAGCAGGTAGGTCTCGCCGAGGCGGCCGTTCTTCAGCACCGCCACGAGGCCCTTGGCGTGGTCCTCGACGTGAATCCAGTCGCGCTCGTTCAACCCGTCGCCGTAGACGGGGAGGTTCTTCCCCTCCAGCGCATTGAGGATCATCAGCGGGATGAGCTTCTCGGGGAAGTGCCGCGGCCCGTAATTGTTCGAGCAGTTCGTGATGAGCACCGGAAGGCCATAGGTCTCGTGCCAGGCGCGGGCGAGATGGTCGGAGGCCGCTTTCGAGGCCGAGTAGGGCGAGCGCGGGTCGTAGCGGCTCTCCTCGGTGAAGAACCCGTCGGGCGGGAGCGAGCCGTAGACCTCGTCCGTGGAGACGTGGAGGAAGCGGAACGCCGCCTTCGCGTCACCGGAGAGCCCGTCCCAGTAGGTGCGGGCGCCGTCGAGCATCACCTGGGTGCCGACCACGTTGGTGCGGATGAACGCGCCCGGATCGGTGATGGAGCGGTCGACATGGCTCTCGGCGGCCAGATGCATCACCGCGTCGGGCTTGAACTCGGCATAGAGCGCGTGGACGGCCGAAGGATCGCAAATGTCGGCCTCGGCGAAGCGATGGCGGGAGTCTTCGGCCAGGGGCTGCAGGGAGATCGGGTTCGCCGCATAGGTCAAGGCGTCGAGGGTGAGGACGTCGTGCCCGAGATCCTGAACCAGATGCAGGACGAGGGCGGAACCGATGAAGCCGCAGCCGCCGGTGACCAGGATGCGCATGCGTGTCTTCTCCCTCGAACCCTTGGTATCAAATGTTCAGAACGCGGCGCCGAGATCCGCGAAACGCGGGGCGGCGCGGTCCTTGTCCGACAGCACGGCGCCGGCCTCGTCCATGGGCCAGGCGATGGCTAGATCGGGGTCGTTCCAGACGAGGTTGCGGTCGTGCGCCGCGCTGTAATAGGCGCTGACCTTGTAGGCCACCATGGTGTCCGGCTCCAGGGTGCAGAAGCCGTGGGCGAAGCCGGCCGGCACGTAGAGCTGCTCGCCGCCCTTCGCGTCGAGGGTCACGGCGACGTGGCGGCCGTAGGTCGGGCTGTCGCGGCGCAGATCCACGGCGACGTCGAGGATCGAGCCCGCCAGCACCCGCACCAGCTTGGCCTGCGCCGCCGGGGCGAGCTGGAAGTGAAGGCCCCGCACGGTGCCGACCTGGGCCGAGAACGACTGGTTGTCCTGCACGAACGCCACGTCGATCCCGCCGGCCGCGAGGGTATCGACACGAAAGGTCTCCGAGAACCAGCCCCGGTCGTCGCCGAAGCGGTTGGGAACGACGCGCTTGACCGCCGCGATCTCCGTCTCGATCACCCGCATGGTGGATTGATCCCTGGGAACACCCGAAAATTCGAACCGTCTAGGCCGGGGTTCTCGCCGGGTTGTCAAGGCTGAGACATGACTTGGCGGCCCTGCCGGGCGTCTTCGGGGGTCGTTTGGGGCGTCGCTCGGGGGGGCACTCGGGCGGTCGCTTGCGGCGGTCGTGGACCGTGCGCTATGCCGCCCGACCGCGCGGGACACTTCAGGGAGACAGCGCATATGATCACGCAGAATCGGACGGCCCGCGCCCTCGCGGGCACCCTCCTGCTCCTCGGCCTATCCGGCCCGGCCGCCGCCCAGAGGGGCCCGGACGCCACGGGCGTCTGGCTGACGGAGACGGGCGGCTCCAAAGTCCGCATCGCCCGCTGCGGCGAGGGCTATTGCGGCACCCTGACGAGCGTCTCCGGCCCCGGCCTCGACGCCCAGAATCCCGACGTCTCCCTGCGGACCCGCAGCCTCATCGGCGTGCGGATCATGACCGCCGACCGGGCCAAGGGCGACGGCTACGAAGGGTCGCTCTACAACCCCAAGGACGGCAAGACCTACGCGGGCAGCCTCGTCCTCAAGGGCCCGGACGTCGTCGAGGTCCAGGGCTGCGTCATGAGCGTGTTCTGCAAGAGCCAGACCTGGAAGCGGGTGAACTGAGACGATCGGGAGCGATTCGATGCGGCTGGCGGGAAAGACCTGCGTCGTCACGGGCGCCGCGCGCGGCATCGGCCGGGCGATCGCGGAGGCGTTCGGGCGCGAGGGCGCGACCGTCATCGCAACGGATGCGGACACGGCGGCCCTCGCCGACCTGGAAGCCGCCCTCGGCTGCCGGGTCTTCCCCCTCGACGTGCGGTCCGAGGACGCGTGGGACGCCCTGGCGCGGTTCGCCCCCGCCGTCGACGTGGTGGTGAACAATGCCGGTGTGACGGGGTTCGAGGGCGGGCCGGTCGCGCACGATCCCGAACACGCGACCCTGGCCGATTGGCGCGCGGTCCACGCGGTCAACCTCGACGGCACCTTCCTCGGCTGCCGCTACGCCATCAGGGCCATGAAGGCGCGGGGTGCGGGCTCCATCGTCAACATCGCATCGCGCTCCGGCCTCGTCGGCATCCCGGGGGCCGCCGCCTACGCGTCCTCGAAGGCCGCCATCCGCAACCACACCAAGAGCGTGGCGCTCTACTGCGCCCAGCAGGGCTGGACCATCCGCTGCAACGCGATCCACCCGGCCGCGATCCTCACCGGAATGTGGGAGCCGATGCTCGGCACCGGACCCGACCGGCAGGCCCGGATGGACGCCCTCGTTGCCGACACGCCCCTGCGCCGGTTCGGCCGCCCCGACGAGGTCGCGGCCGTCGCTTTGATGCTCGCCTCCGACGAGGCCACCTACATCACCGGCGCGGACATCACCCTCGACGGCGGCCTTCTGGCCGGATCGGCGGCGGTGCCGGGCTAGGGGGGCGCCGAGCCGTCCCCGCACGCTTCCCGGCCGAAGGGTCCGGCCCATCGCGTCGAACGGCCGGACCGTGGGACGCCACGCCGAAGGTCTTTACCATTCGGTTTTCCAGCACCGATCTGTACATGAGCGACAGAGCATCGCTCTCCAGCGTGAAGGCCTTGTTCGGTTTCGGTAACGCCCTCGTCGCGTGCGAACAGAAGCTCGCGCAAGGCTTCGAGCATATCCAGCAGGCGATCGACCGGGAGTACGGCGCCGGGATGGGCGACCGCGTGTTCCGGGATATCGGCCGGACGCAGACCCGCGACCTCAGCGGCGGCATCAAGCGCTCCGATCTCGGCCTCATCGGACGGACTGCGGACCGGCTCACGCAGAACATGCTCAATGCAGCGCTCACGGACCGCAACATCGGCGGACTGCAGGGCCACCGGCCCGACTACGATAAGATGCAGGCGTTCTTCGACGCGCATTTCGCGGTGGCGACCAACCCCAAATTCCGGGGAGGTACGCTGCGGAATCGAACGTAACCGCATCACCGCGACGACCGGGCCGTCCAGGGTCTCGACGCACCGCACCCGCGGATCCGGCCGATCCGAGACTCGGGTCAGAACTCGACGCCGAAGCGGACCCGTAGGTTGTGACGGGCGAACTGGGTGAGGTTGAAGGCGCGGTCGGCGAAGTCGGGGGCGCGGTCGTGGCCGGACACCTGGGCGGAGTAGGCGACGGTCAGGAAGCCCTTTTCCCTGACCTGCACGTGCAGCACAGGGCCGACGAAAACCGCTCGCCCGAGGAACCGGTTCAGGAACGACCCGTCATAGGCACGCATGACACGGATTTCGGGGCCGAGGAAGACGCTGTTCGTCGCCCGCGCCATCAGCGTTCCCGACAGGGAGAGGGTCGAGGATCGGTCGGTGTCGCCGGAGCCCTTGAGGCGCGCGACGGAGGGATCGTAGATCACGTTCGCACCGGCCCACAGCTTACCCGGAATCAGGCGCGCATCCGCCATGAGCCGGGTGTCCATGCTGAACACGTCGGCGCCCTGGCCCTCGATGGGCGTCACCCGCGAATACAGCGGCTCCGCCTGCAGGGCGATGCCGAATGGATGGTCGTCCGTCCGCTTGAGAACCTGATACTTGAACTCCAGTGAGCCGCCGTTGACGAGGCCGAAGGTCTTGTCCGGCACGCCGACGATGTTGCGGCTGTCCCGCGCGTCGAATTGCAGGCCGGGCTCGATGCTGAAATCGTCGGTCGGATCGTACTGGTAGCTGACGATGGGTTCGCTGGCGCGATAGGCCGACGAGCCCGGCCCCGCCCGGCGCTTGCTGAAGCGGCCGATCGCGTCGACCACCACCTCCTGCTCGCCGGCCTTGCCGGTGTCGGTTCCTTCCGTGAAGCCGAACAGGTTCTCGGTGTCGATCGTGTCGGGCGCGCTGCCCGTGCCCGCCTTCTGGTAGTCTTTGCCGGACGCGGACGGAATCGGTCCGGCCAGGGCGGATCCGGCGACGAGGAGGACCGAGAGCCGGGCCGCCCGGCGGACGCGATGCCAGGCTTGCCGAAAGGGAACGGGTCGTGACGGGAGCATCCCGCACGCTATCCTGCCGCGTCGCGTCCTGGCTGGTGCGCGAAAGCCACACAGGCCTTCGTCCCTCGCGTGCGGCCGGACGGCGCTGGATTAAAACACTTCCAGCCGCATCGCCCGGTTGTGTCCTGCGTCACGGCTTCGCCGTTGCACGCCGATGCAGCAGGATCAGGCCACCGGCCAGACCCAGCAACGTGAGGCCGATGGCGGCCTGCAAGGCCTGCCAGATCCGTGGCGTGTAGATCCCCTGTGCCGCGTCGAATCCGTAGCACAGCAGCCGGACGCGATCGCCGAGCGTGCCGATCCGGCCTTCTCCCGCCTCCACGAGGGCGAGGCGCAGGCTGTCCGCCGTCACGGTGAGGCTCGACAGGACGCGCGACACCCGCCCGTCGCCGGTCAGCGACACGAAGGCGGCCGGGTGGACGATGGCGCCGTGCACGGTATCGGGCACCGACGTGTAGCCGATCGCTTCGGTCAAGCGCGCGACCGCCTCGGGCGGCCCCGTCACGGTGGTGACCGCCTCGGCCAGCGCCCCGTCGATGCCGGCCGTCACGGACGTCCGGGCCTCGTCGCGCGGACCGAGGCCGATGACGACGAGCCGGACATCCCGGCCTGGGCGCAGGCCGGTTCCCATCAGAGCGCCGGACAGGATCGCGAGGGTCGGCGCGCAGATCACCCGGCAGTTCGGGTCGATGGGCACCAGGAGGGTCGGGCGGCCGTCGAGGGCGGCGGCGACCGTGATGGATTGGCCCCCATCGGTCCGGAGTTCGAGGTCCAGCGGCACTCGAGCCCCTGGGGGCGGCGCGAGGCCGACGCGCGCGAGGTCGAGCCGGGTGAGGTCCGCCGAGGCCGGCGACGGGAAGGCCGGTGCCGCCACGACCAGGGTGGCGAGACAGGGCCGGATGGCTCGGGATACCCGCGAGCGGACCCCAGGCTGCGGGCGCCGCATCATCCTTCCGCCAACCGGGCGAACACGTCCGCGAGGGTGAGGGTGAACAGGATCGCCAGCCAGAACAGACCGCAGGCCGCGGTGAGCCGGTCGAGGGCATTCGCCGTATCGAGGCGCATGAACGGCACCGCGACGAGGAGCGCCTGGGTGCCGGCGATGCCGAACGGGAGGGCGACGTTCCAGGGGCCGAGGGGTCGGTAGGCCAGCAGGACCGAGACGGCGAGGAGCGCGATGAGGCCGAGCCAGACCGGCACGGTGCGCAGGAGAATGGAGCGGAGGGTGGGGGCCTCGCTCATCCGGTGCGCCCCACGAGGTAGAGGGCGGGGTAGAGGACGATCCACACCATGTCGACGAAGCCCCAATACAGCAGCGCCACCTCGACCTGCGGACTCGTGGCGAGGAAGTCCGGCGCGTGCCAGCCCTTCCACGCCAGCCGCGTCACCAGGCCGATGCCGATGGCGAGGTGGATTCCGTGCACCGCCGTGGCGAACCAGTAGAAGCCGAAGAACAGCTGCGTCGGCCGGTCCGCGAGCTTGAAGCCCGGTCCGGGCACCAGATTTTCCCGGATGTCCTCGCGGTATTCGAAGCCCTTCACGATCAGGAAAGCGAGGCCGAGGCCCGCCGTGAGCAAGAGGCAGACGAGGACCAGACGGCGCAGGGCCGGCACCTCCGCGGCCCGCGCGGCGATGGCCGCGAGCAGACCGCTCGTCAGCAGCAGGGCGGTGTTCGCCGTTCCGTAGACGATGTCGGTCTCGCGCGCCGCCGCCGCGACGGCCTCGGGATGCTCGGCCCTGAGGGCGGCGTAGAACAGGAACAGCGCCCCGAAGAACAGCACTTCGCTGGCGATGAAGATCCACATGCCGAAGGTCGCCCCGGCCCGCTGCCGCGCGAGGGCATCGGCGGGCGCGAAACCGAGGTCGTGCCAAGGTTCGCGCAGCGACTGGGAAGGCTCGCGCAGCGAGGGGACAGTCTCGCGCAGCGGAGGAGACGGCTCGCGCAGCGGAAGGGACGGCTCGCCGGTCGCCCTCATGCCTGGGATTCCTGCGTCGGCAGATGCGGCTGGTCCTGCGTCGGCGGGCTCCCGGCCGGGTGGTAATCGTAGGGCGGCCCGAGGACGGCGACACGGCCGAGGAAATTGTCGCGGGGCGGCGGCGACGTGGTCCGCCATTCGAGGCCGGTGGCGTTCCATGGGTCGTTGCGGGCGCGGGCGCCGAAGAACACCGACCAGGTGAGGTAGCCCAGCGGCATCAGGTAGGCGACGGCGAGGACGGCCGCGCCCGAGGACGAGAGCACGTTCCAGACCTGGAATTCCGGCGGATAGACGTGGTAGCGCCGCGGCATGCCGAGATACCCGGCGATGAATTGCGGGAAGAACGTCAGGTTGAAGCCGAAGAACATCAGGATCGCGGCGAACTTCGCCCAGGTCTCCGGGTACATCCGCCCGGTGATCTTCGGCCACCACAGGTGCAGCCCGGCGAAGTAGGCCGACACCGAGGCGCCGACCATGATGTAGTGGAAGTGGGCGACGACGAAGTAAGTGTCCTGCACGTGCACGTCGATGGGGATCGAGGCGAGGAACAGGCCCGTCAGGCCCCCCACCGTGAACAGGCCGAGGAAGCCGAGGGCGTAGAGCATCGGCGATTCGAAGCCGATCTGGCCGCGATACAGGGTGGCGGTCCAGTTGAAGACCTTGATGGCCGACGGCACGGCGACGATGAACGACAGGAACGAGAACAGCAGCGCCGCGTAGGGCGACATGCCCGAGGTGAACATGTGATGGCCCCAGGTGAAGAAGCCGATCACCGCGATGGCCACCAGGGCGTAGACCATGAAGGTGTAGCCGAAGACGACCCGCCGCGAGAAGCAGGTGATCACCTCGGAGATCACCCCCATCGCCGGCAGGATCATGATGTACACCGCCGGGTGCGAGTAGAACCAGAACAGGTGCTGGAACAGGATCGGGTCGCCGCCCCGCGCCGGATCGAAGATCGGCAGGCCGAAGGCCCGCTCGGCAAGCACGAGGAGCAGCATGAGGGCGAGGACCGGCGTCGCCAGGACGAAGATCAGGCTCGTGGTGTACATGGCCCACACGAACAGCGGCAGGCGGAACCAGGTCATGCCGGGCGCCCGCAGCAGGTGCACGGTGGCGATGAAGTTGACGCCCGTGGCGATGGTCGAGAACCCGGCGACGAACACGCCGAGCACCGCCACGGAGACGGCAGTGTCGGAGAACACCGTCGCGTAGGGGACGTAGAAGGTCCACCCCGTGTCGATCCCGCCCGCCAGCACGGCGACGGCGGCCAGGAGCCCGCCGCCGAGGTTGAGGTACCAGCTCACGAGGTTGAGTTTGGGAAACGCGAGATCTCGCGCGCCGATCATCAGCGGCAGGAGGAAGTTGCCGAAGGTGGTGGGGATCGACGGGATGAGGAAGAACCACACCATGATCACGCCGTGGAGCGTGAACAGCTTGTTGTAGGTGTCCGACCCGACGAAATCGGCTTCCGGCGTGAACAGTTCGAGACGCACGGCCGTGGCCGCCGCGCCGCCGAGGAAGAAGAACAGCGTAATCGACAGTCCGTACAGGATGGCGATGCGCTTGTGGTCGGTGGTGGTCAGCCACGAGCCGAGGGTGTGGCCGGCCGCGAGGTAGCTCTCCGGCAGGCCCAGCGCGAGCTCGTCCGGGTCCGCCAGGGCCGTGGGGCTTTGGGCGATGTGGGGGTTCATCTGCGCGCTCGCGGACGGGGAGGGCGGGGATCGACGACGGGGCGGGTCACGGGCCCACCGCCGGTCCGGCGGGGGCCGGCGTGTCCGCGACGGGCGCGCCCGGTACCATGGCGGGGCTGCGCTCGCGGGCGGACCCCGGCACGCGGGAGGAGAGCGGCGGCACGCCGGGGCTGCGCACGGTGCGGGGGCCGGCCCCGAGGGCGCGGAGATAGGCGGTGAGTTCCTGCACCTCTCCGTCCGTCAGCAGGCCCGCGTAGCTCGGCATGATCGGCGCGTAACCGGCGGCGATGTCGCGCGCGGGCTGGAGGATCGAATCGCGGATATAGGCCGCATCCACCGTGACGGTGCGGCCGCCTTCGAGGGGAATGGTCTTGCCCCAGAGCCCGGCGAGGTCCGGCGCGTGGATCGTGGAGCCCGCTGCGTGGCACCCGGCGCAGCCGCGCGCGGTGAACAGGCGCTCGCCCACATGGGCGAGGTCGTCGCCCTCGGGCTGGGCCGAGAGCCACGCTGCGTAATCCTGCGGCTCCATGACGATGACGCGGCCGAGCATGCGCGAGTGGTCGGTGCCGCAGAACTCCGTGCACATGAGGTGGAAGGTGCCGGTCTTGGTGGCCTGGAACCAGGTCTCGGTCTGGCGGCCCGGCACGGCGTCGCGCTTCAGGCGGAAGGCCGGGATGTAGAACGAATGGATCACGTCCTGCGAGGTCAGCATCAGCCGCACGGGCGCGCCCACGGGCACGTGCAGCTCGTTGATCTCGCGGGCGCCGTTGGAGGCCTGCGTCTTCCACATCCACTGCTTGGCGACGACGTGGATCTCGATGGCGTCCTTCGGTGGAGTGTAGGCGCCGATCTCGGCCGAGGCCGCCCACCAGAAGATGAACAGGAACACGAACAGGGTGGCGGCGGTCCAGCCGATCTCGAACTCGCGCGACACGACGCTTGGCAGGGCGCCGCGATCGGCCTTCGAGCCGCGCCGGAACCGGATCGCGAAGGTGACGACGAGGCCGACCACCACGAGGACGGTGGCGGCCGAGATCACCGTCAGGCCGAAGAAGATCGCGTCGACCTTGGCGGCCTGCGTCGAGGCGGCTTCGGGCATGAGCCACGAGGGCACGAAGCGCTGCATCATGGGGCGCCCCCGCCGGCGGGACCGGACGCCGCGGCGCCGCCGGGGCTCCCCCGTGGCGCCGGGAGTGCGCTGACCGCGCCACCGCGGCTTCCGAGGCTCGGCCAGCGTTCGGGCTGGACCGGCGCGGCGTAGGCGGCCGCGCCCCGATCGGCGAGGCGGCGCATGGCCTCCCCGATGGGTATCCGGGCGATGCCGCGGTCGCGGTCGACCCACCCGTAGCCCTCCAGCCGGTGACGCTGATCGGCGAGGAACCGCGCGAGGTCGCCGCCGGGATTCTGCTGGAGCTGCGGCCCGGGAAACGCGCGGGGGGCCTGAGCGACCGGTCCCGGCACCTCGCTCCGGTAGTACAGCCACAGGCCGGCCAGCGACGCCCCGACGAACACCACGATGCCGAGGCCCGTGAGCAGCACCGGCTTCAGGGCGATGCCCGGCGCCTCGAGGCCGGGATCGGCGTGATCCGCGACGTCGTCGTGGATGCGGTCGCGCGACGGCTCAGGCATGGGCTCAGGCATGCCGGCTCTCCGGCGCGGAGGCGTCGGCGAAGGTGCGCGTGGTGAATCGCGCGGCGCGGCGCGACAGCAGGGCCAGAACGGCGAGGCCCGCGAGCCCGGCCGCCGCGGCGGCACCGGCCCCGTCGCCGTAGGCCGGCAGGAGCGTCCAGGCGAGGTGGAGGGCGAGGCCCACGAGGACGAGGACGCCCACCGCCCGCAACAGGGCCGCGCTGCGGCGCACGGCAGAAAAGAGCAGCATCCCGAACGGGACGAGGCCGCCGGCCACGAAGGCGGCGAGCAGCACCGCCCGCCATGTGCCCTCGCCACGCTTCAGGTACCACGCGGCCTTCGACGGCAGGTCGCCGTACCACGCCACCACGTAGGCCATCAGGCCCATGTAGAGGACGCCCAGGAGGGTCGCGAGAATGAGCTGGGCGAGGTCGCCCGTCCGCTGTCCGTCGCGGCCGGGCACGCCCACCAGGGCCGCCCACGCGAGGGCGGCGAGCATCTGGTGCAGAGCGATGTCGGCGGCGAACGCGGAGGAGACGTAGGCAGGCTCGACGGACAGGATCCAGTCCACGGCGACGAGGCTGAGGCTGAACCCGTAGAAGGCGAGGCCGAGGCCGGCCACCAGCCGGGTGCAGCGCCCCGTTAGGACGAGGAGGGCGAGACCCGACCAGCCCGCGAGCGCGAGGCCGGCCCGCAGATCGAACCCCACTGGATTGAGGTAGAGGCGCGCGACATCCGCCTTCACGCGCCCCGGATCGGCCGCCCACGGGTAGAGGGCCGGCAGGGTAGCGGCGATGCCGAGGAACGTCAGGGCGGCCAGGGGCACCAGGGCGGTGGCGGGCCGCAGGGCGGGAGCGAGAGCGTCGCCCCACCGGCCGCCCGTGACGGCGTGGATCATCACCCAGACGAGGCTGCCGATGGGGATCATGCTCCAGACGATCCAGGCGAGGAGCCAGCCCCGCGCCAGGGCGTCGGCGATCGACGGCGCGCCCGTCATGGCAGCGCCTCCGCGAGACCCGGCACGTCGGCGACGCGGGCGCCCTGACCGAGTTGCAGGGCGCGGATATAGGCGGCGATGGCCCAGCGGTCCCGCGGCTCGACGCGGGCGGCGTAGGAATACATCACGCCGTAGCCCTCGGTGATCACGGCGACGAGGTAGCCCGCCGGCGCCGCCCGCAGGCGGTCCTCGTGGAAGGAGGGCGGGGCGGGAAAGCCGCGCTGGACGATCATTCCGTCGCCGTGGCCAGTATAGCCGTGGCAGGGCGTGCAGATGGCGTCGTAGCGCGCCCGGCCCCGCCGCAGCAGAGCGGCGTCGACGGGGGGCGCATCGCGCAAGGCCGCCTCGGCCGCGAGATCGCCCTGCGCCACGGTGCCGTCCGGGGGTGTCCGGGCCTCGGCGCCGTCGGCGAACAGGGCCGCCTTGCCGTAGACCCGATAGCGCTTCTGGACCCGCATCGACTGGTCGTCGCAGGCTGCGAGCGGCAGCAGGAGCGCGAAGGCGCCGAATCCCACGCGGAGCGTGCGGCGAGCGTCTCGGGACCGCCTCATGGGTTCATCTCCGACACCAGGCGGGCGCCTGCCCCTTCGAGCAGCACGCGCAGGGCGCGCGGATCGTCCTTCGGGGCGATGAGGAGCAGGAAGCGGTCCTGGCTCGCCCGCTCGAATTGCGGCATCGCGTGCAGCGGATGGTGCAGGCGTGGCAGGCCGCAGGCGGACAGCATGGCGACGAAGCCCGCCAGGGCGGCGGCGAGGATTCCGACCTCGAACGGCACGAGCAGGAAGACCGGCCAGGAATGCAGGGGCCGCCCGCCGGAATTCAGCGGGTAGGCGTGGACCGCGCTGTACCATTGCAGGGCGTACATCAGCCCCGCCGCGCCGAAGCCCGCCATCGCCATGGCGGGCCGGACCCATCGGCGCGTGGGCGCGAACAATCCGGCAAGATCCTCCACGGGGAAGGGCGTGAAGGCGTCGACGGGGCTGTGGCCGTCGGCATGGCCGAGGCGGGTCGCCCGCAGTAAGGCCTCGGGCGTCTCGAACTCGGCGAGGAGGTGGGGGCGGGACCTGCTCATGCGGCGCCCGCGCGGTGGCTGAGCTGGCGGACCTCGTGCATCGACACGAGGGGCAGCAGGCGCGCCAGGACGAGGAAGCCGAGGACGAACAACCCGAGGGGGCCGAATAGGATCGCGAGGTCGTAGAGGCTGATCTGGTAGGTCCGCCACAGGCTGACGGCGTAGCCGCGCGAGAGGGTGTTCCAGACGATGAGGATGCGCTCGAGCCACATCCCGACGTTGATCAGGATCGCGAGGGCGGCGAGGGCCCGCAGGTCGACCCGCACGGCCGGGAACCACAGGGCCTGCGGGGCGAGGCAGTTGCAGAACAGCAGCCCGGCATAGAGCCAGCGGTAATCGCCGGTGAAGAAGTAGCCCACCACCGTCCGGTCGGCGTGCTCGCCGCCGTACCAGGCCATGAACCACTCGGTGGCGTAGGAGAACGTCATCACGATGCTGGCGAACAGCATCACCTTCGCCATGGCGCCGAAATGCGCCCGCGTGATCATCGCCTGGAGGTTCAGGCCCCGGCGGATGGCGATGGCCAGCACCACCACCATGGCGAAGCCCGAATACATCGCCCCGACGACGAAGTAGGGCGGGAAGATGCTTTCCTGCCAGCCGGGCATCAGGCTCGCGGCGAAGTCGAGGCCGACGATGGAATGGACGGAGCAGACGAGGGGGATCGCCAGGGCCGCCATGGTCATGTGGAAGGTCTCGTAGACCTGCCAGTGCCGGGCCGAGCCGCGCCAGCCGAGGGCCAGGGCGCCGTAGATCATCTGTCCCGGCCGCGTGGTGGCCCGGTCGCGCAGGGTGGCGAGGTCGGGCAGCAGGCCGGTGAACCAGAATATCAGGGAGAACAGCAGGTAGCTGAGGATTGCCCAGAAATCCCAGACCAGGGCCGAGCGCCATTGCGGCCACAGGTCCATGGTGTTCGGGTAGGGCGCCAGCCAATAGGCGTAGAGCGGCCGGCCGAGGTGGATGATCGGGAACAGGCCCGCGATGGAGGCGGCCAGCAGGGTCATGGCCTCGGCGAAGCGGTTGATGGAGGCGCGCCAGTGCTGGCGCGTCAGCAGGAGCATCGAGGAGATCAGCGTTCCGGCGTTGCCGATGCCGATCCACCAGACGTAATTCGCGATGGAGACGCCCCACACCACCGTGGTGTTCACGCCCGACAGGCCGATGCCCACGGTGAGCACCGCCCCGATGGCGACGAGCGTCAGCAGCACGAAGGGCAGGACGCAGAGCAGGGCGACGAACCACGCCTTGCCGGGGCCGCGCTTCTGGATCGGATCGGCGATGGCGGCCGTGATCTCGGCGTCGCCGAGGCGCGCGGGCGCGATCCAGCTTTGCTGCTGCCCAACCCCGCTCACGTGTGGTCCTCCGCCCAATCGGGGTTCGGCGCGCGCAGATTGGCGAGGTAGGTGGTGCGCGGGCGGGTGTTGAGTTCCTCCAGCAGCGCGTAGTGGCGCGGGTCCGCCCGCAGGGCCGAGACCGGGTTGCCCGGCCGGGCGAGGTCGCTGAAGGTGATCGCCCGGGTGGGGCAGGCCGATTGGCAGGCGGTGACCACGTCGTTCATGGCGCGGCCGTCCCGCTCGGCCCCCTGCCGCTCCGTGGCGATGCGCTGGACGCAGTAGGTGCATTTCTCCATGACGCCGCGCGCCCGCACGGTGACGTTGTGGTTGCGCTGCGCCCGGATCGGCTCGGCGTTGAGGTTGGCGTATTCCTGGCCGTCGGCGTAGCCGAAGAAGTTGAAGCGCCGGACCTTGTAGGGGCAGTTCGCCTCGCAGAACCGCGTCCCGACGCAGCGGTTGTAGACCTGAAGGTTCAGGCCCTCGCCGTCATGCACCGAGGCCGCCACCGGGCAGACCGGCTCGCAGGGCGCGTGCTCGCAATGCATGCACGGCACGGGCTGGAACCCGGCCTTCACCGCCTCGGGCGTGCCGGCATCGTAGAGGTCGATGCGCAGCCAGTGCATCATCCGGCCCCGCGCGATCTCCTCCGGGCCGACCACCGGGACGTTGTTCTCCGACTGGCAGGCGACCACGCAGGCGTTGCAGCCGATGCAGGCATTCGTGTCGATGGCCATGGCCCAGGCATGGCCATCGGCATCCCCGGTCCAGGCCTCGATGAGCGACGGCTGGTCGGCGCCGATTCCCTTCGGCTGGGCGGTCGCGAGGTCGGCGAGATCGATCTGCCGGAAGAGCTTCGCGGTCCCGCCCTCGACCTGCACGTAATTCTGCGTCCGCAGCACCGCGCCGGTGCGGCCCGTGGCGGCGAGGTCGACGGGCGTGACGAGCCAGCGCTCGGCCCGGGACACGAGGCGGTAGGCATCCGCCCCGATGCCGTTGCCGATGGCCCCGGCGCGAGCGCGGCCGGACCCGAGGGTGAGCACGCCGACGCCGTCGGCCACGCCGGATTCGACGGCGACGGGCACCTCGACGCTCCGCCCCGCCACGCTCAGGCGCACCACGTCGCCGACCCCGACGCCCCGCCGGTCCGCCTCGCCGCGCGACAGGGCGAGGGCGTTGCCCCAGACCTGCTTCGAGACCGGCTTCGGGCATTCCTGAAGCCAGGCGTTGTTGGAAAACCGCCCGTCCCACAGGCACGGATCGGGGCGCAGTTCGACGGTGAAGCCGGACCTTATCCGGGGCGGCGGGCTCGGCGGCGCGGGATCCGTCACTGTGATCGCCGCCGGCGCGCTGCCGGCGATCACGCCGTCATGGAGGCTCCGGCGCCACCATTCCTCGAACGCCGCCGCCTCGCGGTCCGGCCGGCTTTCGCGCCAAGTCTCGCTCCAGGTCTCGTGCCAAGTCTCGCGCACGAGGTCGTAGCCCGACCGGGCCGGGGACTCGCCGAACAAGGCCACGATCTCGTGGATCGAGCGGGCGCCGTAGAGGGGCCGGATCAGGGGCTGGACCAGACTGGCGGTGCCGTCGACGGCGCGCAGGTCGGACCAGCCCTCGAGTTCGTGGGCCAGCGGCAGGTGCCAGTGGGTGGCGCCGGCCGTCTCGTCCCCGTGGGTGCCCGCATGGACGCTGAACGCCGCCCGGCCGATCCGGGAGCCGAGATCGAGGTCGGGGCCGCCGGTGAGGACCGGATTGCAATCGAGGATCGCGAGGCCTTCGACGGTCCCGGAATCGAGGGCGGCCGCGAGGGCGGTGAGCCCCGCGGGGGTACGCCCGTCGATGCGGTCCGGGGGCTCGATGACGTCCACGGGGGCTTCGAGGCGGGCGTTGATCCAATGCGCGAGGGCGTGATGCTCCGGCGCCAGAGCCGGACCGACGAGGAGGAGGGCGCGGCCGCGATGCGCCGCGAGGTCGGCCGCGACGGCTTCGGCGAAGCGCCGGACCGCCTCGCTCGCGTCGGGCGCCGGCAATCCGGCCCCGAGGGCGTTGGCGCAGGCGACGAGCAGGGCGGCCTGCGCGTGCGGCGGCAGCGCGCGGCGCGCATCGGCCTTGATCCCCGTCTGCGTCAGTGCGGATTCGGCGACGTAGAGCCGGCCGAACCGGCCCGGGTCGCGGCGGCGCTCGGCGAAACCGGAGGCCAAGCGGCCCTGATCCGGGCCGGGCCCGAGGGGATCGGCCCCGACGCACAGGACCACTTCGGCGCGGTCGAGCCGGGGCAGCACCCTCAGGGGGCGGCCGAAGGTCTCTACGGTGCCGCGCGTCGCGTGGGTGTCGTCCACCGGTTCGTGGACGTGCCACACGGCGTCCGGCATCGCCCGCAGGAGGGACGCGATCTGGCGCAGGAGGGTCGGCGAGGTGACCCGCCCGGTGAGGAGGTGAAAGCCGGCGCCGTTGCGGCTGCGCGCCCGCGCCAGGGGCCCGGCCAGGGCGCGCTCGAACATCTCCCAGGAGGCGATGCCGCTCCTGTGTTCCGTCACCGTGCGCGAACGGTCGGGATCGTAGAGGTCGAGGATCGCAGCCTCGGCGAAGACGTCCGTTGCGCCGCGGCTCGCCGGATGGAGCGGATTGCCCTCGATCTTGATGGGGCGCCCGTCCACCGCGATGGCGTGGACGCCGCGGGCGAAGCCGCCGAGCGACAGGCTCGTCGCGTAGCGCACGGGCACGCCGGGCAGCAGGCGCTCCGGCATCCGCACGTAGGGCACGATCTCCTCGGACGGTTTCGTACACCCGCCCGCCGCCAGGGCGATGCCGGCGCCGAGGAGGGTCAGGGCCTCGCGCCGCGAGGTGAGGGGCTCGCGCCGCGAGGGCGGGCCTAGCGGTGGCATAGGGAGCATTCGCTGAGACGCTCGGGCGAGCGGATGTGGTATTCCTTGAGCCGCTGCGCCCCGAGGGCGGCCTGATCGGCGGGCGCGCTCCAGGCCGTGTCGAAGACTGCATCGCGGGCGCGCAGGTTCGGGGCCGGATCGCGGTGGCAGTCGAGGCACCAGCCCATGGTGAGGGGGGCCGCCTGCCGGACGAGCTTCATCGTCTGGATCTCGCCGTGGCAGGTGGTGCAGCCGACACCCTTGGCGACATGCACGGCGTGATTGAAGTAGACGTAGCCCGGCAGGGTGTGGACGCGGCGCCAGCGCAGGGAGCGCCCTTCGGCGAGACTGGTGCGCACGGGGGCCAGCATCGGCGCATTGGTCCAGATCTGCGAGTGGCAGGACATGCAGGTGTCCGTGGGCGGAATGCCCGCGAAGGCCGCCTTCTCCACGGCGGTGTGGCAGTAGCGGCAATCGAGGCCGAGGCCGCCGACGTGATGCGCGTGGCTGAACGGCACCGGCTGCTCGCGGGTGACGCCCTGCCCCGTGACGTAGGGGGAGCGCCAGACCGCGTAGGCGACCCCGACGGCGAAGACCGGGACCGTGGCGAGCGACGCGAGGACGAAGCGGACGACCGTGTCGGCCCCCGGACGAAAAATCTGCACCATCCCTCGCACGTACCCCGTGCCACGGCACCCGACGCCTTCAAGACGCGCAAGACCAAACCGTTCGCGAACCATGACGACAGGGTCAAGAACGGAGCGTGCCGAGGCACTGCGCCGTCGCCAACCAAGACCCAACGCAGCCTTCGGTCTACAACATGGGTTATATCTCGCGAACGAGGGTAGGCTTTACCACTTAGTCAGCTTGGATGCGCCCCGAGTTATTTATTCGAGTGAGCCGTTCCTTTCACGCAACTTGCCCAGACCCGAATGGCCGACGTGGAGCACGCGAATGTCCGACGACGAGACGACGGGTCACTATGACGGTCCGGCCGGCGGCTGGGGTTCCGTACGCGGCATCACCGAGATCTTCGGCCGGGAATGGGCGACGCCGCTGGCGACCGAGACCCTGTTCCGCCAGAACAAGCCCAAGGGCTTCATGTGCGTGTCGTGTTCCTGGGCGAAGCCCGCGGACTACCACCCGTTCGAGTTCTGCGAGAACGGCGCCAAGGCGACCCTGTGGGAGCTCACCTCCCTGCGCTGCACGCCCGATTTCTTCGCCGAGCACACGGTGACGGAACTCCGTACCTGGACGGATTACGACCTCGAACAGCAGGGCCGCCTGACGTATCCGATGCGCTACGACCCCGCGACCGACACCTACGTGCCCTGCGGTTGGGACGAGGCGTTCGCCGAGATCGGCGCCGAGTTGAAGCGCCTCGCTCCGAAATCCGTGGTGTTCTATTCCTCGGGCCGCGCAAGCCTGGAAACAGCGTATCTCTACGGGCTGCTGGCCCGGCTCTACGGCTGCAACAACCTGCCCGACAGCTCGAACATGTGCCACGAGACCACCTCGGTGGCCCTCAAGCAGACCATCGGCGCCAGCGTCGGCACGGTGGTGTTCGACGATCTCCAGAACTGCGACGCGATGTTCTTCTTCGGACAGAACACCGGGTCGAACTCCCCGCGCTTCCTCCATCCCCTGCAGGAGGCGGCCAAGCGCGGCGTCGAGATCGTGACCTTCAATCCCGTCCGCGAACGGGGCCTGGAGTTCTTCACCAATCCGCAGAGCCCGGTGGAGATGCTGACCGGGAAGGAAACCCGCATCAGCTCGCAGTACCATCAGGTCCGGCCCGGCGGGGATATCGCGGTGCTGATGGGCCTGTGCAAGCACGTCTTCGCCGCCGACGACGCCGCGAAGGAACGGGGCGAACGCGTCCTCGACGTCGATTTCATCCAGCAGCACACGACGGGCCTCGACGCGTTCGAGGCGAAGGTCCGGGCGACGCCCTGGGACGAGATCGAGCACGAATCCGGCCTGTCGCGCGCGGCCATCGCGGGCGCGGCCGAGGTCTACGTCAAGGCTGACCGGGTGATCGGCATCTACGGCATGGGCCTGACGCAACACAGGAACGGGTTCGAGAACGTCGCGCTGTTCGTCAACCTGCTGCTGCTGAAGGGCAATATCGGGCGCGACGGCGCCGGCATCTCGCCCGTGCGCGGCCATTCCAACGTCCAGGGTCAGCGCACCGTCGGCATCTCGGAGAAGCCCGAACTGGTGCCCCTCGACAAGCTCGCCGAGCAGTTCGGCTTCGAACCGCCGCGCGACAAGGGCGTGAACACCGTCGAGGCCTGCGAGGGCATCCTGTCCGGCGAGATCCGCAGCTTCATCGGGCTCGGGGGCAACTTCGTCCGCGCCACCCCGGAGCGGGACCTGATGGAGGCGGCCTGGACGAAGATGCGCCTCACGGTGCAGGTCGCGACGAAGCTCAACCGGTCGCATCTCGTCAACGGCGAGATCGCCTACCTGCTGCCGTGCCGGGGCCGGACCGAGGAGGACCGGCAGGCCACCGGCCCGCAGGCGGTCAGCATGGAGGATACGTTCAGCTGCATCTCCGGCTCCCTCGGCCGCCGCACGCCCGCAAGCCCGCACCTGAAATCCGAGGTCGACATCGTGGCGGGGATCGCCAAGGCGACCCTGGCGCCGAACCCGAAGGTGACCTGGGACGCCTGGGTCGGGGATTACGGCCTGATCCGGGATGCGATCGAGCGAACCTACGGACCCGAGTTCCGCGACTTCAACGAACGCCTCTGGACCCCGGGCGGTTTCTATCGGGGCAATTCGGCCCGCGAGCGCATCTGGAAGACCGAGACGAAGCGAGCGGCCTTTACGACGCCGAAGCAGAAGAACGCCGTGGGCTTCTCCGAAGCCCCGGGACGCTATCGCCTGATCACCCTGCGCTCGAACGACCAGTTCAACACCACCATCTACGGCTATAGCGACCGCATGCGCGGCATCGAGGGCACGCGCGACGTGCTCCTGGTCAATCCGGATGAGATGGCCCGGGCGAACCTGCGCGAGGGACAGGTGGTCGCCCTCGTCAGCGATGCGCAGGACGGCATCGAGCGGACGGTCTACGGCCTGAAGGTCGTGCCGTTCTCTCTGCCGGATGGCTGCCTCGGGGCCTACTACCCCGAGATGAATCCGTTGATGCCGCTGTCTCACCACGACGGGCCGTCGAAGACCCCGGCGGCGAAATCGGTCCCCGTCCGCATTCGGATCACCGATGCCGACGGGCCGGTGACCGAGCGGCTGGAGCCGACGGGGCACGCCACTTCGGCTTGATCGGGCGAGTGCGGCGTCCGCACGGCGGTGATCGTGCACCGAACCACGCCGGTGCGAAGGGTCAGGCGATGCGGGCGATGTCCGCCCGGCTCTGCGCCTCCACGGGTCCGTCATGGCCGGGCAGCCCCTCGGCCTGGAGCTGCCACATCCGCGCGAACACGCCGCCGGCCCCGCGCAGGGCGGCGGGGCTGCCGTCCTCGACCACGCGGCCCTGGTCGATCACGAGGATGCGGTCGAACCCCGTCAAGGTGGAGAGGCGATGCGCGACGGCGACCACCGTGCGCCGACGCATGATCCGCACCAGGGCGGCCTGCACCGCCATCTCGGATTCGGTGTCGAGGGCGGAGGTCGCCTCGTCGAGGAGGATGATCGGTGCATCCTTGAGGAAGGCGCGGGCGATACCGATCCGCTGGCGCTGCCCCCCCGACAGCTTGGCACCGCGCTCGCCCACGACGGTTTCGTAGCCTTCGGGGAGTCGGCGGACGAACCCGTCGCAGGCCGCCGCCCGCGCGGCCGCGAACACCGCCGCGTCGTCGGCCTCGGGTCTGGCGAAACGGATGTTTTCCAGCACGCTGCGATGCAGGAGGCTGATCTCCTGGGGCACCACCGCGAGGGCGTCGCGCAGGGAATCCTGGCGCACGGACGCGATGGGCACGCCGTCGATGAGGATGGTGCCGTGCTGGACGTCGTGAAGTCGTTGCAGTAGCTGGACCAGGGTCGACTTACCGGCGCCCGATGGCCCGACGATGCCGACCTTCTGGCCGGCCGGGATCGTGAGGGTGACGCCGTCGAGGACGCGCCGTCCCGCCCCGTACGCGAAGGCGACGTCACGCAATTCGATGCGGCCGCCGCCGCAGACGAGGTCCGGCGCGCCCGGCGCATCCGGCACCGTCCGCGGCTGGGCGATGACCGCGAGGGTCTCCTCGACGAAGCCGAATTGCTGGGCCACGTCCACGAGGGAGAGAGCCATGTCCTTGGAGCTGTGCAGGATGCGCAGGGTCAGGCTCGCTACCACCACCACCTCGCCGGGGCTGGCCTGCCCGCTTCTCCACAACATCACCGCCCAGGTCAGGATGCCGGCGGCCATCGCCCAGAGGGCGAGGTCGTGGAGGAGCCGGGCCACCTCGAGGTACATCCAGCTCCGGCGCTGCGCCGTCGCCTCGGCCTCGAACCCGGTGCGCAGGCGCAGCCATTCGCGGCGGCGGGCCGAGAAGGCCTTCACCGTCCACATGTTGGTGATGGTGTCGACGAGGTCGCCCGCCACCTTGGCCGCTTCGCCCGAATAGGCGCGGTGGAGGGGGCGGCCGCGCTCCCCGAACACGATCAGGCCCAGGGTGACGCCGATGACGAAGACCAGGAGGGCGGCGGTGAGCCGGCCGTCGATGGTCGCGAAGATGATCACCGCGCCGCCGACATCCACCACCGGCGGAATGATGCGCCACACCAGGGTGTTGATGAGGGCGCCGAAATTGCCGGCCGTGGCGGTGATGCGCTGGCCAAGGGAGCCCGCGCGGTTCTCCGCGAAGTAGCGCATCGACTGCGCGCTGAGTTCGTCGAAGAGTTCGAGGCGCAGGCCGACCCCGACGCCCACGGTGGTGCGGCAGGCGAGCCACCCCGTGAGCCGCGCGAGCACGCCCTCGGCGGCGATGAGGCCGAGGAACAGCAGCAGCACCGCCGTGACGGCCGAGGCGGCGTCGGCCGGCCGGGTCATGGCGTCGACGAACTGCTTCAGGACGTATTGCTGTCCGACGCCGCAGGCGGAGGCCGCGACCACGAGGGTGAACAGCGATCCGAAATGCCAGCGCCAGCACAGCAGGTGGTGCCGGATGAACCGGCCGGGACCGGACAGGTGCGGGGCGACCAGGGGACCATCCTTCATGCGGCGCCTGGAGCCTGCGCGAACAGAGTCTGCTGGCGTCGGAGTTCCGCGGCGAAATCCGGATCGCAGAACCGTCGTCCGTCTCGGTCGGGTGCGGACAACAGGCCCACCGCGCAGGGGCGCCCGTCGTCCCACCCGGGATAATCGAGAATCGGATAGAGGCAGATCCCCGCGACCGGGACGCCGCCGCGGCGCGCGGCCAGAACCTCGCCGCAGACGTAGTGCAGCCACGCCGCCCGGGCCGTGCCTTCGGCGCCCGTCTCCGCCACCAGGAGCGGACGCTCGTAACGGCCATGAACCTCCGCCAGCATGTCGCGCAGGGGTCGGTAGGCATGGTGGCCGAGGGGGATCGTTCCCCCGTCATGGACCCACTGGTTGTCCGGGTAGAAGTTCACCCCGACGACATCGAGGCAATCGGGACCGCCGCCGAGCTCTGGGCAGAGGCGCCCGCTCACCAGGTCGAGGGCCTCGTACTGCACCGTCCGGTAGGACTCGGCGGCGGGCACGTCCTCCGGGCTGCCGGCGACGACGTGGATCAGGGGTTCGGCATGGAGGAAGCGCGCGTCCGGCACCGCGGTGCGGATCGCCCGCGTCGCGGCGACGGAGGCGCGCACGAGCTGGCGCTTGAGCTCCGGCCCCCGCTCGAGGGCGAGGGGCGCCATGCGGCCGACGTCGCCCCCGGCCCAGGCCCAGTAGGAAATCTCGTTGACTGTGCAGAAGGCGGGCGCGGCGTCCGTCTCTGCGGCCACGATCCGGGCGGCCTCGGCGGCGAACGCGGCAAAGCGGACGGGGAAGGCCTCGGACCAGATGTCGAGGTCGTCGGGCCAACCGTAATGGCAGAGGTCCCAGATCACCCGCTGACCGCTGGCGCGGGCCGCCCGCAGCATCGGCAGGGCGCTCGACCAGTCGTACACCCGGGGCGCGACCTCGATCCGGTGCCAGCGCAGGCCGTCGCGGACGCCACCGAGCCCGAGGGCCCGCAGGGCCGCGTAATCGGCCGCCGCCCAGGTGTCGTGACCCGTCGCGGCGATGAGGTCGAGGCGCTGCCCGTCGCGGCGGCGATGGGTTGAGCATTCGAACCCGCCGAGGAACGGCGTCGGGCTGAGCGCGCCGGCGTCCCGGGTCACCGGGCCTGGAACGGCGCCGCCCTGGGTACCAGTCATTCCGCGGCCTGCCGCACGGCTAGGGGGGACGCCGCCGCGACGGCATCGCGAAAGCGCTGCAGGGCGCTCGCCCGCGTCGGCATGAGCAGGCCGCGCGTGCTCGTGAGCGCGCGGTTGATCCGCAGGATCCCGGATCCGACGGCCGTCGGCGAATGCCCCGCGACACCGTGCGCGATCTCCGCGAGGGCTGCGTCCCGGTCCACCGCCCCACGGTTGACGAGGTGCCACGGCCCGGACACGTCGTCGATGAGAAGATCCAGCGCCGCATGGGCTAGGTCCGGCAGATAGCTGACGGACAGGAGCTCGGGCTGGCCGGGAGGCGTCTCCGTCCCCTCTCCGTGCGCGTCGCGGAGCGGCACGGCTGCGAAAGCGGGGTCGGGCGCATCGAAGACGAGGCCGGGGCGGACGATCAGTGCCCGTGGATGCCGTGATCGGATCCGTGCCTCGGACGCCGCGACGCCGTGCGCGTAGGGGCCATCGGGCCTGACGGGATCCGCCTCGTCGGCGGGTCGGCCGAGGCTGCCGTCGAAGACGCGATCGCTGGAGAACGTCAGGAGCGGGAGGCCCGCGCGGGCGCAGGCCGCGGCGATGCGGCCCGCCCGGTCGGCGCAGACCGGGCGGGCCGCGCCGGAATCCTCCCGGCCCGCCGCATCGGCGTCGAGGCCGGCGGCGTCGATGATCGCCCAGGCCGCATGCCGGGCGATGAGGGCGTCGAGGGTCGGGTCCTCCTCCGACGCGCCGGCCGGCACCGTCACCCGGTGCAACCCCCGGTCCTGGCAGATCCGGACCAGGCCCTGTGCGAGGCGGCCATCCACAGCGAGGATCAGGAGCGGACGGGCGCGGTCCGGGCGCATCGCCACCGCGCCCGCTTGCCGCCGGTAGAACCGGACCGGCCGGTGCCACCAGCCCGGCGAATCGAGGACCGGATGATCGTAGCGTCCGGTGGTCGCGAGGGCGCGCACGGCCGTCGCCAGGGCGGTCGCGCGGGGCTTCGGTGCCCGAATGTCGAAGGCGCCGGGCTCGTAGATCCCCGCGCGGTCGACGAGCAGGCTGTTCCAATCCACCGCGCCCATGAGCGACCAAACGGTCACGGCTTCCACCGGCACGCCCCGGTCGCGCAGTGCCGTGGCGGCGTTCCACACCTCCGCCAGCCAGCGCAGCTGCTCGTCACGGCTGCAGCCGTGGTGCACCTCGGTGACGGCGACGGGAATGCGGTAGCGCTCCCACACCTCGGTGAGGCGGGCGGCGGGACCCGTGGCGCCCTTGGGTAGGGCGACCCGCACGGCCTCCACGTCGGCGTAACGCTGGCGGCCGTTGCCGCCCCGCGAGGCTGCCGGATAGGCCCGCAGACGGCCATCGAGATAGCGCTCGCTCGTGAGGTAGTGGTTGACCCCGATGAGGCCGCGCGCCCCCTCCCCCGTGGCGAGCAGGGCCAGATCCGCCGCCGGAACGCCATGATCGATCAGGCGCCCGTACCAGGGATGGGCCGGATCCACCCGGCCGCACAGGAGATCGAGGCTGAGCCAGCGTCGCGCGTTCTCGTAGGCCGCCTGGCCCGCGAGGGCCGGCGTGCTGAACGTCCGTCCGATGTCCTCGGTCTGGACGAGGCGCGCCGCGGGGATCAGCCGGCGGATCGCCCGCATGGCCAGGAGAGTCGCCTTGCATTGGTTGACCGCCATGCGCAGGAACGCGGCCTCGCTGCGCGCGTGGGGATACCAATGGCCGTAGAGGCCGGCGAACCGCGCCGTGGTCAGCGGTTCGTTGACCGGCGTGAACTGGCGCAGCCAGGGGTAGCGACGGGCGACCCGATCGGCATACGCGGCGAACAGCCGTGGCAGGTCAGGATCGAGGAGACCGGTGCCGAACGGTCCGCTGCCGTGGTGGAGCAGGCCGACGATGGGAACGATGCCGAGGCGCCGAAGCCTGTTCAAACGCGCATCCTGCCACGACCAATCCGGCGTCGCCGAAACCTCTGGCGCGACGCTCTCCCACAGGAGCGGATAACGCAGGGTGCGGATGCCGAGCCGTGCGACGGCGTCGAGATCCGCGCTGCGCCAGCGATGACCGGTCTCGCGCACCTGATCCCGGAATCGGTCGCCGATCCGCGCGACGGTGCATTCGAAGCCGCCCCAGAGTTCGAGTGGCGCGCCGCCGGCGCTCACGAACCGACCCACCGCAAACCGGGCGGCCGCTGTTCCGACTTCGCACTGATCATCGCCTACCGTCCGAAATCGTAATCAGACTCCATCTCGTAATACTGACAATGAATACCGCCGCAATCTTTAACCTATGAGAACGACAGGGTTCGGCAGCGAAAATATCAACGCTTTATCGATCCCGAATTGTACGAGATCTGTTCTCGGGTGATCGCCCAACGACCTCGTAGAGGGGACGCGAAACGTGAAGCAGGAATCTGGACTTTCACCCGATCCGGTCGGCGTGTCGGATCTCATGGTTCTGAATACTCCTCCCACTTTTGGGTATCGAAGTCCTACTCCGGAATATCGCGCATCCACCGCGGAACAGCACGGTGATCCATCGTCCCGTCCACGCCCTCTGCTTGTGTGCTTCTCTCATCTGCGCTGGAACTTCGTCCGTCAGCGCCCGCAGCACCTTCTCACCCGCGCCGCAAAGCGGTTCGACGTCCTTTTCATCGAGGAGCCGGTCTTCGAGGCGGGCGGTACGGCGCGGCTGAAACGCGAGGGCGTCAGCCCGTCCCTCGAAGTGCTCGTTCCCATCGTCGATCCCGCCGACACGCAGTCCCTTGCGCAGGTCCTTCACGGCCTCGTCGCACGGGAACTGGATGGCTCCCGTCATCGCACGCGGGTGTTCTGGTACTATACGCCGGCCGCCCTCGCCTTTACGCAGACGCTGCACCGCGACCTGACGATCTACGACAACATGGACGAGCTGTCGGCCTTCCGGGGTGCCTCGGACGCCTTGGTCTCGCAGGAACGGACGCTGCTGGCCACCGCCGACCTCGTCTTCACCGGTGGCTACAGTCTTTACGCCGCCAAGCGCGATGCCCATCCCGACATCCACTGCTTCCCGTCCTCCGTTGAGACCGCGCATTTCGCCCGTGCCCGCCAGGGTACGCCCCCGGACCCGGCGGACCAGGCCGCCCTGGCCCGGCCGCGCCTCGGGTTCTTCGGCGTGGTCGACGAGCGGTTCGACGCCGACTTCCTCGCCCAATTCGCCGATCTTCGGCCGGAGTGGCAGTTCGTCATCCTCGGTCCCGTCGTGAAGATCGATCCGGCCGAACTACCCAAGCGGCCCAACATCCATTGGCTCGGACCGAAACTCTACGACGATCTCCCGGACTACTTGGCGCATTGGGATCTCGGGCTGATGCCATTCGCCCTGAACGCCGCGACGCGGTTCATCAGCCCGACGAAGACGCCGGAATTTCTCGCCGCCGGCCTGCCTGTGATTTCGACGCCCATCGTCGACGTGGTGCGCGGGTACGGCGAGGCCGGCCTCGTCGAGATCGCCGACACGCCGGGCACCGCCGTCCTCGCGGCCGAAGCCCTGATGGCGCGTGCACGGGCGCCGTGGCTCGCCCGTGTCGACGCCCGCCTCGCCGGCGATTCCTGGGATCGAACCTGGGCCGACATGGAGGCGCGGATGATGGCGGTCCTCGGCGAACCGATGTCGGATTCGCCGCGTCCGGTGCTGCGCGAGACCGTCTGATCCCCTCCCGTCCGCGATGGGGCCGTCCGCTGCGCGCCCTCCCCGCGGCCCGAACAGTCGAGGTTCGAGACCGATGTACGATTGGCTGATCGTCGGAGCCGGTTTTGCCGGCAGCGTGCTCGCCGAGCGCCTCGCGCGCGAGCGGGGCGAGCGAATCCTCGTGGTCGACCGGCGCGATCACATCGGCGGCAACGCCTACGACTGTCTCAACGCCGACGGATTGTTGATCCACCGCTACGGGCCGCACATCTTCCACACCAACGCACAGGCGGTGTTCGCGTACCTGTCCGACTTCACGGCCTGGCGGCCCTACGAGCACCGGGTCCTCGCCGAGGTCAACGGCCAGCGCGTGCCGATCCCGATCAACCTCGACACGATCAACCGGCTGTACGGACTGTCTCTGACGTCCCCCGAGCTCGAAGCTTGGTTCGCCGCCCGGGCGGAGCCCGTCGAGGAGATCCGAACCGCCGAGGACGTCGTCGTCTCGACGGTGGGCCGCGAACTCTACGAGCTGTTCTTTCGCGGCTACACCCGCAAGCAATGGGGCCGTGATCCCTCCGAGCTCGACCGGTCGGTGACCGCTCGGGTTCCGACCCGGACCGACCGGGACGACCGTTATTTCACCGATCGCTATCAGGCGATGCCGAAGCACGGCTACACGGCGATGTTCGCCGCAATGCTCGACCATCCCAACATCACGCTGGCGCTCGGCACCGACTTCCGCAGCCTCGGTCCCACCGCACGGGCGCGGCGCACCATCTTCACCGGTCCGATCGAAACCTACTTCGACACCTGCTACGGCCCCCTGCCCTATCGCAGCCTGCGCTTCGAACACGTCACACGCGACGTCGCGTGGCACCAGCCGGTGGGCGTGGTCAACTATCCGCAGACGGAGGCCTACACTCGGGTCACCGAATACAAGCACCTCACCGGGCAGACGCATCCGCGCACGGCCCTCACCTACGAGTATCCGTCCGCCGAGGGCGAGCCCTACTACCCGATCCCGTGCGCCGCGCATCAGGCGCTCTACAAGCGCTATGAGCAACGCGCCCGCGACGAGCGGAATGTCTGGTTCGTCGGCCGGCTCGCCACCTATCGCTACTACAACATGGACCAGATCGTCGGACAGGCGCTCGCGACGTTCCGGCGGATCGACGCGGAGATTCCCCGGCGGGATGGACGGGTGCGCGCGCCGGCCGTCGATCGGACCACCTCCGAACTGGCGTGAGACCCATGGCCGAGCGGGCGCCCTTCCGGCCTCCGGCGACGACGGAGCGGCCGCTGGGCGAGCGGGACCGGGCGGCGATACGGGAGGATTTCGCCGAGGGTCCGCTGACCGGTGAGGAGCGGCGTTTCGCCGATCTTCTCGCGTGGGAGGCGCAGGCCCGCGCGGACGGTGCCGATCCCCGGACTCTCGCGGCCCTCGCGAAAGCGCGCCGTGCCGCCGGCCGCGCCTGCCACCCTGCGGGGCTTGCCAACGACCCTGCGGGGCTTGCCAACGACGGCGCCGGGCCGCCGCCGCGGGGGCGGAGTGGGCCATGATGCACGCACCACACGCGGCGCAGGGGCCCGCACCGCGGTGCGCCGTCCGACCGCCGCCATCCCGGCGGACCGGTGCGCCACCCGGACCAGGGGGTGAGCGATGCCGTCGCGACCAGCCGGCACCTGTCGGTGGCGCGATGCAGTCGCGCCGACGCCTTCGAGGGCGCAGCGGACGCGGCCCCCCGCTCGCGATCCGGACATGGACGCACCGCAGCTCGCTCGCTGCGCGGATGCTACGCCCGGCCTGGGTGCCGAGGATCCCGAGCGAACGCGCCGGAAGCGGCCGCATCGGCGACGGTGCCACCGGGATGGTGGTCGGTGTGGCGCGATTTGCCGCCGCCCATGCGGATCGGCACCCGGCCTCGGCATCACAGTGCGGAGCTTGCCGTCGTGGCGAGGCGGTGCGTGATCCAGTCCTGGGCGGCGCCGAGGCTGGCGAAGGTCGGCGGGTTCGGATGGTCGACGCGGCCGAATCCGGCTTCGAGGAACCACCGGCCGGCGTCCGACCCGTGCTGCTCGCACAGGTGAACCAGGATCGCCACGAGGAACCCATCGTCGAACACGAGATGGCTCTCGGTATCGTTGCTGCCCACAGGTCGTTCCAGGCGTTGACCACCAGGGTGCTGCTGCGCAGGGTGATCAGCCCCTGGCCCCGCATCTCCTGCAGGGTGCGGTTCACGTGCACGGTGGTGAGGCCGAGCGCATCGCCGAGTTCGGTCTGGGTGATCGGCAGGGGGCAGCGGTGATCGCCGGCGAGGCCCACCGCTTCGAGCTTGAGGTACATCTCGCAGAACAGGTGGGCGATCCGGCCATAGGCCGACTTGCGGCCCATGCCGGTCATCCATTCCCGAAAGATCGCCGCGTCGATCAGGGTGTCGCGCCACAGCACCGCCCCGAGGCGCGGGAAGCGCAGGGTCAGGTCACGGACGCTGTCGTGCGGGATGAACGCGACCGTGGCCACGGTTACGGTGCCGAGGCTGTGATCCATCACCGGCAGGTGGAGGCTCTGCAGATCGGGGGTGTCGCCGGGAATGTGGAACGAGAAGATCTGGCGGCGCCCGTCCCCCAACACCTTGTAGCGTCACAGCCAGCCTTCGAGGACCAGGCAGCATTGCGAGGGCATGTCGCCCTCCCGCACGATATCCTGTCTCGGCTCGAGGGTCCGGATTCTGACCGGCAGGTTGCGAACGGCCTCCTGCTCCTCATCCGAGAGGGTGGCGATGCTGTCGAGCTTGCGCAGCAGCATGGTCATGGGAGCGTTGTTGGAAACCGGGTGCATAGCAACTTCGCTTTGCCACATAGGCGGAAGCCCAAATCTCTCCCGGTCACCAGCCCCTATTGCAAAAACGCCGATGATGCGCGGATCGTAAGCGTCCTCCCTGCGCACGCATTATCCCAGGATAGCCCGCACGGGCTTTCCGCCCCGAACCGTTCGCGGAAGTTCCTATCCGAGCCGCAGCCCGGCCTTCGCCTTGCGCCGCTGGAGGTAAAGGCTCGTTCCGAGGGCGAGGCCGATGACGGCGAGCGACATGCCCGTGGTCAGGGTGCCGAGCGCGTAGATCTCCGGCGTGGTGACGGTGGTGGTGAGGCCCTGGAGTTCGAGCGGCAGGGTGTTGCGGCCGCCGATGGCCTGGCTGGTGCGGGCGAGCTCGTCGAAGGACAAGGTGAAGCCGAACAGGGCGACGCCGACGAGCGAGGGGCCGAGGATCGGCACCACCACGTGCCGCAGGGTCTGGGCGCCGGTGGCGCCGAGATCGCGGGCGGCCTCCTCGTAGGCCGGATCGAACCGGTTGAAGACCGCGAACATGATGAGGAGGCCGAAGGGCAGCGTCCAGGTCAGGTGCGCGCCCAGCGCCGAGGTGTAGAGCCCCATCAGGGTGCCGTGCTCCTGCAGCCAGCCCCAGCCGAAGGCGGCCGCCGCCCAGTTCACCGCATCGTCGAGGAGGCGGAATTCCAGGCCGATCCCGAGCGAGACCACGATGGAGGGCACGATCAGGCTCGCCACCGCGATGGTGAACAGCGCGCCCTCGCCGCGGAAGCGCTTGCGGAAGGCGAGGCCGGCGAAGAACGCGATGACCACGGTGAGGCCCATCACCACGAGGCCGAGGCGGAGCGAGCGCCACAGCGCCCCCCAGATGTCGACGATGCCGAGACCGGCCCAGAGCTTGCCGAACCAGTGCGTCGAGACCCCGTTCATCGGGAAGGTGAGGCCGCCCTGCGGACCCTGGAAGCTGAGGACCAGGATGGTCAGCGTCGGGCCGTACAGGAAGGCGACGAACAGGGCGAAGAACGCCGCGAGGGCATAGAAGGCGGGGGAGCGGGGTCGGTCGCTCAACGCTAGAGTTCCTTCCGCAGGTCGATCAGGCGGGTCATCGCCACGATCATCAGCATCACGGCACCGAGCAGCACCACTGCGTTGGCCGCCGCCGCCGGCAGTTGCAGGGCCGACATCTGGACCTGGATGACCTTGCCGACCGACGCGATCTGCTGGCCGCCCATGACACCGACGGTGACGAAGTCGCCCATCACCAGGGTGATCACGAAGATCGACCCGATGGCGATGCCGGGTTTGGCCAGCGGCACCACGACGTTCCACAGGGTCTGCCAGCCGGTGGCGCCGGAATCGTAGGCCGCCTCGATCAGCGAACGGTCGATCCGCGCCATGCTGTTGAAGATCGGCACGATCATGAAGACCGTGTTGAGGTGGACGAAGGCGAGCACCACCGAGAAGTCGGAGTACAGCAGGCCCTCGATGGGGGATTTGATGAGGCCCATCCCCATCAGGGTGTCGTTGACGAGGCCGTTGCGGCCCAGCAGCGGGATCCAGGAGATCATCCGGATCACGTTCGAGGTCCAGAACGGGATCGTGCAGACGAGGAACAGCGCCATCTGCATCGTCTTCGAACGCACGTGGAAGGCGACGAAATACGCCACCGTGAAGCCGATCACGAGGGTGCAGGCCCAGGTCAGCGCGCAGAACTTCAGGGTCGAGAGGTAGGTCCGCACGGTGGTGCAGGCGTCCGCCGTGTTGAGGCAGCCCTCGAACACGTCGATGTAGTTCTGCACCGTGAAGGCCGGGATGATCTCGTACTCGTTGTAGGACCAGAAGCTGACGATCAGGGTCAGTGCCAGCGGCACCACGAAGAACACCAGGAACACGCACGCCAGCGGGGCGGCCTGGAGATAGGCCAGCGCGCGGCGCCGCCGCGTCTTGGCCGTGAGGCTCGTGGTGGGGGCCGTCACGGCCGGGGTTTTCGCGATGGCGGGGAGGGAGGAGAGTGCAGTGTCGGTCATGGCTCACTCCAGCCGAGCGCAGAACCTCTCCCCGCTTGCGGGGAGAGGGGCGAGCCCCCCTTGTCGGGGGCGAGCCGAGCGGCAGCCAGGGTGAGGAGGCGCCACCGTAAGAGGCACGACCGGCGATACCCCCTCACCGTCGCCCTGCCGGGCTCGCCTCGCCTCCCGACAAGGGGAGGACGAGGCCCTATCCCCGCCGGGCGGGGAGAGGGAAGCGCGCTCCGTGCCTGGTGCATCACCCCGCTCACGCGGCGATGAACTCGTTCCACTTACGGACCATGTAGGTGTTCTCGTCCATCACCGCGTTCCAGCAGGCGACGCCGCCCATGCGGGCCTCGAAGGAGCCGCCGTCGCGGGTGGCGCCGGCCTTCTCCAGCACGCCGCCGTCCGGGCCCTTGATGTCCTTCTCGGCGGCCTTGCCCTCCATCCAGTAGGCCCACTCGTAGGGCTCCATGTGGGATTTCGCCGTCTCCAGCACCGCCGAATAGTAGCCCTGGCGGTTGAGGTAGGCGCCGGCCCAGCCCGACAGGAACCAGTTGATGAAGTCGTAGGCCGCATCCAGCTTGCGGCCCGTCAGGGTCTTGGGCAGGCCGAAGCCCGTGGCCCAGGCGCGGTAGCCCTCCTTGAGGGGCTGGTAGGTGCAGGCGACGCCCTGCGAGCGCACCTTGGTGACGGCGGGCGACCACATCGACTGGATCACCGTCTCGCCGGACGCCATCAGGTTCACGGATTCGTTGAAATCCTGCCAGAAGGCGCGGAACTGGCCGGCGCGCTTGGCCTCGATCAGCAGCTTGATGGTGCGGTCGATCTCCGCCTTCGTCATGTTGCCCTTGTCGGGGTAGGTGTAGTCGCCGGTGGCCTCGATCACCATGGCGGCGTCCATGATGCCGATGGACGGGATGTTGAGGATCGAGGCCTTACCCTTGAACTCGGGGTTCAGGAGTTCCTTCCAGCTCGTGATCGGGCGCTTGATCAGGTCGGGCCGGATGCCGAGCGTGTCGGCGTTGTAGGTGGTGGGGATCAGGGTGATCCACTCGGTGGCCGAGCCGGCGAAATTCTTCGAGTTCTGCCCCTCGAGGTAGAACACCTTCTTGGGTGCCGTGCCCTGGTCGCCGATCTTCTTTCCGGCCACTTCGCCCTTGGTGAAGACCGGGGTGATGTTGTCGGCCTGCTTGATCCGGCGCGCATCCATGCCCTGGATGTTGCCCGAGGGGATGAGCTTCTTCAGGCTGAAGAACTCGGTGTCGAGGAGGTCGAACGAGTTCGGCTGGGTCACCACGCGCTTCGTCACCTCGTCGGTGACGACGGGGATGTACTCGAGGGTGATGCCGAGATCTTCCTTCACCTTGCGGGCGATGTCGCCGGACTGGTTCACGGCGGTGCCGAGGTAGCGCAGGGTCACGGGCTCGGCGGCGATCACGTTGGGAAAGCCGGTGATCGGGCCGGCGCCGAGGGCCAGTCCGGTGGCCCCCGCGCCCTGCAGCAGGGTGCGGCGGCTCAGCTTGATCGTGGTCGTCATGCGGATTCCTCGTACGCAGTGAGAAACGGTTCAGGCGCTCAGACGATGGGCGGCGGCGGCATCCCAGCCGAGGGGCACGGTCTGGCCCAGCGCGAGGGGGTGGCCGGCATAGGCGCCGTCGTCGATGACGGCCGTGAGCGCGGTCGCGCCGCTCCCGCCGAGGCCGTCGGCCTCGAAGCCCACATGCACGCTGGTGCCCTGATACTCGACGGAGACGACGCGCGCCGGCACCGCCCCGGGCCCCGCCTCCGCCCCGAGGCGCATCCGGTCCGCCCGGACGGCGACCTCCGTCGCATCGGGCAGGCGGATGATGTTGTGGCCGCCGATGAAGCGCGCGACGAAGGCGGTGGCGGGGCGCTCGAAGATCGTGCGGGGGTCGGCCGCCTGCTCGATGCGGCCGCCGTTCATCACCACCACGAGGTCGGACAGCGCCATCGCCTCCTCCTGGCTGTGGGTGACGTGGATGAAGGTGATGCCGAGTTCGGCCTGGAGCCGCTTCAATTCGGTCCGCATCCGCACCCGCAGGAACGGATCGAGGGCCGAGAGCGGCTCGTCGAGGAGCAGGACCTTGGGTCCGGTGACCAGGGCCCGGGCCAGCGCCACGCGCTGCTGCTGGCCGCCGGAGAGCTGGGCCGGCAGACGCTCGGCCAGATGCGCCATCTGCACGAGGTCGAGCATGGCGAGCGCCTTGGCCCGGCGCTCGGTCTTGCCGATGCCCCGCATCTTCAGGCTGAAGGCGACGTTGTCGCGGCAGTTGAGGTGGGGGAACAGGGCGTAGCTCTGGAACATCATCGCGGTGCCGCGCTCGGCCGGGGTGGCATCGCCCACCGCCTTCGGCCCGATGACCACATCGCCGGAGGACACGGTCTCGTGCCCGCCGATCATCCGCAACGTGGTGGTCTTGCCGCAGCCCGAGGGGCCGAGCAGGCAGCAATAGGCGCCCGAGCGGACCTTCAGGTCGATGCCGTCCACGGCCGTGGTGTGGCCGTAGCGCTTGGTCAGGCGGATCAGCTCGACGTCCATGCGTTGTCTCCCGACCCGCATCCCAGCAAGGGGCGGGCCAGACGATACCCGATTCGCATCCGATGTCGCGGCGTCCGATCAGACCGGGGGATCGGCTTGCACAACCCGGTCGAGTACCCGTCCATGGCCGAGTGCGCCGGTCACCCGCCCGTCCTCGGCGACGATCTCACCCCGCGCGAGGGTCGCCACCGGCCAACCCGTCACCGCGAAGCCCTCCCAGGGCGTGTAATCGGCGCCGTGGTGGAGGTTGGCCTGCAGGATCGTCTCGCGCCGGTTCGGGTCCCAGAGGGTCAGGTCGGCGTCGAACCCGATGCCGATGGAGCCCTTGCGCGGGTAGAGCCCGTAGAGCTTGGCGTGATTCGTGGCGGTGAGTTCGACGAAGCGATTGAGGGAGATGCGGCCCGCCGAGACGCCCTCCGAGAACAGGATCGGCAGACGGGTCTCGATGCCCGGGATGCCGTTCGGCACCCAGCGGAACGCGCTTCTCGCGCGCGGGTTCAGCTTGCCCTGAACGTCGTCGTAGCGGAACGGGCAGTGGTCGGAGGAGACCACGTCGAACAGGCCGGTCTGGAGGCCGCGCCAGATCGCGGCCTGGTTCGCGGCCTCGCGGGGCGGCGGCGAACAGACGTATTTCGCCCCCGCCATCGGGTCGTCGGCGCCGATGCCCTTCATGTGGTCGGCGGTGAGCGTCAGGTATTGCGGGCAGGTCTCGGCGTGGATCCTCAGGCCGCGCTCCCGGGCCCAGGCGATCTGCTCCATGGCCTCCGCGCCCGAGACGTGGACGATGACGATGGGGAGATCCACGAGTTCGGCGTGCGCGATCGCCCGGTGCGCCGCCTCGCGCTCCACCACCTGCGGCCGGGACAGGGCATGCCCGAACGGGCGGGTCTCGCCGGCCTTCTCAAGCTTCTCGGTCATGTACCGGATGGCGTCGTAGCCCTCGGCATGGACCATGACGCGGGCGCCCTCGCGCCGCGCCACGTCGAACACATCGAGGATCTGGCGGTCGTTCAGGACCAGATCGTCGTACGTCATGAACACCTTGAACGAGGTGTAGCCCTCAGCGATCAGGGCCGGCAGCTCCTGGCCGAGCACCGCCGGCGTCGGGTCGGAGACGATGAGGTGGATGGCGACATCGATGTGGCACTGGCCCTCCGCCAGCGCCCGGTAGGCATGGGTCGCCTCGCGCAGGGAGGCGCCGCGGGGCTGGAGCGCGAACGGCATCACGCAGGTGTTGCCGCCGGCCGCCGCCGCACGGGTCGCGGAGGCGAAGTCGTCCGCCATGACGATGCCGGGGCCGGAATCCTGCGCGATGTGGACGTGGCTGTCGATGCCGCCCGGCAGCACGAGGAGCCCGGAGGCGTCGAGGGTGCGGGCCGCATCCGTGATCCGCGCGGCGATTCCCGCGATGCGCCCGTCGCGGATGCCGAGATCGGCGCGAAACGTATCGGTGGCGGTGACCAGGGTGCCGCCCCGGATGGCGAGATCGAAGTCGGGCATTGCTTCAGTCCCTCACGCGGGCGATGATCGCAACAGGGCCGCCGCCGTCGGGTCCCTGGTGCTCGGCGCCGCCGGAGACGAACAGGTCGGTGCGCCCGATGGCGGCGGCGGCGACCCCACCGACCAGGGCGCGGGCGTGCCGGGTGGCGTTGATGTCGCTGTCGTCGTTCATGATGTGACGCCGGCCGCGGATCAGGCCGTCATGCGAGGGCTCGGCTTTCGCGAGCAGGGCGACCACGCGCTCCGACTCCTCCGGCGTCAGTTGGCCGGAGCCGGGAAAGCCCAGATCCGCCAGCACGCCCTGAACTGCGAAAAAATCGATGCCGTCGCGCATGACCCGGTGGGCGATGGCGTGGGGGCCGGTCCAGCCGGGCGCGTTGCCCAGCACGATGACTTCGTTGCGCATGAGTTCGATGCCGGCCGAGGCGCTGGCGCGGCCGGAATAGAGGTCCCGTCGCGCACCGATGGCGGCGTCGGCGAGGTCCTCGTCCGCCACTTCGCCGAGGGCCAGGGCGATGCCGAGGGCGGAGGCCCCGCGCGACAGGCCCATGGAGGCGTAGGTGTCGTGGGTGGCGACGTCCCGTCCGCGCGCGGCAGCCTCCTGGATGCGGGCGCTGGTCAGGAGCGGACACTTCACCTGGACGAAATGTACGGCCTCCGGGTCGTCGAGCCCGGCCCGGGCCATGGCTTCGGCGACCGCCGCTGCCGTCGCCCGCACCTGCGCCATGCGGCCGATCTCCTCGGGCCGGAAATCGGCCGTGAAGGCGGTGCCGATGGCCAGCGCCGTCGCGCCGGGCACGGCCGGGCCGTCGCGGCGCGCCAATACGAGGAGATGGGGGGAAAGGCCGCCCTCGGTGCCGCCCGACATCACCAGGGCGACCCGCCCGCCGACGGCTTCGGGCGTACACGCCATCGCGCCGGCGAGCGCGGTCTCCAGGGCCATCACGGCGAGCTGGCGGGTGAAATCGTTGACGCAGCCGTTGCCCTCGGTCTTGCCGAAGATCGCCACGATCTCATCCGCCGCCACGGCGCCGGCGGCGATGAGGTCCATCACCCCCGAGACGTCGGCGGGGTGCCGGGTCGGCACGCGGAAGACGAGGCATTCGGGCATGGAACGTCCGGGTCAGGGCGGTGACACAGGGGCAGAGCGCGCGCGAGGTCCGGTGTTGCGGGGCCGCGCCCGCCCACGCCACACGGGACCGTTCGCCGCGCACGAACGGCCCGGGAAGCGTATCGCCGATCCTGCACAAACCGCACCACGCCCTCCAGCCGCGACGCGGTGAGGCGGGCGGGATTCCCAGGCCCGGCCGGCGCCTACGCTGAGGTCATATGCCTAATCCGCAGGCAACTTCAGGGGCGGGTCGGAGGCCCGGTGGCATCGGGGATGGCGCTTTTCCATGCCGCTGCCTCCGCAAGCCGCGAGGAATCGTCGGCCGTCGGCTCCCCCGGGTCCGTGCTGGGATGCGCCGCGCGACCGTGTGCCCACGGGGGGCCCGTCGGCATTCCCCGGCGTGCGGGGCAGATCCCGTGGACCGAGCTTGCGGCACGGTGCGCGCGATCGAAGGCAGTGCGCGGTACCGCTGCGGCGTCGCACGTTGGGCTCGGCAATTCACCGAACCGGCCGACGACGCGCACACCATGATCCTATCCGGCCAGGGCCGTCCGGATCGCGTCCAGAGCCGCCGCCGCGCCCGTGCCTTCCGGTCCTCCGGCCTGGGCCATGTCGCGGCGACCGCCGCCGCCCTTGCCGCCGAGGTGGCCGGCGCCCGCCCGCACCAGGGCGACGGCGTCGAACCGTTCGGTGAGGTCGGCGGTGACGCCGACGACGAGACCGGCCTTGCCGTCGGGGGCGACGCCCACCAGGGCGACGATGCCGGAGCCGATCCGGCTCTTGCCCTCGTCGGCCAGGCTCTTGAGGTCGCGCATCTCGACGCCCTCGACCACGCGGGCCAGGAGCTTCACGCCGCCGATCTCCACGATCTCGTCACCGCCCGATCCGGCCCCGCCCATGGCGAGTTTTTTCCGCGCGTCGGTGAGTTCGCGTTCCAGGCGGCGGCGGTCCTCGATGAGGCTCGCCAGGCGCTCGGGCACGTCGGCGGTGGCGGATTTCAGCAGGCCGGCGATCTGCGACAGGGTGCGGCCCTCCTCGGCGCGGAAGCGCCGCGCGGAATCCGCCGTCAGGGCCTCGATGCGGCGCACCCCCGCGCCGACGGCACTCTCGGCGACGACGGAGACCTGACCGATCTCGCCCGTGCGCGCCGCATGGGTGCCGCCGCAAAGCTCCACCGAGAACGCCTTACCGCCCGCCCCAGGCAGGCCCATGGAGACGACGCGGACCTCGTCGCCGTACTTCTCGCCGAACAAGGCGCGGGCGCCGGAGGCCACGGCCTCGTCCTGCGCCATGAGCTTCGTCACCACGGGTGTGTTCTGGAGCAGCACGGCGTTGGCGATGTCCTCGACGGCGCGGATCTCGGCCTCGTCGAGGGGCTTGGGGTGGCTGAAATCGAAGCGCAGGCGCTCGGCCGAGACGAGGGAGCCCTTCTGGGCGACGTGGTCGCCGAGCACCTGGCGCAGGGCCTCGTGCAGGAGATGGGTCGCCGAGTGGTTGGCCCGGATGGCGGCGCGCCGATCGGCCTCGACGGAGAGTTCCACGGGCTGGTTCAGGGCGAGCCGGCCCTCGTCCACGGTGACGTGGTGGACGAAGAGGTCGCCGAGCTTCTTCTCGGTGGCCGTCACCCGCGCCTTCAGGCCGGCGGCCGTCAGCGTACCGGTGTCGCCGACCTGACCGCCGGATTCGGCGTAGAACGGGGTCTGGTTGACGAGGGCGAGGCCGGTCTGGCCGGCCTCCAGGGCCTCCACCTCGGCGCCGTCGCGAAGCAGAGCCGTGACGATGCCTTCGGCCGACTCCGTCTCATACCCCAGGAACTCCGTGGCGCCGGTGCGCTCCTTGAGGCCGTACCAGACGGTCTCGGTGGCGGCCTCGCCGGAGCCCGTCCAGGCGGCGCGCGCGGCCTTGCGCTGGCGCTCCATGGCGGCCCCGAACGCGTCGGTGTCGACGCCGATGCCGCGCGCCTTTAGGGCGTCCTGGGTCAGGTCGAGGGGGAAGCCGTAGGTGTCGTAGAGGGTGAAGGCCGTCTCGCCCGACAGGTTCTGGCCCTGCGCGAGGTCGCGGGTCTCGGCGTCGAGGATGGCCAGCCCCCGCTCCAGGGTGCGGCGGAACCGGGTCTCCTCCAGCCGCAGGGTCTCGCCGATGAGCGTCTCCGCGCGGGTGAGTTCGGGGTAGGCCTGACCCATCTCGCGCACCAGGGTCGGCACCAGGCGGTACATCACCGGCTCGCGGGAGCCCAGGAGTTCGAGGTGGCGCATGGCCCGGCGCATGATCCGGCGCAGGACGTAGCCCCGGCCCTCGTTGCCCGGCAGCACGCCATCGGCGACGAGGAAGGACGCGGCGCGCAGGTGGTCGGCGACGACCCGGTAGGAGGCGCGGGTGGCGGGCTCCGGCGGGCAGCCAACGGCGTGGCTCACGGCGTCGATGAGGGCGCGGAACAGGTCCGTCTCGTAGTTGCTCGTCACCCCCTGGAGGATGGCGGCCATGCGCTCCAGGCCCATGCCGGTGTCGATGGAGGGGCGCGGCAGGGCGAGGCGGTTGCCCGGCTCCACCTGCTCGTACTGCATGAACACGAGGTTCCAGAATTCGAGGAAGCGGTCGCCGTCCTCGTCGGGCGAGCCGGGCGGGCCGCCCTGCAGGCCGGGGCCTTGGTCGATGAAGATCTCCGAGCACGGGCCGCACGGGCCGGTGTCGCCCATCTGCCAGAAATTGTCCGAGGTGCCGATGCGGATGATGCGGTCGTCGGAGAATCCGGCGATCTTCTTCCACAGCGAGGCGGCCTCGTCGTCGTCGGCATAGACCGTCACCAGCAGGCGGTCCTTCGACAGGCCGAATTCCTTGGTGATCAGATCCCAAGCGAGTTCGATGGCCTGCGGCTTGAAGTAATCGCCGAAGGAAAAGTTGCCGAGCATCTCGAAGAAGGTGTGGTGGCGCGCGGTGTAGCCGACGTTGTCGAGGTCGTTGTGCTTGCCCCCCGCGCGGACGCATTTCTGCGATGTGGTGGCGCGATTGTAGGGCCGCTTCTCGACACCGGTGAAGACGTTCTTGAACTGCACCATGCCGGCGTTGGTGAACATCAGCGTCGGGTCGTTGCGCGGCACCAGCGACGAGGACGGCAGAACCTCGTGGCCCGCCTTTGCGAAGTAGTCGAGGAAGGTCGACCGGATCTCGTTGACGCCGCTCATCGCTGTAAAGACTCTGTCGGTGGGCCCTGCCGGGTCGGTGCTGACGGCCATGACGGCTAGTCCGCGCGCAGGCGTCTCATACGGAGGGTTCCGGCTCAAGTCACGGGCGGTTTCACGTTTCGCACCGGCGGGTGCCCCTCGCCCGCGCGATGGTCTAGGTACGGGGATCACCACCGACCAAGGACACACCGCGCCCATGCCCGTCGAAATCCGCCTCCTTGCCTGGTCCTGCTTCCTCGGCCTTGTCCACATCATCGCCGCCTCCTACAGCGGCCTGCAGCAGCGCGGCGGCTTCACCTGGGCCGCCGGCAACCGCGAGGGCCGGACGCCGGAGGTGACGGGCGCGGCCGCCCGTCTGGAGAAGGCCTCGAAGAACTTCTTCGAGACGTTCCCGATCTTCGCCGCCCTGGTGCTCGCCTGCGTCGCCACGGGGCGCCACAACACCGCCGTGGTGCTGGGCGCCTACCTCTACTTCTTCGGGCGCCTCGCCTACCTGCCGGTCTACGGCTTCGGCGTGCCGAAGATCCGCTCCATCATCTGGGGCGTCTCGGTGGTCGGCATCCTGCTCGTGCTGTGGGGCCTGTTCGTCAAGATCCTGCCGTATTGACATCCCGGGGAGGGCCGTCCCTCGCGGGGGACGGCCCTCCCCTTGTGGAGACCACTGGCAAGCCCGTAACGTCCGTCCGGCAACCGCCCCGATCATGCGGGCGGAGCCGGGAGAGTACCCCATGCGATCCGTCCTCGTCGCGACGCTTCTGGCCGGCGTCACCCTCGGTTCGGCCCCCCTCGGGGCGCAGGCGCAGGGGGCCGCCCCCGCCGAGACGAAGGCCAAGGCCGACGCCTTGGAGAAGCTCCAGGGCATGCAGAGCACGGGCACGGCCGAGGCGCCCGAGATCCCCCAGACCGGGCGCCGCGCCGATGCGCTCCGCCGGACGCTGGGCAAGATCAAGCTCCCCGAGGGCTTCCGGATCGACCTCTACGCCGTGGTGCCCGATGCCCGCTCCATCGCGGTCGGGCCCAACGCCGGCGTGCTGTTCGTCGGCACCCGCAAGACCAAGGTCTACACGGTGACCGACCGTGACAAGGACCGGGTCGCCGACGAGGTCCGGGCCTTCGCGCCCGGCATCGACTTCAAGATCCCCAACGGCGTCTGCTTCTCGAAGGACGGCGTGCTCACCATCGCCGAACAGAACCGGGTGCTGTCGTTCCCGGCGGCGGAGTTCTTCTACGAGAGCCCCGACGTCGCCGCCGGCGTGCTGGTCAAGCAGGGCGCGCTGATCCCGGCCGCGGAGGAGAGCTACAACCACACCGCCCGGATCTGCCGCATCGGCCCCGACGGCAAGACCTACGTGTCCCTCGGCCAGCCCTACAACGTGCCGCCGGCGGAGAAGCGCGACCTCTACGCCAGAACCGGCATCGGCGGCATCGTCCGGATGGATGCCGACGGGAAGAACCGCGAGGTGTTCGCCACGGGCATCCGCAATTCCGTCGGCATGGATTTCAGCCCCGCCGACAAGTCCCTGTGGTTCACCGACAACCAGGTCGACGGCATGGGCGACGACACCCCGCCGGGCGAACTCAACCGCGCCACGAAGGCCGGGGAATTCTTCGGCTTCCCGTGGTTCGGCGGCGGCGCCGTCCGCACCGTCGAGTACAAGGACGAGGAGCCTCCGAAGGGGGCGGTGTTCCCGCAGGCCGAGTTGCCGCCGCATGCGGCCGATCTCGGCATGGCGTTCTACACCGGCAAGCAGTTCCCGGCCGCCTATCGCGGCGGGATCTTCATCGCCGAGCACGGCTCCTGGAACCGCACCACGCCCATCGGCGCCCGGATCATGTTCGTGCCGGTGGAGAAGGACGGCAAGGCGGGCGCGCCGGTGCCGTTCGCCGAGGGCTGGCTCACGGGCGACGGCGAGTATCTCGGCCGCCCGGCGGACGTGGCCGTGTTCCTCGACGGCTCGCTGCTCGTCGCCGACGACACGGCCGGGGCGATCTACCGGATCTCGTACGAGGGGAAGTGACCTTTTGGGGGGCGGGCCGCGCGCCCGCCCGGCTCACCGGCCGCCGGCCGCGTCTGCCCCTTGGCCCTGCGGCTTCTGGTTCGACGGCCTGCGCGCGGATATCTCGATCGCCCCAGAACCCGGAGTCCGCATGCCCCATCCCGCCGCCGCCCTGTTCCTCGCCGCCACGCTCCTGAGCGGGCTCGCCATCGGTCCGGCGCGGGCCGGCGATGCCAAGGCGGGCCGCAAGGCCGCCACCGCCTGCCAGACCTGCCACGGCATGGACGGGCTGTCGAAGCTGCCGGAAGCCCCGAACCTCGCGGGGCAGGTCGAGCCGTACCTCGTCAAGGCGCTCACCGAGTACCGCGACGGGCGCCGGAGCAACGCGATCATGAACGTCGTCGCCAAGGGCCTGTCGGATGCCGAGATCGCCGACCTCGCGGCATTCTATGCCGGCATCGCCATCGAGGTGCTGCCGCCGGGCTGACGGTCGGGGGACGCGCCGCGGCCTCATCCAGGCGCCCGTGGAAGTGCAGAGGCTCGCGAGGCAGACGGCGCAGGCCACCCAGGAGATTTCCTGCCAGATCGCCGAGATCCAGTCCGCCACGAGTCAGGCAGTCTCGGCGATCGCCGCCATCACGGCACGTATCCGCGAGATCGCGAAATCGACGGCGTCGCCTCCACCATCGCGGTCTCCCGCGAGCAGCAGGGTGCGACGACCCAGGACATCGTCCGTGACGTCGCCGAGGCCGCCTCGGCACGCTCGTGTCATTCGGGGCATTTGCCCGCCAAAATCGTCCGCTTCCTCGCGGTGGCGCGGGCGGCGTGAATAGCTAGGCACCACGAGAAAGCCGCCGGGCACGGGGCCCGGCGGCTTTCTCATGGTCGGGTGACGGGTCCGGAACTCAGGCTTCGCCTTCGTCCAGATCCTCTTCGGTGGGTTTGGCCGTATCCAGGATCTTGTCGGCGAGGATGCCGGAATTCTGGCGGATCGCCGCCTCGATCTTCGCGGCGATGTCGGGGTTGTCCCGCAGGAAACCCTTCGAGTTCTCCCGGCCCTGGCCGAGGCGCTGGCTGTTGTAGGAGAACCAGGCGCCCGACTTCTCGACGATGCCGGCCTTGACCCCGAGGTCGATGAGCTCGCCGACCTTGGAGACGCCCTCGCCGAACATGATGTCGAACTCGACCTGCTTGAACGGCGGGGCAACCTTGTTCTTCACCACCTTCACGCGGACCTGGTTGCCGATGGCCTCGTCGCGATCCTTCAGGGTCGAGACGCGGCGGATGTCGAGGCGGACCGAGGCGTAGAACTTCAGGGCGTTGCCGCCCGTGGTGGTCTCGGGGCTACCGTACATCACGCCGATCTTCATGCGGATCTGGTTGATGAAGATCACCATGCACTTCGAGCGCGAGATCGAGCCCGTGAGCTTGCGCAGGGCCTGGCTCATGAGCCGGGCCTGGAGGCCGGGCTGGCTGTCGCCCATCTCGCCCTCGATCTCGGCGCGGGGCGTCAGCGCCGCCACGGAATCGACCACGAGGACGTCGATGGCGCCCGAGCGCACCAGGGTATCGGTGATCTCGAGGGCCTGCTCGCCGGTGTCGGGCTGCGAGATCAGCAGGTCGTCGAGCTGCACGCCGAGCTTGCGGGCGTAGATCGGGTCCAGGGCGTGCTCGGCGTCGACGAAGGCGCAGACGCCGCCCTTCTTCTGGGCCTCGGCGATGGTGTGAAGCGCCAGCGTGGTCTTACCCGAGGATTCCGGGCCGTAGATCTCGATGACGCGCCCGCGCGGCAGACCGCCGACGCCGAGCGCGATGTCGAGCCCAAGGGAGCCGGTGGAAACCACCTCCACCTCGGCCACCTGGGCGTTCTTGCCCAGGCGCATGATCGAGCCCTTCCCGAAGGCGCGCTCGATCTGCGACAGCGCGGCGTCGATCGCCTTCGCCTTGTCCTTGTCCACCATGGGAGCGTCCACAACTTTCAGCGCTGGCTGGGCCATTCGTCGGCATCCTTATGCATGGGGTGGGAGCAAGGCTCAATGCGCCTCGGATGACGATTGATGTACTCGTTTTGTTCTCATTCCGCAAGGCTGGCAGACGTGGTTTCGGAGCGACGGCTTCAAAACGATGGCGGACCGCTCGCCGGATTGCGTGGTCGGTCACGACACCCGCGCAGTCATTCCGGATCGCCGCAGGCGAACCCGGAATCCAGAAACACAGGAAGGGCCATGTCGAACGCGCGTCGCGGCTCTGGATTCCGGGTTCCGCTCCGCGGCCCCGGAATGACGGCGTGGAGGTCATCGGCCTCCAGCCAACTTATCTGACGTCAGGTTCGAAGCCCCGAGTCGCACGGTTCGTTGCCCCCGCAAAAATCAGCGCGCGATGGTCTCCTTCACGGTCTCCACGAGCTGCTTCAGGCTGAAGGGCTTGGGCAGGAAGTTGAAGTCCTCGCCCTCGGGCAGGTTCTTGCGGAACGCGTCCTCGGCGTAGCCGGAGACGAAGATCACCTTGAGGTCCGGGTGGTGCTTGCGCAGCTCCCGCAGGAGGGTCGGGCCGTCCATCTCGGGCATCACCACGTCGGACACGACGAGGTCGATGGTCTGGCTCTTGTCCTCGATGATCTTGAGGGCGTCGAGGCCGGAGGCCGCCTCCAGCACCGTGTAGCCGCGGGCCGACAGGGCGCGGCTGTTGACGGCACGCACGGGATCTTCGTCCTCCACCAGCAGGATCACGCCCTGGCCGGTATGGTCGGGCGCGGGCTTCCGCGGCGACGGGGCGGCGAGTTCGGGGGTGCCCTTGAGGCGGTGGGCGGCGATCTCGCCCGTGGTGCTCGTGGCCGGCAGGGGCGCCGGCTCCGGCTCGGCCACGGGCTCGTGGCGGGGGAAGTAGATGCGGAAGGTGGTGCCCTCCCCCACCGTCGAGCGCACGTCGATGGTGCCGCCGCTCTGCTTGACGATGCCGAACACCGTCGAGAGGCCGAGGCCCGTGCCCTTGCCGATCTCCTTGGTGGTGAAGAACGGCTCGAAGATCTTCTCCATGACGTCGGGCGGGATGCCCTGGCCGGTGTCGATGACCTCGATGAGGACGTGGTCGCCCGCCGGCATGCCGAGGCGCGCCTCCTCGGGGGTCGAATCGTGCACCACGTTGGCGGTGCGGATGAGCAGACGCCCGCCCTCAGGCATGGCGTCGCGGGCGTTGACCGCGAGGTTGACGATGACCTGCTCGAACTGGTTCACGTCGGCCTTGATCGGCCAGATCTCGCGCCCGTGCTTGAGGTCGAGGTCGACCCGCTCGCCGAGCAGGCGCTTCAGCAGCAGGGTGAGGTCGGACAGGGCCTCGCCGACGCTCATCACCTCGGGCCGCAGGGTCTGGCGGCGGGAGAAGGCCAGCAGCTGACGCACCAGGCTGGCGGCCCGGTTGGCGTTCTGCTTGATCTGCATGATGTCCTGGAACGCCGGGTCGGTGGGCCGGTGGCTCGCGAGCAGCAGGTCCGAGTAGCCGATGATCGCCTGCAGGACGTTGTTGAAATCGTGCGCGATGCCGCCGGCGAGCTGGCCTACGGTGTCCATCTTCTGGGCCTGGGCGACCTGCTGTTCGAGCTGGCGCTGGGCGGTGGTGTCCAGGGCGTAGAGGATCACCCGTTCGCGGTCGCCGGATTCGTCGGCCTTGGTGCCTTGACCGGAAGTACCTTGAGCGGGCGTGCCTTGAGCGGGCGTACCTGGGGCCGGAGCCCCTTCCGCGGCGCCCTCGACGCCGGCGGGGCTGAGCCAGACCCGGGCCGAGCGGTTGCCGGCGCCCGTCAGCATCACCTCGATGGGCTCGATGGCGGCGAGCCCGCCGGAGGCCTTGGTGAGGGCCGTCTCCAGGGCGACGCGGTCGCGCTCCACCAGGGCGTCCCAGATGGTCGGCTCGGCGTTGAGGCTGCCGTGCCCGTCCGGCATCGCCTGGCGCGGGGTGCCGCCGAACAGGCGCGCGAACGAGGCGTTGGCGCGGGCGATGTGGCCGGCGTGGTCGACCGTCGCGATGGCGATGGGGCTGTTGTTGAGGAAGCGCGCGAGGCGCACTTCCGCCGCGCGCTGGGGCTCGTCGGTCTCGGCGCCGGCGGAGCGGTTGAGCACGATGGTGCGCGAGGACCCGGGCTTGCCGTCCTGCCCGAAGGCGACGCGGTGGTAGAGCCGGGCCGGCAGAGGGTGGCCGTTGCGGCGGCGCAGATCGAGGTCGAACCGGTCGGTCCTGACCTCGCCGGGCTGTCCCCCCGTGGCAGTGAGCACGTCGGCGCCCGGCGCGATCTCGGGCAGGCGCAGGCCGCCCGAGCCCACGGTCGCCAGGTCGTAGCCGAGCCAGGTCGCCAGGGTGGCGTTCATGTAGACGACGGATCCGGCCGGATCGATGGAGAGGAAACCGGCGGGGGCGTGGTCGAGGTAGTCGATGGCGTGCTGGAGCTCCTGGAAGACGTTCTCCTGGCGCTCGCGCTCGTGGGTGATGTCGCTCACGGTCCACAGGGCGGCGGGCCGGCGCGGTCGGTCGATGGGCCGCACGGCGATGCGGTACCACGCGAAGGCGCGGTCGCCGGCCCCGTCGGGCGGCGGCGCCATGCGGATCTCCTCGCCGTGGCCGAGGCCCTCGCGGGCGGCCTGGGCCAGGCGGTAGACCGCCTCCGACACCTCGGGCGAGCCGACGAAGACCCGTTCCACGGCCCGCAGGTTGGCGAAGCTCTCACCGCCCGCGATGGTGAGGTAGGCCTCGTTGGCGTAGATGAGCCGACCGCCCTCCTCCACCACGATGGTGCCCTCGGGCGAGGCGTCGACGATGGCCTTGGTGATGTCGTCCCGCCCCGTCTGCCCGGCGAGCTGGAGCGCGCCGATGGCGAGCGCGAACAGGCAGAACACGCCCGCCATGGCGAGCAGCGCCAGGAGGCCGAGGATGAGCGGCTGGGCCTGCTCGTTGGCGACGAAGGACAGGCCGACGGCCGCCCCCACCAGCAGCCCCGCCAGGACCAGGAGCAATCCGACGCGGCCCGGCCGCTCGGACCGGTCGATCGCGTTCGACGCGGCCTTGGTTGGTCCGCTGAACTCAGCCATCCCGGGTCGATCCACCTTTCTTGCGCCTACCGGTTAGCGCCCGGTCCGCACGCGCGGCAAGGGTCATCCCGCCACGGCTTCCGTTAAATTGCGGGGAAAAAGGTGCACAAACCGTGGTGCTTGGCCGATCTCGCACGCGCCGAAAGGCTCACGCCGCCCGGCGCCGCAGGCGCATGACGAAGCCGATGACCTCGGCGACGGCCCGGTAATGCTCGGCCGGGATCTCCTCGTCGATGTCCACGGTGGCGTGCAGCGCGCGGGCCAGCGGCGGGTTCTCCAGCACCGGCACGCCGTGTTCCTTGGCGAGCGCCCGGATGCGGAGCGCCAGGCTGTCGACGCCCTTGGCGACGCAGATCGGCGCCTGCATGCCGGCCTCGTAGCGCAGGGCCACGGCGTAGTGGGTCGGGTTGGTGACGATGACGGTGGCGGTGGGCACGGCCGCCATCATGCGCTTCTTCACCCGCTGGGCGCGGATCTGCTTCATCCGGCCCTTCACCTCGGGGTTGCCGTCGCTCTCCTTGTGCTCCTGCTTCATCTCCTCCTTGGACATGCGCAGCTTCTGCCGCCACTGGAAGCGCTGGTACAGGGCGTCGCCCATGGCGATGACGACGAACACCGCTAGCATGCCGCCCATGAGCTTGAGGCAGATGGCCAGGATCGCCGCCAGGGTGGCGGTGAGGTCGAGGCGCACGAACGCGTCGAGGCGGTCGCGCTCGCCCCACAGGATGGTGCCGCCGACGATGCCCACCATGGCGAGCTTGGCCAGCCCCTTCACGAACTGGAACATCGCCTCCTTGCCGAAGATGCGCTTGACGCCGGCCATGGGCGAGAGCCGCTCCCATTTCAGCCCGATGGCTTCGACGGAGAACACCAGGGGGTGCTGGAGCAGGCCCGCGGCCAGCCCCGCCACCACCACCAGCCCCACCGGGATGGCGAGCGCCTGGGCGTACAGCAGCATCGTGCGCAGGCCCATGGCGGCGTAGACGTGCGGGTCGGAGGGCACCGCGTGGGCGTTCATGAGGAAGCCGCGCATGCCGGCCACGAGTTCGCGCGCGATGGAGCCCGACGCCATCACCAGGGCCAGGGTGAAGGCCGCCAGGATGAAGAGCGTGTTGATCTCGACGGAGTTGGGGACGTTGCCCTGCTCGATGGCCTTCTCGATGCGCCGCGGAGTCGGGTCTTCGGTCTTGTCTTCCGGATCCGCATCGTCGGACATGGGTCAGGCCCCCGTGCTGCCGGAAGCGCGGCTCATCGCCCGGCGAGGTCCGCGAGGTAACGCCCGATATCGTCCAGGAACACCCCCATCATCACGCCCAGACTCCCGAGCAGCACCAGCATGCCGATGAGCACCGAGGCCGGCACGGCCACGAAGAACACCTGCATCTGCGGCATCAGCCGGGCGAGCACGCCGAGCCCGACGTTGAACAGGATGCCGAAGGCGATGAACGGCGCCGAAATCTGCACGCCCAGCGCAAAGCCCCGCGCGATGGCCTTCAGGGCCAGGGCCGCCGCCTCGCCGAACCCCGGTACGCCGTCCGGCGGCAGCAGCACGTAGCTCCGGCCGATGGCCGCGAGGGCGATGTGATGCAGGTCGGTGGCCACGATGAGGGTGACGCCGAGGAGCGCCAGGAAATTGCCCAGCGCCGTCTGCTGGCCGCCCTGCGTCGGATCGACGGTCATGGCGTAGGACAGGCCGAGCTGCTGCGACATCACCACGCCGGCGACCTGCAGGGCGGCGAGCACCATCCGCACGCTGAGGCCGAGCACCAGCCCGACCAGCACCTCGCCGAACAGCAGGGCGATGAGCCCCGGCCCGGCGATGGCCTCGCCCTGCATCGGCAGGAGCGGCCGCACGGTCGGGAACAGCACGAGGGTGAGCAGCAGCGCGAAGGCCAGGCGGAGGCGCGGCGACACGAGCTGCTCGCCGACCCCCGGCAGCAGCATCACCAGGGTGCCGACCCGCGCGAAGGTGAGGAGGAAGGCCGCCGCGATGCTGGGCAGAAGCAGGTTCATGGCCCGTCATAGCAGGTTCGCGGCCCGTCATGGCAGGCGTCACCCCCCGGAGACGATGCGGGCGGCGATGCGGGTCATGTAGCCGCCCATGGCGTCGCCCATGAAGGGCAGCATGAACAGCAGAGTGGCGAACACGGCGACGATCTTGGGCACGTAGATCAGGGTCTGTTCCTGGATCTGGGTCAGGGCCTGCAGCAGGGAGATCACGAGGCCGACCACGAGGGCGACCAGCATGGTCGGCCCCGCGACCTTCAGGAAGACGAAGATGCCGTCGCGCGCGACGTCGATGATGGCGAGGCCGGTCATGGGGGTGCTTCGTTTCGAATTCTGAGGAGCAGGTGGAAAAGTTGATCGCGTTCGACGGCTTGGGCCTTCGGAAATCTCCGGCCCCGTGTCATCCCGGGGCCGTGGCATCCCGGGGCCGCGCAGCGGAACCCGGGATCCAGAAACTCACGTTTCGCAAGGTCTTCCGCTGTCGGCGGCTCTGGGTTCCGGGTTCGCCTCCGGCGCCCCGGAATGACGGTGCGGTTCACCTCAGATCGTCCCGCCCGCGCGCAGGGAGGAGCGGACGCGGGTCTTACCCCTAGATCTGCATCCGCATGATCTCTTCGTAGGCCGAGATCATGCGGTCGCGCACGGCGACCATGGTCTGGAGGGCGGTCTCGCTCTCGGCCACCGCCGTGACCACGTCGACGACGTTGGCCTTGCCGCCGGCCACCGCCAGGGCCTGGGTGTCGGCCCGGCGGCCGGCCTCGCCCACGGAATCCAGGGTCGAGGACAGCATCGCGCCGAAGTTCATGCCCTGCGGGCTGGCGACCGGCGCGGCCTTGGCCATCGCGCCCTTGGCGCCGATGTTCTGGACCGCGGCGTAGGCTCCGGCGGCGAAGGCGTTGGTGGCCATGGGGTGTCTTTCGCGCAAGGGAGTGCGGATCAGGCTTTGAGGATCTCGAGGGTCTTGGCCATCATCCGACGGGTGGCGGTGACCATGTTGAGGTTGGCCTCGTACGAGCGCTGGGCCTCGCGCATGTCCATGTTCTCGATGAGCCCGTTGACGTTGGGCAGGCTCACGTCGCCCTTCGCGTTGGCGGCCGGATTGCCCGGATCGTGCTTGACCCGGAACGGGGCTGAGTCGCGGCGCACGCGCCCGGTCTCGACGAGGCTCGCCCCGGTCTCGCGGTCGACCTGCTGGGTGAAGGTCGGGATCTTGCGCCGATAGGGCTCGCCGCCGGGCGTGGTGGGGGCCGATTCGGCGTTGGCGATGTTCTCGGCGATGACCCGCATGCGGCTCGACTGGGCCTTGAGGCCGGAGGCCGAGGTGGTGAGGGATTTGAGGAAGTCCATGGCGCTCTACCGTCGTCGAGGGGCGTTCAGCGGGCGGAGGATCGGCGGGTCGGTTAGCGCTTGCCGATGGCGATCTTCAGGGTCTCAAGGCTCTTCTGGTACATGGACGAGGCCAGGCCGTAGCTGCCTTGGTTGTCGGCGGCCTTGATCATCTCCTCCTCGAGATTCACACCGTTTCCGCTCGGCCTGATCTCGAAGCCCCGGACCCGGCGCGGATCGGCGCCCGGCCCCTCCCCCATCCCGGCGAGGGCGATATGCGCCGGGCTCGTCACCGCGAGGCTGCCCCCCGACGCGCCCACGGGCTGGGTCATCGCCAGGGTACCGCCGCCGCCGCCGCGACCGAGATCGGGGTTCGCCAGGTCGCGCGGCTTGAACCCCGGCATGTCGGCGTTGGCGACGTTCTCGGCCAGGATCTTCTGGCGGGTCTGGTGCCACTGCATCCGTGTGCGCAGCATGCCGAGGGTGGGCAGGTCGGTGACGGACACGGTGCGATCTCCAGCGACCGCGCCCGGTTGGAATTGCCGGGCGATGGGCAAAATCTGCCGTGCCCATGGTTAACGCCGCGTTAACATCCTGCGCCGGCGGAACAGTCGGCCGCCGCATCAACAGCCTGTTAACGAAGTCTTAACGTTGTTGCCCCGGCTCGGCGCGGGCGTGATAGTGCTTCCACCAGCGTTGCGTCGGGCCGGTGGCCCCTAAAAAGCGAGAGACCCCGGTCTTGTCTTCGTTCTTCAGTTCAGACGGCTCCTCGACGATCCAGTTCGCGATCATCTTCATCGTGATCTTCGCGGTGCTGGCCGCCGTGGTGTTCGCCTTTCGCCGCCTGACCGGCCGGGGCCACGCCCTCTCGACGAAACTCGGTGCGCGGGGACGCCAGCCGCGCCTCGGCATCGTCGACATCTACGAACTCGACCGGCAGCGTCAGCTCATCCTGCTGCGGCGGGACAACGTCGAGCACCTGCTCCTCGTGGGCGGCCCCAACGACGTGGTGATCGAGCGCAACATCTCGCGCGGCGTCGGCGCGCGGCTCGGCACCGACGAGGCGGCCCGCCGGGAGCCCGAGCTGGAATCCGAGGCGGAGCCCGCCGCCTCCCTCGAGCCGCCCCGGTTCCAGCCGGCCTTCGAACCGGCGTTCGAGATGCCGGTGGTGGTGGCCCCGCCCCTGCCCGGCTCGACCACCCGCCCGGCGAGCGTCGGCCGCCCCCTCGACCTCTCCGCACCCGACACGGCGGACATCTTCGTGCCGGAGCCGCCGCGCGCGCCCGAGCCGACCCGTTCCCCAGAACCGAGTTTTGCCGCCGAGACGGCTCGCATCCGCGAACCGGCCACCGAGCCGGCGCCCCGCACCGACCCCCCCGCGTCGCGCCCGGCCCGTCGCCTGCCGCCCTCCCTCGCCAACCTCGTACCCGGCGCGGCCAAGCGTGCCCAGGCCGCCGAGGAGGCGTCCCGCCCCGATCCCGAGCCGATTCCTGAAGTTCGCCCCGAGGCGCCGGTGCCGCAGCGCAGCTTCGACGCGGCCATCCTCTCCGACATGGCCCGCCAGCTCGAACAGGCCGTGCGCCGCCCGTCTCCCGCCGCGGCGCCCCCGCGCCTGCCCGAGCCGAACCGCGAACCCGTGCCGGCGCCGCCCGCGCCGACCTTCGTGGTCGCCCCGGAGCCGGCTCCGATCCCCGTGCCCGCGCCCGTGATGATGGCGGAGCCTCGGGCGCAACCCGAGGCGGTGTTCACCCCCGTCGCCGCCGTCGCCGAACCGGCCGCCGCCCCCACCTTCGCGGAGCCCCGGCCGGCCGAGCCCGACGCCGTCGACCCGATCGCCGCCGCCATGGCCGCGACCGCCGAGGCGCCCGAGCCCGATGCGGGGCAGGCCGACGACCTGTTCGAAGCTCCCCAACCCGCCGCTCCCGTGACCGAGCCGGACCGGTCCGGACTCGACCGTTCTGGACTCGACTTGGACCCTTCCGCGCTGCCCCCCGACGGACCGGTGGCGCCACCCCTCGCGCCGGAGGCCCCGCCGCCGACGCCCGAGCCGGTCAAGCCCGATCCGGTCAAGCCCGCGCCGACGAAGGCCGCTCCGGCACCGAACCCGTTCTCCGTCGAGGAGATCGAGGCCGAATTCGCCCGGCTGCTCGGCCGTCCCCTCGACAAGAAGAGCTGACCGCCGGGCCCGCTTCGGCTGGCCCCGCTTCGGTCATGACACCGACAGGTTTGCGGTGGAGGACGCGACGTTCCGGGGAATCGCATCGCGCGACGCCCCGCCAGATCCCTGCGGAACCACGATGATCCGATCCAAACGCTGCGCCGTCGCGCTCGCCGCGACGGCGCTCGGCCTGACCCTGGCGGCGGGCGCGGCCACGGCACAGAGCCTATCCGTCGATCTCGGCGCCGGCGGCGTCACCGAGCGCGCGCTGCAGCTCGTCGCCCTCATCACGGTCCTGGCGCTTGCGCCCTCGGTCCTCGTGATGGCGACCTCGTTCACCCGGATCGTGGTGGTGTTCTCGATCCTGCGCTCGGCGCTGGGCACCCAGAGCGCGCCGCCCAACGCCGTGGTCACGAGCCTCGCGCTCTTCCTCACGGCCTTCGTCATGGCCCCCGTCGGGCGGGAAGCCTACCGCACCGGGATCGAGCCCCTCATCGCCGGTCAGATCACCCAGAGCGTCGCGTTCGAGCGCGCCTCGGCGCCGTTCAAGGCGTTCATGCTGAAGAACGTCCGGGAGAAGGATCTCAAGCTGTTCCTCGACATGGCGAAGGTGCCGGTCCCGTCCGGCCCGGAGGCCATCGGCCTCGAGATCGTCACCCCGGCCTTCATGATCTCGGAGCTCCGGCGGGCCTTCGAGATCGGCTTCCTCCTGTTCATCCCGTTCCTGATCATCGATCTCGTGGTGGCGTCGATCCTCATGGCGGTGGGCATGATGATGGTGCCGCCCGCCACGGTGGCCCTGCCGTTCAAGCTGATCTTCTTCGTCCTCGTCGACGGCTGGACCCTGGTGGCCGGGTCCCTGGTGCAGAGCTACGGCACCTGAAAAGCCGCGCGACGGAGAAGCCTCGCCCCGCGGCTCGGCGCCGGTCAGCCCGGCGGTCCCGATCAGCCGGGCGGGGTTGCCGGTCCCTGCGCATCGGCGCGGGCCTCGCCCTCGCGCTTGCCCCGCTCGGGCACAGCGGCGTCGGGATAGCGCTTGCGGTATTCCGTGAGGAAGGATCGCAGGGTCTCGGCACTCGTGGCCTTCTGGGCGATCTCGCGGAAGCCCGCCGTGCGCACGGCATTGGGCTGGGTCAGCAGGGCGAAGGTGCGCGCGTCGATGCTGTCCGCCATCGGGTCGGCGAACTTCGCCCGCAGGCGTTCCAGGCTCAGGGTTTCGCCGGCCAGCCCGTACGCGATGGCGGCGCGTAGGACGTCGGTCCGCTCCTTGTCGTCCAGGGGGGCCCGTTGGCGCCAGGCCTCGCTCACCAGGGTCTCGTGCGCCTCGCCGGCCTCGCGCCAGCGCCGTCCGGTCCACAGGATGTCGGCCCGCAGGCGCGCCGCATCGGCCCCCGGCTCGCCCTCGATGGTCTCCAGGGCGAGGTCCGTCCGCGAAAGGTCGGACAGGGCGCGTGCCCGGAGGAGCGCGCGGGCCCGGCGCAGATCCTCCGGCAGTTCGGGCAGATAGGTCGCGTCGAGGACCTGGAGCGCGGCCAGCGGCTTCTCGTCCATGAGCCGGATGGTGGCGAGCCGCGCGGCCACCTCGGCACGGGCCGGCCCGGCGAGGCGGTGGTCCACCTGATGCTGCAGCAGGTCCCCGGCGGAATCGAGGAGATCGAGCTCCACCAGGCGATCCGAGAGGCGGCGCACGATCTCGTCGCCCCGCCGACCGATCGGGGCGTAGTCCTTGAAGTCGAAGTACAGCGCCAGGGCCTCGACGCCGGACAGGTTCGCGCCGCGCTCGCCCAGATAGAGCTCGTCGAAGAGGGCCAGGGCCGAATCGTGCAGGGTGCGGGCGATGGGCGACTGGCCGCGCAGGGCGTCGGCCCGTCGCGCGGCCGTGAAGGCCTGACGCCAGCGCCCGGCCTCCTTGTAGAGATTGGCGAGGGCCGCGATCGCCCGGGTCTCGATCTCGTCGCCGTGCCACGTGAGCGACAGGGTCTCGATCCGGTCGATGGCGTCGGTGAGCGGCAGCTTGGCCGAGGCATGGCCCAGGATGGCGGCGCGCAACGCGGCATCCGCCGCGACGGGGCCGTCCCCCGCTTCCGCGAGGCGGCGGTAGCTCTCCAGGGCGACGGTGGTGCGGCCCGTGACCTCGTCGATGCGGGCGCGCAGGAGTGCGAGCCGATCGCGCAGCGGCCGCTCCGGAAAGCGCGCCCCCGCCAGGGTGATGTGGCGGCTCGCCGAGTCCCAGTCGCCCGCCTCGATGGCCGCTTCGGCGGCCGCGCTGCGCAGGAGGATCTGCAGATCGTCGGGGTACCGTTCGAGGATGCCGGCGGTCTCCCGGAACGCCCCGTCGGCCTTGGCCCACTGGCCCGCGAGGGCGTCGAGGTAGCCCTGCCACAGGCGCACTTCCGGATCGGATTTCAGGCCGTCGCTCTCCAGAATGCGCCGTGCCTCGCCCGTGTGGCCCATGCGGGCGGCCGCGATGGCGATGAGAAGGGAGACATCGCGCTGGCCGGCCAGCACCGGATCCTCCGCCACCGCGACCTTGAGGACGCCGTAAGCCTCGATCGAGAGGCCGTTCGCGAGGAAACTCCTGGCCAGGGTCAGGCGCAGGGGGCCGCGGGCGACGCGGGACGCCTCCGTCACCGCTTCGAGCTGGTGGCGCAGGAGCTCCCGAACGTCACCCCGGCGCGAGGCCTCCCAGGGGCCGCGATCGACGGCGAGATCGGCGACGGCCGCCAGCGGTGCATCGGTCGCCCGCGCGACGCCCGACACGGCCAGGCCGGAATCCCGGCCGATGGAGACACCGTCGAGGTCCGGCCGGACCAGCAGATCGTCCGCCTGCGCCAGGACGGCGATGCCCTGCCGGCTCGGCAGCAACTCGAAATCGACGAAGGCCTGACGCTTCGCGATGCCGGCGGGCTTCGGACCGTGACCGGTGACGACGCCGATGCGCTCTCCGTCGAGGTCGAGCCAGGTCGCGCCGCCGGGGCTGGGCAGCTTCACCCCGACGCCGAGGCGCCCGTTCGCCCCCGCATTCCGAACCACCGATAGGGATTCGCTCGCCGCGAGATCCGTGCCCGCCACGAGCTCCCAGCCCGTCGGAGCCTCGGTGGGGCCGACCGGAACGAGGTCGAGCAGCCGCTCGCGCGGGACGGGGAACCGCAGAGTGACGAAACCACCCGTTCGCACGGGCGGCCCCAGGGGCGTCAGGATCGGATCGCCCGATGGAACGCTCACGGGGCCCGGCGTCTCGAACACGAGGGTGGCGATGCCCGCCCGCTCGAACAGGGCCGCGGCCGGCATCCGCTCGAAGGGAAACACCAACCCGGGGCCGGCGGGACGGATCACGGCCGCTCGCGCAACGACGGCCGGCGGCTTTGCCGGCGCGCCTGCGACCGGCTGCACCGGAGCGGTCGCGGGCGCGCCGGAGGACGGGTTGGGCTCAACCGCCGCGGGCTTGACGTCGGCCGTGGGGTCCGCCGCGCGGGCCTCGGACGGCTTCGTCTCCCGGGCCTTGGGGATCAGATCGAGGGTGACGCCGTCGGCGTCGCGCGTATGGGTGACCTCGTACCCGTCCGCGGGGGTCACCAGCAGACGGGCGCCCGCCGCATCCCCCTCCACGGACAGGGCCGCCACCACGGGCTTCAGACGTCCGCGCGTCGCGGTGTCGTCGATCCGCCATGCGCCGGGCAGGTCGAGGCGCGTGGCCGCGCCGTCGCGCTCGAACCGCGCCGTCGCGGATTCGGGCAGACGCAGGCTGAGGCGCATGAGGTTGGGGCGAAGGGCCAGTTCCAGGGGCAGCCGGACGGGCTCGGGCGGCTTCGGACGGGCAGCGCGCAGGGCGGCCTCGGCGGCCTGGGTCCGGGCGAACAGCTCGGCCACGATCTCGGGCGGCAGGGGGGGCGGCAGACCGGCCCAGTCGAGGGGCAGGAGATCGATGAACGTCGTCTCGCCCGCGCTCTGCACGTTGACGCGATAGGGCCGTTGCAGGGCGAGCCGCAGGCCGGCCCCGTCGGGATCCCGCCGGACCACGGACACGTAGTCCGGCATCTGCGCGGCGAGGCGTTCCGCGAAGGCGGGACTGCGCTCCGAGAAGGTGATGACGAGAACCGCCCCCGAAATCCGAGCCTTGACCGTGACGGCGGTGTCGAAGCTCAGGGCGATACGGCCGTAGCGCTCGGCCTGCGTGCCGGCAGCCGATGTCAGGCGCCCTGCATCGGCGGGTCCGCACAGGACCAGACCGGCGAGGATCGACGCCGCGGCGAGGCCGGCCAGGGGCCGAGGCCGTCGAGTCGCGATACCGGCACCCAGACCCATCGCAGAATTCGCCAAACCCGAGGGGCACCCGACTCGCACCGCGAGACGGGCGCCATACGCCACACCGTCCTGGTACTCTCTCAGGCCAGGGCTAACGTGGGCTTAAAAGCCGGGCGCGGCGCTACTGTGCCGCCCGCTTGACGACGAGCCCGGGGATCGTCGTCCCGGCCGGACCGAAATTGGCCTCGGCCCGGGTGCAGTTCGCGGGCGTGTCCTTGGTGTAGACCTCGGTGTAGGTGCGCGACCGCAACAGGAGGTCGCCGGCCGAGAGGTCTTCCAGGGTCACCCCGAGGCTAGAGACCACGGTCTTGAAGCGGGCGTAGTCGGGCTGCAGGTCCGGACACGCATTCTGCACGAAGTACAGGAGCCCGGAGAGTTTGGCGGCGCTGTTGCGCTGGCGTTCGGCCTTCGTTTCCGGAGGCCTGTTCTCCGGTGCGGCGGCATCGGGTGGCGGGGCGTCCGGTGTCGTCTGGGCGAGGGCGGGCGCGGTCGCCAGGGCGGCGAACACGCAGGCGGTCAGAACGGACTTCATGGGCGTTTCCTCGTGAGTGTGACCGAGCCGATGGTCTCGTCGGGCGCGGATTTTTGTTGCGCTTGGCTCTCGGTCGGTTCGTCGGCGGTGCCGGCGCGCGCCGGATCACCACGGCATCGGTGTCAGCCCGCCAACGCGGCGGCGCGGGCCAGGGCGGGACCGAAGCCCCCGAGGGGCACGGTGATGACCACCGGTTCCTTGGCGTCCGGCCGCGTGGCCGTGACCGTCAGGGCCTTGGCCGTTTTCATCGTGTCCGTCGCGAGGGTCGGGAAGCTGACGGGGACGATGCAGCCTTCCTGACTGCAGCTCAGATAGGGCGCACCCTGTCCGAGAACCGCCTCGTCGAGCTTGAACTGGACGCCGCCCTCGATGTTGACCCCGAGCGGCATCAGAATCAGTCCGGCGGCACGGCCCTCGGCTGGCGAGCGCAGTTCGATGGCGAAGGAGCGGCGTCCATCCGTCTTCGACCCTTGGGCCTGCATCAGCGTGCAGGTCGACGGCCCGGTGCCTTCCCGGGCGCAGACGACGGTCCAGTCGCCGTAGACCTCGCTGACCGAACTCGCGCCGGCCGGCCAGACGGCCGTGGACGCCGTCGTGGCGGGCGCCGTCGTGGCGGGAGCCGGTTTGGCCGCAGGCGCGGGCTTGGCCGCCGGGGCGGGCTTCGGTTTCGGCTTGGCTTTCGGCGCCGTCACGGCGGGCGCCTCCGGCTCGCCCTCGTCCTGGGCGAAGGTCTGCGTGGTCAGGAACGGCAGGAGTGCGAGCGACAGGGACAGGCCGAACAGCGCGGCGGTCTGCGGGCGGAACGGATAGAGCGGCGACAAGCTGGGCCTCCAGGGATGCGTCTCGAGCGTGTGCGACGCCACTCCCGCGAAAGCCCGCCCTCCGATCGACGGCGGGCGGTGCCGTATGGTGGCATCCGAGCCTGCCGCCTAACCCCGACGCCCGGCGCGCGCAACCATAAGGATGGTCTGAGACCCAAGCGTCAGCGCTTCGGTTCCACCCGGCCGGAAGGCTCGATGGCCTGCAGCTCGTTGGGGCCGAGGCCGGCGACCACCGGGGCCTGTGCCGGCGCCATGCCGCGGGCGCGGTTGGCGAGGGCGACGGTGAGTTTCTCCGCCGGCTCCGACTGCATCAGGGCGAGAACCTCCGCCATCTTGCGCGGGTTCATCGCCAGCACGATGGGGACCAGCACCTCCAGGGTGAGACGGTCGAACACCCGGGCGGCGTCCTTGGGCTTCATCGTCTCGTACATGGTGACGATGTTCTTCAGCGCCGCCTTCTCCGCCTCCGCCCGCTGGGTCGCGCCGCCCTCCGCGCTGCCTTCACCCTGTTTCAGGGCATCGATGCCGGTTTCGAGCTTACGCTCGGCCGTACCGATCAGCTGCTCGCGCAGATCGAGAGCATCGCTGCGCTGCTTGAGCGTCTCGCGGCGCGTCGACAGGCGTTCGAGGATCGCGCGCTCGGATTCCGGCATCGCTTCCGGAGGCGGTGGGGGCCGGGTCGGTGCCTTCGTGGGCTCGGCGGCCGGCTTCTCCGGTTCCTTGGGCGTCACGGAGCCGGTGGTGGCCGGATCCGACGGCTCGTACCCCGTGCGTGCCTTGGAGAGAACACGGGCGAAGTCCGGCAGGGGCGCACCCGGCACCGGCTTCGCATCCTCGACCGTCAGCGCGGCGAGCTTCAGCACCAGAAGGCCGACGGCCGCGAGGGTGACGGCATCGACGAGCCGAAGCTTGATCGGGCGCGGCTGCGGAAAGCGAAGCCGCAGGCTCGGCTTCCCCGCCGAACCGGGCTTCTTGGCCGATCCGGGCTGTTTGGCCGATCCGGGCTGCTTGGCTTGGCTTGGAATCCGGGTCGGCACCGGCGTCGTCATGCGGCCTTGCTCCGCAGGCGGCCGAGGGCCCGCTCCGACATGGCGAGGGCGGCGGCGGCGGCGGCGCCGAGGCGTTCACCGTTGGGGCTCGCCGGAACTTCCGCGGGCGTACGGGTCTGCGGCGGGACGATCTGCGGATGGGGCCGGACGGCCGTGTCGGCCATGGGCGGTGCCCTGAGGGTGCTCGCCTGGGTTCGACCCGCGCCGGTTTGCCCTCCCCCGGCTTGGGCGACGATGGCCGAGATCCGGCCGATGACCGCTTCGCCGGCCGCGACGTGGGTCGACAGGTCGGCGGCGTAACGCTCGGCGGTGGCGAGGCGGTCGGCCAGGGTCCGATCGCATTCGTCGAGGGTCGCCCGCAAGCCCGCGACGGCACGCTCGGCGGTGGTGCTGGCGACCATCAGTTCGCCTATGGTCTGCCGCATGCCGGCCTCGTCGGCCTTCATGCGCGCGATGCGTCGGCTGAGGCGGATACAGGACACGATGGTCGCGACGAGCAGGATGGCCACGAGAACGTCGGCCGTCAGGGTGACGAGGAGACTCATGGTGGGCTCACCCGTCGTTGCGGTTGTTCATGGAGGCTTCGAAGGCCTGGAACGTGGTGCGTGACCGGCGCAGCGGCCGGGTCAACTGCACGGCGATACTGTCGTCGACCCTGCCGATGCGGCCCTGCGTCAGGGCCCAGTCCCCGCAGCGCACGGAGATGAGGTCGGAGGGCTTGGTGTCGAACATCAGGGTGTCGCCGACCTTGAGGGACAGCACCTTCTTCAGGGGCAGCATCGTTTCGTGCAGCACCGCCTCCATGGTCGCGTCCGCCTGCCAGATCTCCGTGGCGAGATGGCTTTCCCAGACGTGGTCGCGGCCGAGCTTCTCGCCCATGAAGCTCTGCATGAGCAGTTCACGGATCGGCTCGATGGTGGCGTAGGGGAACAGGATCTGAAGCAGGCCGCCGCGCCCGTCCATGTCGAGCTTGAGGCTGATCAGGATCGCGGCGTTGGCCGGGCGGGTGATGGTGGCGAAGCGTGGGTTGGTCTCGATCCGGTCGATGGCGAAGCGCACGGGGGAAAGCGGCTGGAACGAGAGTTCGAGGTCGCTGAGGATGATCTCCACGAGGCGGCGGACGAGCTGCATCTCGATGGTGGTGAAGGGCCTGCCGTCGAGGCGCGTCGAGGTACCGCCGCGCTTGCCGCCCAGCAGCAGGTCCATCGTCGAGTAGGCGAGGTTCGATTCGACGGTGACGAGGCCGGAATTCTCCCACGCGTCGGCCCGGAACACGCCCAGAAGCGTCGGGAGGGGGATGGCGTTGAGGTAATCGCCGAAGCGCACCGAGGTGATGTTGTCGAGGGTCACCTCGACGTTGTCCTGGAAGAAATTGCGCAGGCTCGTCGACAGCAACCGGATCATCCGGTCGAAGACGATCTCCAGCATCGGCAGGCGTTCGTACTGGACGACGCCCGAATCCACGATGGCGCGCACGCCGCCGGCGCCCGAGGCCGACAGCTCGCGCAGGGAGAACCCTAGGACGCCGTCGATCTCATCCTGGTTCAGGATGCGGTCGTTGCCGGCGAGTTCGGGAAGATTGTCGGTCTCCCCGTCCTCGATCATCGTCGCCCATTCGGCGGCGACGTCGCTCGCATGCGTCGTGGTGCCCTGCTCGGCCAGCGCCGCGCCCCACTCGTCGGCCAGGGACGTATCGCCCCCGGCCTCGTTTTGGGCAATGAGGGCTGCGGCCCAGTCGTCCTCGTCGGCGTCGGCCATGGGAGTCCCGAATGCGGTGGTGGAAGGAGGCCGAAACTACTGGACGATCACGTCCTTGAAGAGCACCGCCTCGGCCCGTGCCGGATGGATCGCCACGTTGACCCGCCGCAGCAATTCCTCGCGCAGGCGGTACAGGCCGGCCGAACCGGCGAGGTCGCTCGCGCGCAACTCGCGCATGTAGACCTGGAAGGCGTCCTCGATGCGCGGCATCAGCGGCTTCACTTCCTGCTCGACCTTGGCGTCCTTGAGCTCGATGGAGATCTTGATCTTGGCAAAGCGCGCCTTGTCCTGACCGGCCTCGCTCGACAGGTTGACCATCATCTCCCGCACGTCGAGGAAGACGATCGGGGCCTTGACCTCTACCGCGGTCGCCGCGTGCGCGTCGCCGGCCTTCTTCTTCATGACGAAGACGCCGCCGCCGCCGAGGGCGAGCAGCGCCACCGCGCCGATGATGATGAGCTTCTTCTTCGAACCGGCCGGAGGCGCGCCCTCCTCACCGTCCACGGCGGCCTTTGTCGGCTTCTTCGCCATCGATCCTGCCCTGACTGGAACGCCGCCGTCCTCGAGTCCCGCGTCAACGTGAAACTCCTGGTGTCGAGATATCGGCCCGCAGGGTTAACGGGTCGTTAAGGCGGCAAAAGCTGCCGGGTCGGACTTGCCGCGAAGACGGGGGACGGCTCGACCGGCCCGGTCGGGCATATCGGACAACTCTTTGTTTTCGTTCGGCAAAAAATGGTCGCGCCGGCTGGCACGCCGCGTGCGGACTGGTTCGATCAATACCGCTCGTCGCAGTTGGATCGTGTCATGCAGAACGCAATGTTCGTGGGGGTCTCGAGCCAGGTCGCGCTTCAGCGCGAGCTGGAGGTGATCGCCAACAACATGGCCAACGTCTCGACCAACGGCTTCAAGGCCCGCAACTCGCGGTTCCAGGAATACCTGATGCCGGTGGCGAGCGCGGACTCGTTCCCGAAGCCGGATCGGCGCGTGTCCTACGTCATCGACCAGGGCACGGCCCTCGATCTCGGTCAGGGCCCCATCGAGCAGACCGGAAACCCCCTCCACGTCGCCGTCCGGGGCGAAGCCTTCCTCGTCGTGCGGACGCCGGCCGGCGACCGCTTCACCCGCAACGGCGCCTTCGAGACCGACCCCCAGGGCAACCTCGTGACCAGCGACGGCTATCCCGTGCAGGGCGATGGCGGGCCGATCCAGATCGGCCCCCAGGAAACCGGCCTCGCCATCGGCCCCGACGGAACGGTCTCGACCAACCTCGGCATCCGCGGGCGGGTGCGCCTCGTGACGTTCGCGAACCCGCAGGCGCTGACCAACGAAGGCGCGAACCTCTACGCCTCCACGGCCGCGCCGACGGCCGCAGGGCTCGCCGGCCGCGTCGAGTCGGGGGCGCTGGAGCGCTCCAACGTCAAGCCGGTCATCGAGATGACGCGGCTGATGGACGTCAACCGGACCTACTCCATGGTGTCGGGCGTGATCTCGCGCCTCGATGAACTGCGCGGCACGGCGATCCGCCGCCTCGCCGAAGTCGCCTGAGGATCAGCACACATGCGCGCGCTCTACGCTGCCGCCACCGGCATGGCGGCCCAGGAACTCAACGTCCAGGTCATCTCCAACAACATCGCCAACCTTCGGACCACCGGCTACAAGCGTCAGCAGCCGCATTTCCAGGATCTGCTGTACCAGAACCTGCGCCGGGCCGGTTCCTCGACGTCGGACCAGAACACCCAACTGCCGGCGGGCCTCGCCATCGGCTCGGGCGTGAAGACCACCTCGACGGCCCGGGTGATGTCGCAGGGCACCTTGACCTCGACGCAGAAGGACTACGACGTCGCCATCCGGGGCGAGGGCATGTTCCGCGTCACCATGCCGGACGGGCGCACCGCCTACACCCGCGACGGCTCGTTCGACCTCTCGGCGCAGGGCCAGCTCGTCACCCGCGACGGCTATCTCGTCGATCCCGGCATCACGGTGCCGAACAACGCCACCTCCGTGACCATCAGCGCCCAGGGGGCGGTGCAGGCGACGGTGCCGGGCCAGACGGCGCCGCAGGCGCTCGGGCAGTTTCAGCTGGCGCGGTTCGTCAACAAGGTCGGCCTCGAATCCATCGGCGACAACCTGTTCATCGAGACCGCGGCGTCGGGCCCGGCCATCGCGGCTGCGCCGGGCGCGGAAGGCTTCGGCAATCTCCAGCAGAGCTACCTCGAGGAAGCCAACGTCAACGCGGTGACGGAGATCTCGTCCCTGATCGCGGCGCAGCGGGCCTACGAGATGAACTCCAAGGTCGTGACCGCCGCCGACCAGATGATGTCCACCACCTCGCAGATGTTCCGCGGCTGATCGGGAGCGCCATCAAGATGTACGCCCTGAGATACGTTTCCCCGACCCTTCGGCCCCGCGTCTCGCCGGTCAATCCGGCGATGGTGGCCCGCGCCCTGTTCGCGCTCCTGGCATTCGGACTGCTCACCCTCCCGGTTCTGGCGGAGGGCCCGGCGCAGCGCCTTCGCCTGCGCGGCGACGTCACGGCGCGCGGCGACGTGCTGACGCTGGGCGATCTCGTGGAGGGGGCGAGCGCCGATCTTTCGGTGCGCCCGCTGTTCCGTGCGCCGTCCCTCGGGGGGCACGGCACCATCCAGGCCCGGCGCATCGCCGAGGCCGTCGCGGCCCTCGGGCTCGGCGAGATCGAGACGGGCGGGCGCGTCCAGGTCGCGGTCCAGCGCGCCGCCCGGCGCGTCGCCCAACCGGAGATTGAGGCCGCCCTGAAGCGGTCCCTCGAGACCGCCTACGGCCTCGACGGCCGCACCGTGGCGATCCGTCTCGATGGCGACGCGCCGGTGCTGCTCGCCCCCGTCGACCTCGACGGACAGGCCTCGGCCGTCGATCTCACCTACGATCCGCGGTCCCGGCGCCTCGCCGCCCTGGTGACGCTCGGCGACCGCCAGGCTTCGCTCCGGGTCACCGGCCTCGTCATGGAGATTCGCGAGGTGGTGGTCATCGGGCGCCAGCTCAACCGGGGCGAGGCCGTCACGCCGGCCGACTTCACCGTCGAGCGGCGGCCGAAGGAAGCGGTGCCGACGGACGCCCGGACGGGCGCGACGGACCTGCCCGGACAGGTGGCGCAGCGGGGCTTGAGCGCGGGCGCGATCCTGCGCGGCGGCGATGTCGCGCCGCCCGACCTCGTCGCACGCGGCGAAGCCGTCACCATCGTGTTCGACGCGCCGGGCCTCGCCCTGTCCCTCCGGGGCCAGGCCAACGAGAGCGGCCGCCTCGGTGCCGCGATCACCGTGACCAACCCGGTCTCCAAGAAGGTGCTGCCCGCCACCGTGATCGGGCCGGGGCGCGTCTCCGTCGGCCCGGCGCCGGCGCCGATCCAGCGCCAGGCCAACGCCGCCCTCGACGGCACCCGTTGATCCTCCCCCTTCGAATCGCCTCAGGCACGGTCCCGATGACCCACCGCGTTCGCCCCGCCCTCGCCGTCGCGCTCCTGTGCACGGGTCTGACCGCCTGCAACACCGCCGATCGGCTGTCGCAGATCGGCGCCACCCCGGCCCTGTCGGCCATCGAGGACCCGACGGCGCAGGCCGGCTACAAGCCCGTGCGGTTGCCGATGCCGGAGGTCCAGCCGGTCTCCTACGCGCCGAACTCCCTGTGGCGCACGGGATCGCGGGCGTTCTTCAAGGATCAGCGCGCGGCCCGCATCGGCGACCTCGTGACCGTGAAGGTCAACGTCACCGACCGGGCCAACCTGAACAACGAGACCAAGCGCTCGCGCTCCAACGCGGAGGGGTTCGGCCTGCCCAACGCCTTCGGCCTTGAGAAGAACCCCGCGGTGGCGGCCGCCGGCATCGCCGCCGACAAGCTCCTCGACGCGACCTCGACCACGTCGAGCGACGGCACCGGCTCGGTTCAGCGCAACGAGACCGTCACCACCAGCATCGCCGCCATCGTCACGCAGATCCTGCCGAACGGCAATCTCGTGGTGGAGGGCAAGCAGGAGATCCGCATCAACTTCGAGGTGCGAGAACTCATCATCGCCGGCGTGGTCCGCCCGGAAGACATCGAATCCGACAACACCATCGAGTCGACCAAGATCGCCCAGGCGCGCATCGCCTATGGCGGCCGCGGCCAGATCACCGACGTGCAGCAGCCGCGCTACGGCCAGCAGATCGTCGACGTGCTGCTGCCGTTCTGACGCGGTCCCGGACGGCACCGCGAACCCTCGCCCGGGGACGATCGTCCCCGGGGAAATCTAGTGCTCCGTGCCGGGCCGGTTCGGGCGCGGCGCCTCGCCGTGGGTCTTCGTGAAGGCGGAGCGTTCCGGGTCGTTCTTCTTGGCGGCGACGCGGGCGCGCTGCCACAGGGCGACACCGATGACGATGCCGAGGGTCGCGAGGGCGAGGACGAGGATGAGAACTTCATTGTTCACGGCGTTGGCTCCCTGACGATAGTGTTATCGTGGGGAAGCCGAACCGTGGTCCCAAGGTTCCGCGAACGGCGCCCGGCATCCGACCAAGTCGACACCAGTCTTCGAGGCCGAGGCCGCCGCCGCTTATCCGAATTGGCGCCGAACGGCGCCGGCCCGCACCGGTCCGGCGGCGGATCGGGTTCGGCGGCGCGCCCCTCGTCCCGATCTTGTGCCCGGTGACCTCAATCGTCCCGGTAGACCCGCTCGCGCCGCTCGTGGCGCTCCTGGGCTTCCAGGGACAGGGTGGCGATGGGTCGGGCGTCGAGGCGCTTCAGGGAGATCGGTTCGCCGGTCTCCTCGCAATAGCCGTAGGAGCGGTCCTCGATGCGGGCGAGGGCGGCGTCGATCTTGCCCGTGAGCTTGCGCTGGCGGTCCCGGGCCCGCAGCTCGATGGCCCGGTCGGTCTCCGACGAGGCCCGGTCGGCGAGGTCTGGATGGTTCTCGTTCTCGCTCTGGAGGGCGACGAGGGTGTCCTGGGCCTCGCGCATGATGTCGGATTTCCAGCCGAGAAGCTTACGCCGGAAATATTCACGCTGCCGATCGTTCATGAACGGCTCGCTCTCACTGGGTACGTAGCCGTCCTCGAGTGTGATCTTCGCCATTCGCGCCCCTCGCAAGTCTGTCGCGGCCAGTTTGCGGCGATATTTTGCGTCGCTATAATGCAGGGATCGGTCCACGACAACGCGCCGATACCACAGGCGGGCCGGTTCGTAACAGGCATCGGCGCCCTGCGGCAAACACGCAACGGATGTACGGCGTGCCGATGCACCCGGGCCCGCTGCCCGACCGACCGGGATACCCGCGTTTCGCGGGCGCCACCCTGCGAAATTCCCCGTAGAACGGCCGACCGGCGCCGGTCCCGAAGTGCTCAGAACTGGAAGTAGATGAAGGCGTAGTTCGCGTCCTCGCCGATCCGCAGGAGCAGGGCGACGAACAGCAGGCCGAAGCCGAGCGCCGCGAACCGGGTCGGCGGCGTGCGCTGGACGACGCTCCAGGCCGTGGGGCCGAGGCAGGCGATGGCGGCGGCCGGCGCCAGGGTGCGCCACGGCAGGCCGGTGCCGAGGGGCGCGTGCCCGACGAGGCCGTCGAAGATGCGCACGGCGCTCGGGAAATCGGGCGCGCGGAACAGGACCCAGGTCGCCGCGACGAAGCCGAAGGTGAGGAGCCGGCCGAGCGGCACCGGCATGGGCAGGCCGCCACGCCGCCACAGCAGGCCAAGGGCGAGGCCGATCCCGTGCGCGAGGCCCCAGGCCACGAAGGTGAGGCCGGCGCCGTGCCAGAGGCCGCCAAGGGTCATGGTGGCGAGGAGCGCGAGAATCTGGCGGGCGAGGCCGTGCCGGTTTCCGCCGAGCGGAACGTAGAGGTAGTCGCGCAGGAAGCGCGACAGGGTCATGTGCCACCGACGCCAGAAATCCTGCAGGGACGTCGCCCGGTAGGGCGCGTCGAAATTCTGAGGCAGGATCACGCCGAACATCAGGCCGAGGCCGAGCGCCATGTCGGTATAGCCGGAGAAGTCGAAGTAGATCTGGAAGGTGAAGCCCAGGGTCGCCTGCCACGCCTGCGCCACTGTCACCACACCGCCGCCCGCCGCCAGTTCGAAGACCGGATTGACGACCTGGGCCAGGGGGTCGCCGAAGTAGACCTTCTTGGCGAGGCCGATGCAGAGCAGCATCACCCCCTGTCCGAAGCGCTCCGGCGCCACCGGTCCACGCTCGGCGAACTGAGGCATCACCTCGCGCCAGCGCACGAGGGGCCCGGCCAGCACCTGCGGGAAGAACGCGATGTAGAGGGCGTAGTCGCGAAGGCCGTAGGCGGGCGCCCGGCCGGCCCGGAGGTCGGCGAGATACATGCAGTGGTGGAAGGTGAAGAACGAGATGCCGAGGGGCAGGGCGAGGCCGACGGGGGGAAGCGCGAGGCCCGGCACCCAGGCGACGAGTCCGGCGAGAAAATCGAGGTACTTGAACACCGCCAGCGCCGCGAGGTTCGCCGCGATGGCGATCGGGATCAGCCCGCGCGGGCGGCCGCGGAGATACGCCCGGGCCACCAGCCAGTTGGCTCCGATGGACACGGCGATGAGCGGCACGAAGCGCGGGTCCCACCAGCCGTAGAACACGAACGAGAGCAGGAGCAGGCATTCGGGCCGCAGGAACGGGCGCCACCGCAGCACGAGGCCGTGGAGCGCGAGGGCGACGGGCAGGAAGCCGAGCAGGAAGATCGTCGAGTTGAACAGCATGCGCGCCGGGTCACGGGTGCGACGGATCGCGACCCGTCCGCGTGTCCGGGGCCGGGAACGGCTCGGCTTGTCGGGGATCGTGGCGGGGGCGTCAATGTCGGGGCGCGTTCAGGACCGGATCAGGCCGCTTCGCGCGCCTGAAGCTTGGCCAGTTCCACCGCCGCCCGCAATTCGATGTCGGCGATGAGGCCGTCGAGGCGGGGGTCGCCGCTCTCGCCCGAGCGCTGGGCGAGGCGACCCGCGATGGCCTGGAGATCGCGGGTCGAGACCCGGCCCATGATGAGGGAGGCCTTCAGGCGGTCGAGGCCGTCGAGGAGGTCGTGGCCGCGCCGGGTCGCGCGGCGGCGGCGCTCCTCCGGCGTATCGGAATTGGTCTGGAGGGTGAGGATCGCATCGAGGCCGGCGAGGGACGAAGCTGGCGTCGCCGCGGCGCTGGTCGCTGTCGCCGGCGCCTGCCCGAGGGCGAAAGCCGGGCCCGCCTCGGTCCGGCGCGGTGCGGTGGCGCCCCCCGCGGCGGCGGCGGCGAATCGGGGGTCGATGCGCATGGGGGACGACCGTTCCGTATCCGCGCGGCCGGTTCCATCCGCCCCCTAGCCGCGCGGCGCCGGGGGACGGCCGATTCGGTGACCCCGCTCGCGCGGCCCCGGGATCGGTACGAGGCGGCAGAATCCGGCCGGATTGGTTAACCGCGGGTAAAGCCCCCGGCAGATCCTGCCGGGTCGGCATGAAGGGCGGTGGCCACGTCCGTCCCGGCACCGGAGCTCCTCAGAAAAATTCGTTCAAAAACAAGGGTTTGCCGGAACGATCGGTTTGGCACGCTCCTGGCAGATTGGCTCCCAAGACCGCGCCCTCCATCGAAACGCACCATGCGCATTCAGATGCCCCGCTCGACGTTCCGCTTCGCCTGGCGCTCCATCGCCCGCTGCCTCCTGGCGCTGGTCTGCGCCGGGCTGACGGTGGTCCCGGACCGGGCCTTCGCCCTGTCGCGGGTGAAGGACATGGCGAGCATCGAGGGCGTGCGCCAGAACCAGCTCGTGGGTTACGGGATCGTGGTCGGCCTCAACGGGACCGGCGACACCCTGAACAACATCCCGTTCACCCGGCAATCCCTGCAGTCGATGCTGGAGCGCCTCGGCGTCAACACCCGCGGCGCCACCATGCGGACCCAGAATCTCGCCGCCGTGATGGTGACGGCGAGCCTTCCGCCCTTCGCCACGCAGGGCAACCGCATCGACATCACGGTGTCGTCGCTGGGCGATGCGAAGTCGCTCCAGGGCGGAACCCTGCTGGTGACGCCGCTCCTCGGCGCCGACGGCGAGGTCTACGCCCTGGCCCAGGGGTCGGTGGCCATCGCGGGCTTCTCGGCCGAGGGCGACGCCGCCAAGATCACCCGGGGCGTCCCCACCAACGGCCGGGTGCCCAACGGGGCGATGATCGAGCGCGAGATGGCGTTCAAGATGAACGACATGCGCTCCCTGCGCCTGTCCCTGCGAAACCCCGACTTCACCACCTCGAAGCGGATCGCGGCCGCCATCAACGACTTCATGGGCGCCGACACCGCCGAGCCCACGGACCCCGCCACCGTCACCCTGCAGATCCCGCCGAAGTACAACGGCAACATGATCCGCCTCGTCACCGAGATCGAGCAGCTCAAGGTCGAGCCCGACCAGACGGCGCGGGTCATCGTCGACGAGCGCTCGGGCATCATCGTCATGGGCCGCGACGTCCGGGTCTCCACCGTCGCCATCGCACAGGGCAACCTCACGGTGACCATCACCGAGCAGCCGCAGGTGAGCCAGCCTGCCCCCCTGTCCAACGGCCAGACCACGGTGGTGCCGCGCACGGGCGTGAAAGTCGATACCGGGGAGGGCAACAAGCTCGCCCTGGTCAAGGAGGGCGTGACCCTGCGCGAGCTCGTCGACGGGCTCAACGCGCTCGGCGTCGGCCCCCGCGACCTCATCTCGATCCTCCAGGCGATCAAGGCCGCCGGGGCCCTGCAGGCCGACATAGAGGTGATGTGATGCGCTCTTCCCCCTCCCCCAGCACGAGGCGTTGACCATGCTGTTCGCTCCCCTTGCCGCCACCGCCGCCATCGGCGTCGGAAAAGCCATCGTCGGCGACATCGCCAAGACCGTCACGGGCGCCACCAGGGCCGCCGCGGGCGCTTCCAAGACCGCCGCGGCGGCCAACGCTCCGGCGACCGGCGCGGCGGCGACGACCAAGAGCGCCGCCGAGGCGAAGGCCCGGAAGGCCGCCTCGGAGTTCGAGACCATGTTCCTCGAGCAGAGCCTCGACCGGCTGACCCAGTCCGACGGCACCGAGGGCCCCCTCGGCGACAACGGCACGGGCGGCGGCGTCTACCGCTCGATGCTCACCAAGGAATATGCCGGCCAGATCGTGAAGAGCGGCGGCGTCGGCATCGGCGATCAGGTGTTTCGCGAGATGATGAAGATGCAGGAGGGCGCGAATGGCTCCGTCAACTGAGGGCCCCCTGCGCATCGTCGACCGCGCCGGAGCCGGGGCCCTGGTGGCCCGCGTCATGGAGACCCTCGACGCCCTGGAGGCGGTGCTGGCCCGCGAGAGCGACCACATCCGCGTCGGGCGCCTGCACGAGGGGCTGGCCGAAACCGAGCGGAAGACCGGCCTGTCGGCGGCCTATCTGCAGGGGTTGGAGACCATCAAGGCCAACGCCATCGCGCTGACGCGCTTCGCGCCGGAGGGGATCGAGGCCCTGAAGGCGGCGCACCGGCGCTTCACCAAGGCCGTGGAGGCCAACCAGATGGTGCTGGCCACCGCCCGCTCCGTGTCGGAGGGTCTGGTGAAGTCCCTGGCCGAGGAGGTGGGCCGCGCCCGCGCGCCGACGATCTACGGCCGCCCGTCGCACGCCCCCTCCCCCTATGCCCGCGCCGGCCACGGCGGCAGCCAGCCCCTGGTGCTGTCGCGCAGCCTGTAGGAATCCGCGGTGGCGCGTCTTTACGCTCCGTTATGGCCGGCGCGTCTAGGCTCGGGACGCGACCATCACGGGCCACGATCATGCGCGCCAAACGGACGAGCCTCGTCCATCTCATCTACTTCTCCCGGCTGAACCTCGCCGCCGATGCGCCGACGCGCGCCCGGCAGCTCGGCGAGATCACCCGTCAGGCCCAGAAGAAGAACGAGTTCTCCGTCATCACCAGCTTCCTCATCGTGGAGCAGAACTTCGCCGCGCAGATCATCGAGGGCGAACGCGCCTCGGTGAGCGACACCTTCAACCGCATCGGCAACGACACGCGCCACCGCGACGTGCAGATCGTCGAGTGGCGCGAGATCGTGAAGCGGGAATTCGTGAACTCGTTCTCCACGGGCGTGCGCGGACCGGCTAACGACGCCGTGTTCGTGAAGGCCAACCTCATGCCGATGTTCCAGCGCGGCACCCCGAAGGCCACGGGCATCCACGCCCTGGCCATGCAGTTGCAGAGCGAATCCATGTCGAAGCAGGGCATCGACCACCTGTTCGTCTGAACCCCATCCGGACGCCCCGTCGCCGCCCCCGGCCTTGAGACGCGAAACCCATGAGCGAGACGCCCCCGATCCTCATCGTCGACGACCAGGAGAAGCTCCTGAAGCTCGTCATCCTGCTCATGAACCGGCTCGGGTTTCCCGATGTCGAGGGCGTCAACGATGCGCCGACGGCCCTGGAGCGCCTGCGGACGCGGAAATACGCCCTGGTGATCTCCGACCTCGACATGGAGCCCATGGACGGCCTCGCCTTCCTGCGCGAGATACGCGCCGACGACGCCCTGATGAACACGCCCTTCATCCTCACCGAAGCCTCGTTCGACTTCGAAGACATCAACCTCGCCCACCAGGCCGGCGCCGACGCCTTCATCCTCAAGCCGTTCGACATGTCGGTGCTGAAGTCGAAGCTGAAGCAGGTCATCAACCGCAAGCCGCGCAAGCGCGAGGCGCCGCTGGCCGCCGAATCCGCCCTCAGCGTGGATTTCCCCATGCTGGGCAAGTTCTGAGCGGACCCGCTCCGACGCGCCGGCCCGTCCCCGATGATCGCCCCTCCCACCGGCCCGGCCGGGCGGCTCGCCCAGCGGGTGTCCCTCATCCTCGCGCTCCTCTTCGGCGTGGTCGGCGGCGGCGCGGCGGCGCAGGACGGCCCGCGCCCGGATCTGCGCCGGTCCCTTTCCGAGATCGCCGCCGAACTCCCCCTCCGGCAGGCCGACTTCGCCGGGCTCTCCGCGCTCCGCGACCGGGCCGAGGCCCTGGCGGCGGAGAGCCGCGAGGTGCAGGCCCGGGACGCGGCGGCCCTGGAACGGGCGCGGACGGCACGGCTCGACGCCGGCCGAATCGAACCGCCACCAGAGCGCGACGCCGCCATCCGGGCGGCCGACGACGCCCTCCGGTCCGCCGAGGAGCGGGTCCAGGCGGACAAGGCCCTCGCGGCCGACCTCGACGGCCTCGGCAATCGCATCACCGAGGCGCGGCGCAGGCTCTTCGCCGCGCGCCTGTTCGCCCGCGGCGCAAGCCCGCTCTCCTTCGGATTCTGGAGCGAACTCGTCGACCGGGCGCTGCCGCAGGTCGCCGGCAAGCTGTCCGATCTCGGCACCGCCATGGCGGCCGGCCAGGAGGGTGACGACGCCGCCGAGATCGCCATCGGCGCCGCGGTGGTCCTGACGGGCCTGCTGCTGCTCTACGCGGCGATCCGGAAGGCGCGCCGGTACACCCTGGACCGCTGGCAGCGTTTCGCCGCGCGGACGAGCATCAGCCCCCGGCGACGCGCCGCCGTGCACGCCCTCCTCGACATGACGCTCACCGTCTGCTCGTTCCCCCTCGCGGTCGTGCTGCTCCTCGTCCTGAACGACGACATCGATTTCACGCCCGGCAGCCTCGATTCGATCATCTTCCGCGTGCTCGCCGCCGTCGCGGGCGCCCTCCTCGGGGCCGGCATCCTCCGGGCCATGGTGGCGCCGCGCGATCCGGCCCACCGGCTCCTCGCCGTCAGCGACGGGACGGCCCTGATCGTCGCGCGTACGGGCCACGCCCTGATCCTGGTCTACGCCGCCGATCTGGTGTTCGCCGAGTTCGCCGTCGCGGCGCATTTCCGCATCGTGATCAGTCAGGCCGCCACCATGGCGATGATCGCCCTGTGCTGCGCGCTCCTGGGGCTGGCCCTCCTGCGCCTGAGCCGGGACGAGGCCCCGGCCGAGTCGGACGCGATGCCGGCGGCGCGGTCGGCCGCCTCCCTCACGATCCTGACGCCCGTCGTCTGGGCAGGGCTCGCGGTTTCGTTCGCGGCGATGCTCGCCGGCTACACGGCCCTCGGCGGCTTCCTCATCGGCCGCCTGATCGTCACGGGCCTGCTCCTCGCCCTGGGCTGGGTGGTGCTGATCTGCGTCGACGCCCTGTTCGTGACCCGGGCCGACATCGAGACCAGCCCGCGGCTGCTGCGCCTCAGCCGGGCCCTGGCGGTGCCGCCCGACACCCTGGCCCTCGGCTCGGCCGTGGTCTCGGGCGTGCTGAACGTCCTCGCGGTGACCGCGATGATCTTCGTCGTCATCGGCCCCTGGAACCTCGCCTACGGCGAACTCAACCCGTTCCGGGACGCGTTCCTCGGCACCCATCCGGGCGATGTCCGCACCCTCGTCGGCGCTGCGGGGTTCGCCGCCCTGACCGCCATCGTCGGCGTGGCCCTGACGCGGGCCGCGACGGGTTGGCTCGACCGCAGGGTCCTGCCGCAGACGCGCCTCGACGCCGGCGCCCGCTACTCCGTGATCACGGTGGTGGGCTATGGCGGCCTCGTGCTCACCCTCCTCCTGGCGCTGGGTCAGCTCGGGGTGAATCCGCAGAGCCTGACGGTGATCGCCGGCGCGCTCTCCGTCGGCGTCGGGTTCGGCCTGCAGAGCATCGTCTCGAATTTCGTCTCGGGGCTGATCGTCCTGGCCGAACGCCCGATCCGGGTCGGAGACCTCGTGACGGTCAAGGGCGAGGAGGGGCGTGTCAAGAAGATCAGCGTCCGCTCGACGCTCCTCGCCACGGGCGATCGCACGGACCTCATCGTGCCGAACACCGACATCATCACGTCCATCGTCCGCAACAAGACCCTGACGGACGTGTCCCAGCGCCTGCGCCTGCCGGTGGTGCTGGCCCAGGACACGGATCTCGCGCTGGCGCGCGACATCCTCGTCGCCGTCGCCGCCCGTCATCCCAACGTCGCGGCCGACCCCGCGCCGGTGCTGCTCCTGACGAAACTCGGCGAGAGTCTCGAAGTCGAGGCGCGCGTCTTCGTCCACGACGTGTCGCAGAGCGACGTGACCCGCAGCGAACTCAACCACCTGCTGCTCGAATTCTTCCGCCGCGCCGGCATCAAGCTGGGCGGGACCGCGTGAGCCCGCGCCCGAAGCCTGCGAACCCGAAACCGGCTCAGGCCACCGCGCGCTTCTGGTAATCCTTGATGTCGGAGAACCGCAATGCGGGCGCCCGCTCCTCCTCGTAGCGCAGGGAGAACGCCGTGGTGGCCATGAACACCGGCGCGCCGTCGAGGTCGCTCGCCAGGGCCGAGCCGTGGCTGCCGATGAAGTTGTCCAGATCGGTCTCCTTGTCGGCCTCGATCCAGCGGCAGATGGAGAACCGGGTCGGTTCGTAGTCGATGGGCAGGCCGTACTCGGCCTGGAGCCGCTCCTTCAGAACGTCGAGCTGCAGGGCGCCGACCACGCCGACGATGGCCTGGGAGCCGTCATGCGGGCGGAACACCTGCACCACGCCCTCCTCGCCCATCTGCTGCAGGGCCTCGCGCAGCTTCTTGGCCTTCATCGCGTCCGTGAGCTTGATCCGCCGCAGGATCTCGGGGGCGAAGCTCGGCACACCGCGGAACACGATCTCCTCGCCCTCCGTCAGGGTGTCGCCGATGCGCAGGGTCCCGTGGTTGGGGATTCCGACGACGTCGCCCGCGAACGCCTCGTCCGCGATGGCGCGGTCCTGGGCGAAGAAGAATTGCGGCGCGGAGAGCGACATGGGCTTACCGGTTCGCACGAGCTTGGCCTTCATGCCCCGGCTGAGCCGGCCCGAGCACACCCGCATGAAGGCGATGCGGTCGCGGTGGTTCGGATCCATGTTCGCCTGGATCTTGAACACGAAGCCGGTCATCTTCGGCTCCGTCGGCTCCACGAGGCGCTTGTCGGCGTCCTGGCCGCGCGGCGGCGGGGCGAAGCGGGCGAGCCCGTCGATGAGGTCGCGCACGCCGAAGTTGCGGAGCGCCGAGCCGAAGAACACCGGCGTGAGGTGCCCCTCCCGGAACGCCTCCAGATCGAAGCGCTTCAGGCCGGACTCGGCGAGCTCCGCCTCCTCGCGCCAGGTGGCGACCTCGCCCTCCTCCGTCAGGAGCCCATCGAACAGCGGATCGTCGACGCCCGTCACCGGCACGGTGCCGGCATCGTCGGCGGCGTCGAGGCGGCGCACCCGGCCGTTGCCTAGGTCGTAGGTGCCGGCAAAGCTCCGCCCCCGGCCGATGGGCCATGTGACGGGGGCGACGTCGAGGGCCAGCACCTTCTCGATCTCGTCCAGCAGCTCGAACGGGTCGCGGGCCTCGCGGTCGAGCTTGTTGATGAAGGTGACGATGGGAATGTCGCGCAAGCGGCAGACCTCGAACAGTTTTCGCGTGCGCGCCTCGATGCCCTTGGCCGCGTCGATGACCATCACGGCCGAATCCACCGCCGTCAGGGTGCGGTAGGTGTCCTCCGAGAAGTCCTCGTGGCCCGGGGTGTCGAGGAGGTTGAAGACGCAATCGCCGTACTCGAACGTCATCACCGAGGTGACGACGGAGATGCCGCGCTCCTTCTCGATGCCCATCCAGTCGGAGCGGGTGGAGACGCGGTTGCGCTTGGCCTTGACCTCGCCGGCGAGTTGGATGGCGCCGCCGAACAGCAGCAGCTTCTCCGTGAGCGTGGTCTTGCCGGCATCCGGGTGCGAGATGATCGCGAAGGTGCGGCGCCGGGCGACGGGATCGCTCTTCGGGTCGGGCGCTTTGTGTTCGGCGGATTTGGTCTCGGTCTGCATCAGCATGGCGGGCAACGGTGTTCCGGGTCCGCGGCGGGCGGACGATGGCCGCCGGACGGCGACCCGAGAGAGCGGGCTGTGTAGGCGTTTCCGGGGGGAAGCGCAAAGCCGCCGGAATGGGCTCAGCCCCGGCCGATATACGGCATCTTCGTCGCGAGCACGGTCATGAACTGGACGTTGGCCGAGGGCGGAAGCCCCGCCATGTAGACCACGGCGTCCGCCACGTGGGCCGCGTCCATCACCGGCTCCGGCTTGATGCTGCCGTCGGCCTGCCGGGCGCCGTGCGAAAAGGCCCGCGTCATCTCGGTCTCGGCATTGCCGACGTCGATCTGCCCACAGGCGATGTCGTGGGCGCGCCCGTCGAGGGAGGTGGCGCGGGTCAGCCCCGTCATGGCGTGCTTGGTGGCGGCGTAGGGCGCCGAGTTCGGGCGCGGCACCTGGGCGGCGATGGAGCCGTTGTTGATGATGCGCCCGCCGCGCGGGTCCTGCGCCTTCATCAGCCGGAACGCCCCTTGCGTGCACAGGAAGGCGCCCGTGAGGTTCACGTCGACGCTGGCACGCCAATCGGCCAGCGCCACCTCGTCCACGGGCACGCTCGGGGTGAACACGCCGGCGTTGTTGAACAGCACGTCGAGGCGGCCATACGCCTCCCGGGTCGCCGCGAACAACCGCGCGACGGAATCCGGGTCGGCGACATCGGCCTCGACGGACAGGGCCTCGCCCCCCTGCCCCCGCACCGCCTCGGCGACAGCCTCGAGCCGCGCCCGCCGCCGCCCGGCCAGCACCACGGCGTAGCCGGCTTCGGCGAGCCCCAGGGCCACCGCCCGGCCGATGCCCGAGCCGGCCCCGGTCACCATCGCGATCCGTCCCGCCATCCGCCGCGTGCTCCCTACTCCCCACCCGCTCATAAAGCCGGCGTCGCCCTGTTGCCAGCCTCCCCCACTCCGTCTAAACACCACCCGGCCTTGCGCCGATGGGGCGTCGCCAAGTGGTAAGGCAGCGGTTTTTGGTACCGCCATTCCCAGGTTCGAATCCTGGCGCCCCAGCCAAATTTCCTTAGGGAAATCAGCACTTAGCTCGGCCGACAAATCGGACATAAAAGAACAGACGGTGTTTTCGGCCGCACAAAGGCCCGCACACTCTGTTCACGCCTCGTCCCGCCTGCCTATCGGTAGGGAGGCCTGTGAGCAAGCCTTCGCCGAGATCGGAGTGGCGGTAGCCCGGCGCCGCACGCCCTGCCCCTGGAACCCCTTCCCAGCAAACAGCCCGTGGGGCCGCCAGATTGACGAGGCTTACCGCCGCGATCTGGCTGGCGAAGGCACTGTCCGGCGCATCTACCCGCGTCGCTCGGCCCGCTTCACCCCCGCCTCTTCCGCAGGGAGGGCCAGCGCATGACCGCGAACACCAACCGCCGTCAGTTCATCGCGCTCGGGGGCGCCGCCGCCGCGGCTCTCGCCCTGCCGCCCGCCCCGGCGGCAACGGCGCTACCCATCGGGACAATCACGCCGAAGCCACCCATGCCAACATGGATCGTCGGCACGCCCGGCGAGTCCGACCACGAGGTCATCCGCGCCATGACGCGTGAGGCGGCCATCCGCTTCCGTGCGGAGGATTGCGACGATGACGACGAGGACCGACCGGAAGGGCAGACGTGCGAGTGCCACGCATGCTCAGCGAGCGGCGGGTACGAGGCGACCCGCGTTGAGCAATGGGATGGCCGTCGCCGCGACAGCATTACGGACAGCGATTGGCTCGATGCCGGCTTCGACGCCAACTGTGCTCGGTGCGGCGACGTGGCGAACAGGGAGGATGATGGGCGCAACGTCAATGGCAAAGCCATCTGCGGCGACTGCATGAAGCTCGCCGATTGGGAGATTGTGGACCCCGAGATCGCCGCTGAGATGCGGGCCGACCTCGCAGACGCCACCGCACTTGCCCCCTCCCTCTCCGGGAGGACGAGCGCGTGATCGACCTAGTTGATCTCTGCCGACAGCGGTCCCGCGAGGCGAAAGAGCCCCGTCAGAAGGGCTGGTGGACCCACGAGGCGAATATGCTGAACCGTGATCCATCGCGAGAGGCTTTGGTGCGCCGGTTTTTGGCTCGCGACCCGCGCCTCGTCAGCGTCCCCGCCCCCTCCCTCTCCGGGAGGAATTGAGATGGCAAAATTCGCCGACGAAATCATTCAGGCCTTGGCCGAGTCGTGGGCCGGCATGGACGGGCACTTGGCCGACTACAAGCGCGAGCGAGACGAGGGGATCAGCCTGTTCGATCCGACATGCACAGGGCATTACGAGGGCTACTACGCCGAAGCGCAGAGCATCCTGGAGCGTCTAGAGCGGCGCGGGTTCGTCGTCGTCCCTGCCCCCACCACCCACGTCGCTCCTAACCTCGCGCAGGGAGGCGAACTGTGAGCGAGCGTCCGGTCCGCCTGAAGCTTTCGCGCAAGGCCGGCTTCAGCCTCCAGGCCCATTCCCTGGCGACGAACGGGCTGCCGGCCGTGAACGTGGCCCGGCCGTCCGTCTGGGGCAATCCGTTCGTCATCGGCGCGCCGAGCGGATGCGATTTCGAGGACGGCGGCGACCCGACGCCCATGGTGGATGCCCTCTCGCGCGATCAGGTCGTACAGTTCTACCGGAACGCGGTCGAGGGCTACTTGAAGCCGGAGATGCATCCCGCCGGGCATCGGTGGCTCGCGCGCTTCCGCGAGCGTTGCCGGGGCATGTCGCCAGCCGAGGCGGCACGCTCATACCTCAAGGGCCGCAACCTCGCGTGCCGTTGCGATCTGCATGAGGCCTGCCATGCGGACGTGCTGCTCAGGCTCGCGAACGGATGGTCTTGCGACCCCATCCCGGTCCCCTAGTCCCCCTCCCCTCAATCGGTTTTCGGATTGGGGCGGGGGCGCTCGCGGCGGGGGTGGGAAATCAGGGCTCGGCGTCCGAAGGTGTTTTCGGCTTCATGCGTTCGCGGCGCTTGAGTTCGGCTTCCGCCGCCTCGCGCATGAACTCGGACATGCCCCGAGCGCCAACGGCCCCGATGATGCGCGCCACGAGCGGCGGGTCAAGCCATACGGTCTGCTTGACCATCTTCATGCCGGTTTTGATCGGAGGTCGCCCCATCCGGCGGGGAGTATCCGACTGCGATAATTCCGTCAAAGCGCCCTCATAAACGCCGTTGTCTATTGACGTATAAACGCAGTTGTTTATTCTGTCCATATCGAACTACGGAGCCATTGAAATGAGCAATCAAATCCCTCTGATGGACGGTGAGCACTCCCCGGCGCTCGTGGTCAGCATCACCGTCATGCGCAACATGCTGGCCGGCTGTCAGGTCGTTTTCGGCAAGGGGGTCACCGAACAAGAGGCTGGAGACGCGGAAGCTGCCGCAGTCATGGCTTTGTTCGAAGAAACATACGGCAAAAGGCAGGCTGTCGAGGCCGATAAAGCGTCGGCCGACCCAGACCAGGCAATTGGCGAGGCCATGAAAGCCATAGAGATGGCTGGGGCGCATCCGGTGCTGACAGGCATCGTCGTCGCACTAGAGGGCGCCCGCAAAGAGTATCGCACCTACATCTCTGGCGAGTCGTTCCCGGTGGAAGGGTTCGTCGCCCGCAACTGCGCTTGCTGTGCAGACCAGCCGACTGTTCCACCGGACTGCCCGGCGTGTCACGGCGCTGGCGGATTCACTCGATACCACCTCGCTACCCATCAGCCCGCCGCCGGGGCGCACGCACCCGATGCGGGGGAGAAGTCCGGTATTATGCAGCAACCTCACCCAAAAGCGTTGAGGTGGCATAGAGACAGTCATGGTGTCTAAATCATTGTCTTTTAAGGGATTGGCTCATTCATACCCCTCTTTCGTTCCTCATTGGTACTTGTTGGCGGATTCAATGATTCATTGGCCTCTCATTGGGCTTGCGTTATGAGGCGGCATTCCATAAGTTGATTGAGAATGCGGGGCTGCCATGCGGGATATCCGTGCTGATCTTCAAGAAAGACTAGAAATTCTCGCTGCGCGGGAGAGTGAGGTTGTGCGCGAGCATAATCGACACATGCGTGAGCTTGAGCAACGGCTGGAGAATGCCACTAAATCGCTTCAAGAGGAGCGGTCGGCGATTCAATCAATGATGGCTGTAGAGATGCGTAGGCACGGCGACGATAGTCGTATTCATGCACCACTGCTTCCTCTGCAAGACTTTGTTGTCCGAGAAGCTTTTAAGCGCGGCATAACCTCTAAAGAAGATCTGAGGCTTGCGGCGGTTAAAGCTGGTTACTTCCCTGACGGAGAGACGGGCGGGCGCCAAATCCACACCACTGTGCTGAACCTTACCCGCGCCAACCGACTCATTGAAGTCCAAGACGGACGCTACAAGGCCCCGATATCCGCGTCACCCAATGGTCCGCAAGTCGAGGCAGGTGTAATGTGATGAAGTTGCACGCTAGCTCTCTGGCGACGGTTCGCGCCGGGAGAGGAACGTAGTCGGACCGGAGAATCCCTCTCACAAAGGGACCTCCGGCCCGGCCAGGACCAACACAGACTGAACTACCTTCTGGCTAGGAAGAGAACGCAGAATGCGACGGTGCCCACCACCGGAATATCGCATCTCTCGCGGCTCTCTTCAAGCCGGAAGTCCCTTCGCAGTCAGCGACAAGGATTTCCCATGGCAAAATCTCGAAAGAACCTTAAGAGCCCGACTCGGCGTCCTGAGTTCCCCTGTGACCTCCAGACGGCGGGCAATATCCTCCACGCCGTTCTGGTGAAGCGGTGGAGCCAGTCGCGGGCCGCTTTCTATTTTTGCGTGCACAGCGGCACGGTCTCTAAGATCGTGCGCGGCCTGTCACATCAAGGGTCCACGCCACGCTCGTTTTGATCTAGCCCGCCGGGATTGCCCCTGTAGGTGATCCCGGCCGGGTCGTCGCTCAAAACGATTCCGGCATCCTCAAAAGCACGCCGCATCGCCAGCAGATTGTTGGTGATCGGCGTGCGCAGGCCGTTCTCGAACTGGCGGATCGTACTCAGTCCGATACTGGCGCGTTTGGAGAGATCGCCCTGCGACCAATCCAACCAAGCTCGTGCTGCGCGGCAATGCTGAGGTGTCATCTTGGCTCATAGGTAGCGCGTGAGGTTTTTTGCGTCAAGGCAATTAAAAGCGTTGACGAAGGCGCAATGAACCCATAGAACTCACCTCAACGCAAAACGTTGAGGTTTACCCCGTGGCCCAGCACTTTCTCCTCTCCAAGGCGGCCCGCACCCTCAACCTCACCAAGGTCGCCCGCATGTCGGACGATGAGGCTTGGTCCACGTTCAAGGCTATCCGCTGGGCCGCTACCGATGGCGAGGCGTTCTGCCCCCGCTGCGGTTGCCTCAAGCACTCCTTCATCGCCACCCGGAAGCTCTTTAAGTGCGCCGGTTGCCGTCACCAGTACAGCGTCACCAGCGGGACCATCTTCGCCTCCCGTAAGCTCCCCATCCGTGACCATCTCCTCGCTATCGCGATCTTCGCCAACGGCGCCAAGGGCCATTCCGCCCTCCAGCTCTCACGCGACCTTGATTGCCAGTACCGGACGGCCTTCGTGATGGCGCACAAGCTGCGCGAGGCCGTCGCTGCCGAGGCGGCCGATGTTACTCTGGCGGGTAACGTCGAGGTCGACGGCGCCTACTTCGGCGGCCACGTCCGCCCCGAGAACATGAAGGCGGATCGCCGCGACCGTCGCTTTGCCGAGAACCAGACCGGCAAGCGCCGCGTCGTCGTCGTGATCCGTGAGACCAAGGGCAAGGCTGTTGCCTTCGCCTTCCGCTCCGAAGCCGAGTCGGTGCCGACCATCGTCGAGCGCGTGGCCCCTGGTAGCGTCGTTCATGCTGACGAGGCCAAGGGCTGGGATCGTCTCCACGCCTCTTTCCAGACCCGCCGCATCAATCACCAAGAGGGCTACAGCGCTGACGGCGCTTGCATGATCGGCCCCCACGAGGTGGTCCGAGGATAAAGTTAGTGCACGGTTGGCCGCTCCGCCACGGGTAGCTTGGCCGGCGGAGCTGGTCGGGCGAGCGCAGCCGGCC